>JAVXJA010000004.1:133097-135023 GCA_036648085.1 Terrisporobacter sp.
CATTTCTTTTATCTTGTTGTCAATTATTTCTTCTTGTTTTTCTATTAAGCCCATATATTTTGATAAATCTTCACTATCAATAGTTGTTTTTATCTCTGCTAATGGTATGCCAAAATACTTTGTTCCAAGTATCATACCTAGCTTTTCTATATGATAAATAGTGTAGTATCTGTAGTTATTTGTACTATTTATCTCTGGTTTTAATATTCCTATTTTATCATAATATCTTAATGTGTCTTTGCTTATTTGAAATAATTTGCTCACTTCCCCTGTTGAAAATTTCATTTTATCACCTCTATTACAATTATAAACTATGGTGTAGATACATAGTCTATAATTATTTATTCACAAAAAACATAATAAAATCCCTTAGAAATTAATCTAAAGGGTTATCATGCTAATATTTAATCTCCACAACATTTTTTGTCAATACTAGTAAAATATAATACATTGAATTTGATAGTTTTAACTTAGTTTGATATAATTAATCGGACTACAAAAAGGAGATTTTTTAAATGCATAAAAACAATGATGACATAAAAAAAGAATTAAATGAATCAAAAAATCTTTATAAAGAAGATTTTAAAGATGTAATTGAAAATCAAAAACAAAAAACTGAAAATGAATATAACAAAGAAAGAGAAGAATATGCAAAAAATAAAAAAATAAATTATTGTAGCCCTACTTGTTGGGAAACAATGAGTGATAAAAAACTAAAAAAAATTAACACACTTTTAAATTGCTTTGGTGGGTTTTGTCTTGCTTTTGGTCTTTTAATTTATTTTGGGGCTGGTGATAAAACAAGTATTTTTCTTATAGCTCTTAGTTTGTATTTCTTGTATTTTGATCCTAGAAAATTTTCTTCTAAAAGAAAATAGAATAGTTTATTATAAGACTTACCTAGTTATCCAATTAAAATAGTACCTAATGTATATAAATTATTATATTTATCATAATTATTAAAATTTGAGAACTAATTTATGAAACTAGTTCTCAAGATTACTTCTATTATATATTTCTTATATTGCAAGTCTTTATTTACTTTTTATTTTAATCACAATAATTTTTTAGCATAATATGCCTTTTTATTTGTATACATGCAATCATCTGCCTCTTTTAATAGCTCACGTAGTGTAAATCCAGGATAATCTTATGATAATGAATATCCCATAGAATAACTTATAGGTATTTTGCTATTTTTAAAATTATATATATCATAACTTAAGCTCACATTGCTTATTTCAAGCATTCTTATACCTACTTTCCTTATCTTCATCCTAACTTTGGTCTACTTAAACTTTATTTTTCTTATTTTATTTTTTAAATTAATAAACTCATTATTCTTTCTTAAAAAATTATATTCATCTTTATCTAATACACTAATTACAATATTACTTATTTGTGTTGTAGAACTACTATATTTACCTAAATCAATCTCATCAAAATACCAAGTGTTTTGTGCATCATCATTATTTAAACTCATAGAATTTATTGCTTTTTTTATTGCATCTAAGCATTTATCAATATCTTCATGATGTGCATAAAACTCAGATAATCTGATATAATGATCAAATGTTCCATTTAAGCTATTACCATCACTTAAACAATTCATCTTTAATCTTAGGTCCATATATCTTTCAGCTAACTTTATATCATCTTTGTAATAAGAGAATGCTAGTCCATATAATATTTCTTGTACTTCAATCATAGAATCTAAAAAAGATTCTTGATATAACTTTCTACCTTGGTTCAAATCATTACTTTTTATATAAATCTTTGCCTTCATTGTATTAATATTGCATATGGATTTTTTCATATTATCCAATATATCTAGTGATTTATCATAATCTTCAAATGTAGAGTAATACATACTTAACTGACGTATAAACTCTATAATTTTTTATAAATACTTTACAAATTTTATAG
>JAVXJA010000005.1:0-103693 GCA_036648085.1 Terrisporobacter sp.
AGTACGAAAGAGAAATGGCTTTAATATGTGAAGAAATGATAATACAAAGATTAGACGGTATGAAAAATTATAAAGGTCAGCCAATAGGAGAAGAATTTCCTAAATTAGTTTATCTTCTAGATGAACATAACTGTTTAGAAGGTGGAAAATATGATTACATTACTAAGCTAGCTGGAAAATGTAATACTAAAAGATTAGTACCAGATTATCAAAGTGCTAAAATAATGAGAAGAAATTATGAAGGTAGTACATTCCCACCAATGGGTTGTAGATCTCATTTATCTCCTTGGAAAGATGAAAATGGAAATTACAAATGGTACGGAAGATTTAATCAAGGGGTTATTTCTTTAAACTTAGTACAAGTAGCATTAAGTGCTGACAAAAATATGGAGAAATTCTGGCGAATATTAAATGAAAGATTAGATCTTTGCAAAGAAGCTTTAATGGTTAGGCACAATTTATTAAAAGGAACAACATCTGATATTTCTCCAATACATTGGCAACATGGAGGAATAGCAAGATTAGAAAAAGGTGAAAAAATAGATTCATTACTTGAAAATGGATATTCAACTCTTTCATTAGGATACGTTGGGATATATGAAATGACACAAGCAATGCTTGGTATCTCACATACTAGTAAAGAAGGAGAAGAATTTGTTATAAAAGTTATGAATCACTTAAATAATAGATGTAGTGAGTGGAAAAAAGAAAGCGGACTTGGATTTGGATTATATGGAACTCCGGGAGAAAGTTTAACTTCAAGATTCTGTAGAATTGATCAACAGAAATTTGGTAAAATCAAAAATGTAACAGATAGAATGTACTATACTAACTCATATCATGTTCATGTAAGTGAAGAAATAGATGCTTTTGAAAAATTAAGATTCGAAAGTCAATTCCACGATATAAGTTTAGGTGGATGTATAAGTTATGTTGAAGTACCAGATATGAGTAAAAATTTACCTGCAGTAGAACAAATAATTAATTATATTTATCACAACATACAATATGCTGAAATAAATACTAAACCAGATGTTTGCTTTAGTTGTGATTACACTGGAGAAATAAAACTTGATGATAATTTAGAATGGTATTGTCCAAACTGTGGAAATAAAGATAAAGATAATATGCAAGTTATGAGAAGAACTTGTGGATATATAGGATCAAATATGTGGGGTAAAGGACGTACTCAAGAAATAGGACAAAGAGTATTACATTTATAGGAGAGAAGGTGCATTAGCACCTTTTATATTATACATAAAAATAGGTAGGAAAGAAGGATGACATAGATGGCATTACTTGATGCAAGACAATTAGTAATTAAAAAGATAGAAATATTAAGAAATAGGGTAAATAAACTAAATAAGAAGCCTTCTTTAATAATAATAAGAATAGGAAATGATTTTGCCAGTGGAAAATATGTTGCAAATAAAATAAAAAGATGCGAAGAAGTGGGAATAGAGTCTAAAATAATTCATTTAGAAGAAGATGTAAAACAAGAAATTGTAGAAGAAACAATTTTAAAATTAAATGAAGATAAAGATGTTACAGGAATTTTATTACAGCTACCTATACCAAAGCACTTAGATGAAGACTATTTAACTAACATTATTGAAAATGACAAAGATGTAGATGGATTTACTATAGGAAATATGGGAAAACTATGTCTTGGATTAGACGGAAATGTAGCATGCACACCAAGAGGAATAATTACACTTTTAAAAGAATTTAAAATAGATATAGAAGGACAAGATGTATTAATAATAAATCGTTCTAATATAGTAGGTAAACCATTATCACAACTATTTTTAAATGAGAATGCTACAGTAACTATAGCTCATAGTAAAACTAAAAATCTAAAAGAAAAAATAAAATTATCCGATATAGTTGTAACGGCAGTAGGCAAGTCAAATTTCTTAAGAAGTGAAGATTTTTCACCTAGCACAACTATAATAGATGTGTCTATTAATTTTAATGAAGAAGGCAAAATGTGCGGTGACGTATGTAAATCTGATTATGAGGGCTTAATTAATAAAAATTGTAACTTAACACCTGTACCAAATGGTGTTGGGCAGATGACAGTAATAGAATTAATAGAACAAACAATAGAAATTGAAGAGAAAAGGGAGAGAATTTAATATGGAAACAACTTTAAAGGTAAAATTAATATCACACACTATGAATCCAGAACTAGTAATAGCTACAGCAGGGAAATTATGTTATTCACCATCAAATATAGATGATTTAATGGAAAAACAAACACCAGAAAGTATTGAAAAATTCATAAAGATGATAACATCTATGGGACATGGAAGCGTATTAGAGCATATAAGTTTTAGTTTTGCAATAGAGGGTGTATCTAGAAGTTTAACTCATCAATTAGTGAGACATAGAATAGCTTCTTATAGTCAACAATCTCAAAGATACGTTAAAGAAATACAATTTGAATATGTTATTCCACAGGATATAAAAAATAATGAAGTTCTACTAAAAGCATATGAGAAAAACATGGAAGATACTCAAAATTTATATGATGAAATAGTAGATAAATTAATATACGATTATATTAATGATAAGGAAAACTATGGTGAATATTTAAATATACAATTAAAAAAATGCAATATAGATAAAGATGAATTTGAAGCTTGGAAAAATGAAAATAAATCTAGTGATAAATTTGTCAATGAATTAAGAGCAGCATATAAAAGATTATGCTCAACTTTAGAAAAAAAAGCTATAGAAAATGCTAGATATATTTTCCCTAATTCATGTGAAACTAAGATAATATGTACTATGAACTTAAGATCTTTAATAAACTTCTGTCATCACAGATGTTGTAGAAGAGCCCAAGAAGAAATTAATAAACTAGCATGGACTATGGTGGAAGAAGTTGAAAAAGTAAGTCAACTACTTTCTAAAACTCTTGGAGCTAGTTGTCAATTTGGACCATGTCCAGAGGGCTCTATGTGCTGTATGATGCCATATGAGAAAAAAATATAATGATTTTATAATAATAATTACCATGCTAAAATAATTAAGGGAGCATGAAATATGAGAATAAATAAAATAAAAGATAATGATATAGCTAATGGGTTTGGAATTAATATGTCTTTGTGGACTCAAGGGTGCCCCCATTGTTGTAAAGGATGCTTCAATGGAGAAACATGGAGTTTTACAGGAGGAAGAGAATTTACAGGAGATGACCTAAACTATATACTTACCAAAATTGATAACCATAATGTAAAGAGAGATTTATCTATTTTAGGAGGAGAACCTCTTTGTACTGAAAACGCTGAAGGTATTTTACAAGTATGTAAAGCATTTAAAAGTAAATATCCAAATAAGAAAATATATATTTGGACGGGATATGTATTTGAAAATTTTGATGAGGTTCAAAAGAAGATATTAAACTATATAGATGTCTTAGTAGATGGGAAATTTGAAGAAGAAAATAAGAATCTAAGTCTTATATTAAGAGGATCTTCTAATCAAAGAGTAATCGATGTTAAAGAAACATTACAAAGGGATAAAATAGTATTATTAGATATAAATAAATAATATAATGAAAAGAAGTTGTTTACTAAATGTAAATGACTTCTTTTTTGTATAATATTAATTAAACAGGAAATAAATTTTAAATAGATATTAATAGTTGGAGATGATTTTATTATGTTAGGTGTAGCGTTGGAAGGTGGAGGAGCTAGGGGAGCTTTTCATATAGGTGCAATAAAAGCACTACTTGAAGAAGGTTATAAAATAGACGGTATAGTTGGAACTTCAATAGGAGCATTTAATGCAGCCATGTTTGCACAAGGAGATTTTAATCAGTGCTTTAAACTGTGGAGTGATGTAACTCCAGAGATGTTATTCGATATAGAAGGTAGACATATGGAAAATATTATAAATAGAAATTTAGATATAAAAACTATATCCTATTTTTCGGGTGAAGCAAAAAAAATAATATTAAATAGAGGCATTGATGCTGATAACTTAAGAAAAGTCGTAGATGATTTTATAGATGAGGATAAACTCAGAAAAAGTAAAATAGATTTTGGACTAGTAACAGTAGAACTTGGTCCATTAACACCTATTAAAATACTTAAAGAAGATATACCAAAAGGTAAGTTGAAGGATTTTATAATGGCAAGTGCTAGATATCCAGGCTTGAAAATGGAACCATTGGATGGAAAAGCATTTTTAGATGGGGGTATTTATGATAATTGCCCAGTAAGTCTCTTAGCAAATAAAAAATACGATAAGATAATTGCTATTAGACTTAATTCTACTAAAAAGTTAAGACATATTGATAAAAATGTTAATGTGGTAGAAATACAACCATCTAAGGATTTGGGAGGGACTTTTATATTTACTCAGGAAATAGCTCATAGAAATATGAAATTAGGGTATTATGATACGATAAAGGTTATTAGAAAATTAAAAGGAAGAGAATATTATATTAAACCAATAGATGATGAAGTAATTTTTTCTAAGCTTTTAGAAATACCAGATGAAATGATTTTGAATATAGGGAAAAGCATGGGATTTAGCGATATTCAAGTAAGAAGGATGTTGTTTGAATATATAATGCCTAATATATCAAAATATTTAAATCTTGATAAAGAAGCTACATATCAAGATATTATTATAGCTTTATTTGAGGAAATGGCCAAAGAAAGAGAAATAGAACAATTTAAAATATACTCACTAAAAGAATTTATCTATAATATAAAAGAGAATGATAAAGATATTAACATACAGAATAAAATAAATATCAGTATTAGAGGATTAAAAAGATTAGCCATAGAAAATTTAACACAAGTTAATGTTGAAATTATTAATAATAAGTTAATGGAGTTACTAGAAGAAACAGATATATAAGATAAAAAAACTGTAGTTAAAACTACAGTTTTTTTTGTTTAGCTGAATAGGAAAAATCTTTCATTAAAGTGCCGCCGTATTCAACACCCGTGCTTAAACCAATATCTTCATAGATTTTTTTATTACTTTTTATATCTTCTAAAAGCATATAAACTTGACCGTTTAGAGTTTCTTTTACAGCTGGTGACATGGTACCATTTTTGGGTCCTTTACATAAAACAAAGTTATTTTTATTTGTAAAAGTTTTAAGAGTTAATCTTAAATTTTTATTTTGAACTGTTAATGTTACATCATCACCAAGACTTTTAAGAGTTAATTTACTTCTATTAATAGTAGTAAAGCTAATAAATTTATTATTTACTGTTACTCCAATAAGAAAGCCTTGAAAAATCTTTCCAGGAATAGGTACTTCTCCTAAGGAACAAGTGACAGAAACACTTCTATCTTTAAAATTATTACTTTGAATCCAAAGCCAAGATTTAGGGAAACTTTTGCCCCAATTTTTTTCAATATAGACTTTACCACCAGTAAAATCAATATTCTTATTGTCTATATTTAAACATCCAAGAATAGAACCGTTTACTATACAAACTTGAGAATAACACTCCATAAATTTTAGATAATTATAAAACCCCATACTTCCAGGACTAAAAACATTAGAAGGCCACTTAACTGTATTTTTAAAAATAAGATGTCCATTAATTCTTTTATTATTATATTCAAGATTTAAGTCAATATTATTTAAGGTGAATATATTTGATTTTATGGAAATTTTAAATTTATTATTATTAAACTTAAAATCTTGTGAATCAAATTCTATATAATCGTATATAACATCGTGACCATTTAAAACTTGGATAAATGCATGATGTTCATCATCACTATTTCCATAGGATATGCCAGGTATAATAGCAAGCTTGTTATTATTATATCTATCGACTAATTTATAGTACCAACCTTCAAAATAATTTTTATTTTTATGTGCACCGTGATACAAATCGGGATTAAAAAGTTCTCTCATATAATACCTCCTTTATATCCTTATTAGTGTCAAATTTAAAAGAAAATATAACCAGAAATAAAAAAATCATTATATAACAATACTTAATGGTATAATAATAAGATAAAGAAGAAAATAATTCTAACTAGAATGATGATAGGTGATATAAATGGAAGATATAATAAAATCAATCAATGCAATATGTGAAGACAAAGCAGTCAAAATAGTTATTAGTAATAAGAAGAATAAAGAAGTGAAATATAATAAAATAGTAATTTTATTAAAAGAAAATAAAAAAGAGTATTATCAAATTGAAAAGTATACAGATAAGCAAGTTTTTCATGAAAATATTCAAGTAGAAGATTTAAAAGATAAAGTATTTGATTTTGTGAAAGAAGATTACAAGCAATTATCTGCTTGGTCTGAAAATATAACTTATGATATGAAGATATCAAAAAAAGGTAAGGTATTTTTAGGAAAGAAAAAAAGTGATAATGCAAAGGTAGCAGATAGAGGTCATAATAAAGAAAAAAATTATATATTAAAAGAAGGTATGCAAATACAACCTCTTATTGATTTAGGTGTATTTACAAAAGAAGGAAAAGTTGTAAATTCTAAATATGATAAATATAAACAAATAAATAGATTTATAGAAATAATAGATGATGAGATAAAGAAAAATAATTATGAAGAACTTACTATATTAGATTTTGGATGTGGTAAATCATATTTAACATTTGTACTTTATTATTACTTTGTAGAAATTAAAAAAATTAATGTGAAGATGATAGGCCTAGATTTAAAAGAAGATGTAATTACAAAGTGTAATGAAATAGCAAAAAAATATGAATTTGAAAATTTACATTTTGAACTTGGAGATATAAACGGATTTAAATATAACAATAAAGTAGACATGGTAATTACATTACATGCATGTGATACAGCTACAGATTATGCTCTTTATAATGCTATTAAATGGAAGGCTAAAATGATATTTTCGGTTCCTTGTTGTCAGCATGAATTTAATCATCAAATGAAATCAAATTCATTAGATATACTAACTAAGTATGGAATAATTCAAGAACGAGTAGCGGCTCTAATGACTGATTCTGTAAGAGGTAATTTACTAGAGTGTGTAGGATATAAAACTCAATTATTAGAGTTTATAGATATAGCACATTCTCCGAAAAATATCTTAATAAGGGCTTCAAAATCAAACTTAGCAAAAGATAAAAAAGAAAAATCATTGAAACAAGTAGAAGCATTAATGAATGAGTTTAATTTTAAACCAACATTATATAATTTATTAAAAGATAACAAATTAATATAGTTAATAAAAAACTCAAGAACCATGATATTCTTGGGTTTTTTATTAACCGTAGAATATATAAGAAAACTTAAAAAATATATTTTAATATGATATAATTTTAAAATATTAATTTATAGAAATATTTCTTTGAAGGGAGATAGTAGATGAAATTATTAAGGTTTTTATTTAGTAGAATTGTTATTGTAGGATTAATGCTTACAATACAGCTTATAATATTTATAATGCTAATAACTAAGTTTAGTCATATTTCTGTTAGAGCCTCTTTTATATGTACAATAATAAGTGCTTTAGTAGTACTTTGGATAATTAATAAGAGTGATAACCCAGCATATAAATTAGCTTGGATTATACCAATATTAATATTCAATATTTCAGGAGGTATATTATATATAATATTAGGAAATAAAAAACCTTCAAGAAAGATGAGAAGGGAACTTGAAAAAGTACAAGAAAAAACAAGTGAGTTATTGAAACAAGATAATAAAGTAAGAGATGAAATAGAAAAAGAAAATCCAATTATTTTAGGACATGCTAATTATATAAATAATGCGGCAGGTTTTCCAATTTATAAAAATACAGAAGTTAAGTATTATAGTTTAGGTGAATATAACTATGAGGATTTAATAAATGAATTAAAAAAAGCAAAGAAATATATATTTATGGAGTATTTTATAATTGAAGAAGGAAAGATGTGGAATGGTATTTTAGAAATACTTGAACAAAAGGCTAAAGAAGGACTAGATGTCAGATTAATGTATGATGATATGGGATGTATTTCTTTATTACCTTTAGGATATGATAAAAAATTAGAGAAAAAAGGAATAAAATGTATTGCTTTTAATCCATTTAAACCGTTGTTATCTTTGGCTATGAACAATAGAGATCATAGGAAGATAACAGTAATAGATGGACATACAGGTTTCACAGGTGGTATTAATTTAGCAGATGAATATATAAATGAGAAAGAACGATTTGGTCATTGGAAAGATACAGGAGTAATGTTAAAAGGAGATGCTGTATGGAATTTAACAATCATGTTTTTAGAAATGTGGAATTCAGTAAGAAAAACTGATGAAGATTATTTTATATACAATCCAGAAGTATATCAAGTAGAAACTATAGTTAATGACGGATATGTACAACCTTATGGAGACTCTCCTCTTGATGAGGAGATAGTAGGGGAAAATGTATATATGAATATTATTAATACTGCTAAAAAATATGTTTATATATTTACACCATATTTAATTATAGATAATGAAATGATGACAGCTCTTTGTTTAGCAGCTAAAAGAGGTGTAGATGTGAAAATTGTTACACCAGGTATTCCAGATAAAAAAACAGTATTTAAATTGACTAGATCGTATTATCCTCAATTAATTAGAGATGGTGTGAAAATTTATGAATATACACCAGGGTTTATACATGCTAAGGTATTTTTATGTGATGATGAAATTGCAACTGTAGGAACTATAAATATGGACTATAGAAGTTTATATTTACACTTTGAATGCGGTGTTTATTTATATAAAAATAAATGTATAAGTAATATAAAAGAAGATATGTTAGATACAATAGAAAAAAGTCATGAATTTTCTAAAGAAGATATTAAAGAAGGTAGACGATATGCTTTATGGCAAGCTATATTAAGAGTATTTGCTCCTCTAATGTAAAAAATTAATTCAAAATATAAAAGACTATTTATAGTAAGGTATTACTTTATTATAAATAGTCTTTCTTTTATTAATTACATGTTGGTAACTTTATTTTTTCGTTTTTTATTAAACTTAATAAATATATAGCTTCTTGGCGTGCATATATATCATAAATATTGTCAGTATCATAATTAAGAACCATCCTTAATGCATCAGAAACTCTATTACCTTTTATTATTTTTAGTAGGGATTCAACCCTACTATAAATATCTAGTATATTTTCATCTAATAATAATGGATCATATTTACGTATATCGTATGTAAATTCATTTCTATATTCTCCATTAGACAAAGAGTTTAAATTATCAAGGAATGTTTCCATATAAAGACCTACAAACCATGGACTTGCTGATTCAATACTTTCAACTAATTCATAATCACTTAGAAATAAATTATTCATTTAAGACCTCCAGATACTAATTTAATTTTATTTATAGGATTTACGAGAAGGTTTATAATTACACATATTATTTTTGTGGAAATATTTAACCTACTAAAAAATAAGTTGATTTATAAAAAATGAACAAAATAATAAATAGAAAATAATTATTTTAAGGAGGTACTTATGAGTAATAGAATGGTAGACCCAAATGCTAAATCAGCTTTAAATCAAATGAAAATGGAAATAGCAAATGAATTAGGCATTAATGACAGTGGTGGTGCAAACCTTACATCTTATGAAAATGGAAAAATAGGTGGTGATTTAGGGGGATTAATGAGTAAACAGTTAGTAAAAATGGGAGAAGAAGAATTAATAAGACAATATTATAATAAATGATAAGGAGAGGCTAAAATATAGCCTCTTATTTTGATGAAAAATATAATAACTATATCTAGAAAAGCTATTTTATACATAGATTTTTATTAAGAATACAGGATAAAAAAAGTTTTCTTAAAAAAATATGAAATAAATGGGATTAGATGTAGAAATTATATATATTTGTGCTATAATCATCTTGTAGTAGAATACATGCTAAGGAGAAACACATGTTACACACATCACCAGGGTATATTTTAGTTAGAAGTTTTCCAGAATGTGCAGTTGTACTGCTTGTGGGATGCTACTTATTAAAAATTAAAGTACCAAAAAACATTATATTTAAAAAAACATTAATATTAGGATTAATGGTGTCATTAATCAGAACACTTCCGATTAATTTTGGAATACATACGATTTTATCTATGACGTGTACTTTATTCATGCTTGCAAATTTAACTAAAGATAGTTTTATAAATTGTATAATAGCAATATGTAAAATATTTATTTCGTTGATACTGAGTGAATTTGTTTATATATTCTTAGTTACATTTGTATTTAAAATTCCTGAAAGTAACTTGGTAGATAATTATACAGTAAGTAGTGCTATATTCACCCTACCTTCACTTTTAATACTTGTTTTAATCTCCGTACTGATACAGTTTGTAACAGATAAGGTAAAGGAAAAGTTTTTAATAGAGGATTGATGGAAAGTCTTACAGAAACGATTTCTTCAAAGTTAGCTTTATATATTGGTGAAAATACAAACAAGTCAGGTGAAGAGTTAGAAGTTTTAAAATACGGTATTTTTATATTTATGCATATTTTCATTGCAGTTGTTTTTACATTTATTTTTGGATTAATAACTAATACATTATTTGAAATATTAATTATTTCTTTAATAGGTGGTTTAATGAAAAGATGTTGTGGAGGAGTTCACTCATCTAGCCCAAATAGATGTATTATTACTGGAATTATAGTTTCATACGGTTTTTCCTTAATAGGTAAAAATATAATTAACATAAATGGACATATAATTTATTTAATTGTAGGATTAATGTTAATTCATTCATTTTTTATAATTTATAAAAAGTGCCCTGTACCATCTAAAAATAAACCATTAAAAAAAGAAGAAACAAGAAAAAAATTAAGAAAAAAAGCTTTTAAAAATTTCTTTATATGCACAATTGGGTTTATATTAAGCATGTTTTATACAAATCTTAATTACTTAGCAATATGTATGGTTTTAGGTTTGTATATGCAAAGTATATCTCTGACAGCAATAGGAACTAAGGTCATATTGCTTATAGATAAGCTATTGATAAAGGTGAGAGTATAATTTTTAGAAATTAACAAATTATTTGTTAATATAAATTATAATGTAAAGGAGATACTAAAATGGGATTCTTAGTTAATTTTTTCAACAAAGTAGCTAACAGTGGAAGTACTTACTGTATGGCAATATTTTTTGAGCCAGAAGTACCTAAATCTTTAAGAGAAGAATAATAGGTAAAAAAACCATAAGAATTTTTTCTTATGGTTTTTTCTTAATTTAGAGTCATTTATACTATTTGGAATAGGTGAATAAAATGAATAAATTTGATCAAGAAAGAAATATAAAAATACTGGAAATATTAGTAGGTTTAAAATTTTTATATATTATATTAGCCAGCTTAAATATAATTAGTTATTATAGTATATCCTTAGATATAAATAGCGCATTACTATTAATTGTATCTGATTGTTGCATAGCATCATTTATGGTACTATGTTCAAAAATGATGTATGGAAATACTAATAAAAGTTTTCTGAATACGCCTAATATGTATAACATAATCGAAGCTAGTATAATATTATGTTTGTTTATTGCGTTAATGGCAAAAACAGGAGGAGTTAATAGCTCATTTAAATATATAGGGATGATAATTATACTAATATCTTCTATTCAGTATAATAAAAAAATAAGTTTTTCAATTGCTTTAGCAGTATCCATGATAATAATGTCATTTAATTTTATAAATGTAAATTCACCTCAAATAATTGATGAATTACAAGTTACGCATTATTTTGAGGGGGATATAATTTTAGTTAGTTCTTTATTAATAACTTCATTTATTCTATCCCATTATATAGAGATAGAAAAAGATCATAACTTAAAATTAACGGAATTAGCCATTAAAGATGGTCTAACCGGTTTATATAACCATAGAAGTTTCCAAGATGTACTAGATGAATATATGGTTAAAGCACATAAGGACAATAAAGAAGTTTCTCTTCTATTTATGGATATAGATAATTTCAAAAACTTTAATGATGTAAATGGACATCAAAAAGGGGACTGGCTGCTTACAAGGTTAGGTAAAGTTTTAAAGGACACAGTAGGCGATGTTGGAGTAGTAACCCGTTATGGTGGAGAAGAATTTGCCATATTATTGTATGATAAGACTGAAGAATTTGCTTTGGAATTAGGTGAAAGGATTCGTCAAAATATACAAATTACCTATTTTAAAGGTCAAGAACATCAACCTAATAAAAATATTACTGTTTCAATTGGTGTATCATCGTATCCAAATATGGCAGGAAACAAAAAAGAGCTGATTGAACTTGCGGATAATGCTCTATATAGAGCTAAATCCTTTGATAAAAATAGAGTTGAAAGATACTATAACATATTAGATGAAATAGATAGTAGTATTAATAAGCAATCATTACAATCTATAGCAAGTATACTAAATAGAATAAATAAGAAAGATAAGTATACTTATGGTCATTCAGAGAGGGTTGTAATTTATGCTAAAAAATTTGCTAATCATTTAAATTTAAAAGAATCACAAAAAAAAGATTTACTTTTAGCAGCTTATTTACATGATATAGGTAAGTTGGAAATTTCCAAAGAGCTTTTAAATAAAAGAGAAAAGTTATCACAAAGTGAATTTAATATATTAAAACAACATCCTACATTAGGATCAGATTTGGTTAGTTTAATTAAAGAATTTAAGGATGTAGAACCTATAATTAAGCATCATCATGAAAAATTTGATGGAAGTGGATATCCGAGTAACTTAGAAGGAACGTCCATACCATATTTAGCAAGGATACTTACTATTATAGATAGTTTTGATGCTATGACATCTAAGAGGCCTTATAACGTTAGAAAAGATTACAACCAAGCGATTATTGAATTAAAACAATGTTCGGGGAGTCATTTTGATAGTAAGTTAGTGTCGAAATTTATAGAGATGTTGCAAGATGATATGCTAGAGAAAGAGTTACCAAAAGATTTAAATAATGTTTTACTGAAAAAAGATAAGCCTAATATGGGAGCTTAATAAAAAGTCTTCTAAAGTATTTTATTATAATAATACTTTAGAAGACTTTTTTTGCTACAATAAAGTTGTACTTATAATTAACGTAGTATGAAAGGGGATAACATGGGGGATATAGGGGTTAAATTTAAATATTTAGATGAATATAATGTAGAGTTATTAAAAAAAGTGAATCAAAATATAAATAATTTGAAGGATGAAAAACTTAATAGTGAGATAGTATCAATATTTGAAGATATAACAAATGAAATAGATGATAGTGTTTATACTGCAAAAGAAAGTAAAAAAATATTAATTTCTTTGTTTTATGCTTTAGAAATAATAAGAGAAAATATAGAAAAAAATGGTATCGTTAGACAGAATGAATTTTTTGAGGAAGAAAAAAATCAAGATTCTATAGCGAAAGAGCTATTAGAAGGAATGATAATATCCGCGAAAAATGAATATGAAGAAAATAAGTTAAGGTATTATGGTTATTTATTAGGAAATATATTTTTTCAAAATGATTTATATAAAGATGAAAGTAATAGATTAATTAGGATAATTAGAACCTTATCTTATTGCCAAATTAGGTTAATAAATATGTATGTAATTTCACAGACTATACAAGTTCCTATTTTAAAAAGAGAAGACTATATAAAATGTGGAATACATGATTATAAATTATTAGGTATTTTACAAGACACTTTAGATATGATACAAAAGGGAATATTAAATGGAAGTGGTAAACTAGTTTTAGATGTAGTTCAAATAAATCCATCAAAAATAAAGGTTCAAGGATGTGGAACTCTTCTTTATAATTTGATGTGCTTGAATAAAATGCCGTATGATGAATTAGAAGACTTATTAGAGATTTTATCAAATAAATAATAGTTAAAAGTAAATGCTCTTAATATTAAGGCATTTATTTTTTTGAAAAGAATTGTAAAAAAAAATAAATATAAATATAAAAAACAAAGTGCAAGCGGTTGCATAAAATTATTGACACCAATATTATTCCCATGATAGTATCGATAGTAAGATAATCATTATTAATATGATAAAAATAGATTTTTATAAAAGAAATTATAAAACAATTAATATTGTGGGGGGAGAGGAAGATAGTTATGAAAGACAAGATATTTGGTGTTTTACAACGTGTAGGAAGATCATTCATGCTACCAATTGCTATTTTACCAGTAGCAGGTTTATTTTTAGGAATAGGCGGATCATTTACAAATGAAACAATGTTAAATGCATATGGATTAATGGGTGTTATGGGACCAGGAACTCCTATAAATGCATTTTTAACAGTTTTAAGTAATGCGGGAGATATAGTATTTGCAAACTTACCTTTGCTATTTGCAATGGGTGTTGCAATAGGTATGGCCAAAAAAGAAAAAGAAGTTGCAGCTTTATCAGGAGCTATAGCGTTCTTAATTATGCACGCATCAATAGGTGCAATGATAAATATTAATGGTGGAACTGAAGCTATGCTTGATGGTTCTACAACAAGTGTTTTAGGTATAACATCACTTCAAATGGGCGTATTTGGTGGGATGATAGTAGGACTTGGAGTATCGGCATTACATAATCGTTTCTATAAGATAGAACTTCCGCAAGTATTATCATTCTTTGGTGGAACTAGATTTGTTCCTATTATATCTGCAATAGTTTACTTATTAGTTGGTATAGCAATGTTCTATGCATGGCCTCCAGTACAAAATGCTATATATTCTGTAGGTGATTTAGTAAGAGATTCAGGGTATGGAGGAACTTGGTTATACGGATTTATGGAAAGAGCATTAATTCCTTTTGGACTTCATCATGTATTCTACTTACCATTTTGGCAAACTGCTGTTGGTGGTACGGCAATGGTAGGAGGACAATTAATAGAAGGTGCTCAAAACATATTCTTCGCGGAACTTGCAACTCCAGGAATTACAGAATTCAGTGTAGAAGCTACTAGATTTATGTCGGGTAAATTCCCACTTATGATATTTGGTTTACCAGGAGCAGCGCTTGCTATGTACAAATGTGCCAAACCAGAAAAACGTAAGGTTGCTGGTGGATTATTAATATCTGCAGCTTTAACATCTATGTTAACAGGTATAACTGAGCCAATAGAATTTACATTCTTATTTGTTGCTCCAATATTATATGTTATTCATTGCATATTTGCAGGAGCAGCTTACATGCTAATGCACATGTTAAATGTTGGAGTTGGTATGACATTCTCTGGAGGATTAATAGATTTATCATTATTTGGAATATTACAAGGAAATGCTAAAACTCATTGGATAAATATAATAGTGGTAGGATTAATGTACTTTGCAGTATATTACTTCTTATTTACATTCTTAATAAAGAAATTTAACTTCAAAACTCCAGGAAGAGAAGACGATGATGTAGAGGTTAAACTTTACACAAGAGCAGATGTAAATGCTAAAAAAGACGGTAATGTAGACAATCAAAATAATCAAGTATCTGCCAGGATATTAAAAGGTCTAGGTGGTCAAGTTAACTTAACTGACTTAGATTGTTGCGCTACAAGACTTCGTGTTACAGTAAAAGATTCTAGTAAAGTAAGTGAATCTTTATTAAAATCAAGTGGAGCAGCAGGCGTTATAATAAAAGGTAATGGTGTGCAAGTTATATATGGACCACGTGTTACAGTTATAAAGTCTAATTTAGAAGATTTTATATCAAGTGGTGCAATAATTGAAATAGAAGAAACTCCAGTTGTTGAAAATAAAAAGATAGAAGCTCATATTATAGTAGCACCAATAGAAGGTAATGTTGTATCTCTTGAAAAAGTAGGAGATGGAGTATTCTCAGAAGGTATGTTAGGTAAAGGTATAGCGATAGAACCAAGTGTAGGTAGAGCTGTATCTCCTGTAAATGGAACTATTTCAACTGTATTCGATACAAAACATGCTATTGGTTTAACTGCATATGATGGAGCTGAAATTTTAATTCATATAGGATTGGATACTGTAAAGCTAAATGGAGAGCATTTTGATACTCATGTTAAAGCAGGAGATAAAGTAAAGGTAGGAGATCTTTTAGTAGAATTTAATATAGAAAAAATAAAAGAAGCTGGATATCCAACAATAACACCTGTAATAATAACTAATACTGATAGTTATGAAGATATTGAAACATTAGTAAATGGATCAGTTAAAGAAAAAGATAAATTAGTATTAGTTAGATAATAATTTTAGAAAAGGCAGAGTTAAATAAACTTTGTCTTTTTTTGTACGACAAAACACGTACTAAAAATGTTAAAAATAAAAAAATATTCGTAAAAAACAAATTATTATATATACTATTTTTAAGTTTTAAATTATAATAGAATATATTTGTAAATATTGGAGGAAATGAATAATGAAATTTAAATCAGATATAGAAATAGCACAAGAAGTAAAACCTCTACATATTAGAGAAATAGGAAAAAAATTAGGGTTAAGTGAAGATGACTTAGATTTATATGGAAAATATAAAGCTAAAGTTGATTATAATTTATTAAAAACACATAGTAAAGATAAAAAGGCTAAGTTAATATTAACTACAGCTATTAATCCCACTCCAGCAGGTGAAGGAAAAACAACTACAACTATAGGTGTAGCTGATGGTTTACAAAAGATAGGTAAGAATGCAATAGTTACTTTAAGAGAGCCATCTTTAGGACCTGTATTTGGTTTAAAAGGTGGGGCAGCAGGTGGAGGATATGCTCAAGTTGTTCCAATGGAAGATATAAATTTACACTTTACAGGAGATTTCCATGCAATAGGAGCAGCAAACAATTTATTAGCAGCTATGATTGATAACCATATTCATCAAGGAAATAACTTAGGTATAAATCCTAAAACTATTACTTGGAGAAGATGTGTAGATATGAATGACAGACAACTTAGGAATATAGTTTGTGGAATGGGTAAAAAGGCGGACGGAATAGTTAGAGAAGATGGATTTGATATAACAGTTGCTTCAGAGGTAATGGCAGCATTTTGTTTAGCAAATAATATTGGAGATTTAAGAGAAAAACTAGGAAACATAATAATAGGATATAATTATGCTGGAAATCCAGTAAGTGCTCAAGAGTTAAATGCTAATGGATCTATGGCAGCTTTATTAAAGGATGCTTTAAAACCTAATCTAGTTCAAACTCTAGAAGGAACACCAGCATTTGTTCATGGAGGTCCGTTTGCTAATATTGCTCACGGATGTAATTCGGTTATAGCAACAAAAATGGCTATGAACTTTGCAGATTATGTAGTAACAGAAGGTGGATTCGGAGCAGATTTAGGTGCAGAAAAATTCTTAGATATAAAATGTAGGTTGGCTGATATAAAACCAGATGCAGTTATTATTGTAGTTACTGTTAGAGCATTAAAATATAATGGTGGAGTATCAAAAAATGATTTAAATGAGACTAATTTAGAAGCTTTAGAGCAAGGATTACCAAACTTATTAAAACACGTTGAAAACATAACAAAAGTATTCAAACTGCCAGCAGTAGTTGCAATAAATGAATTCCCAACAGATACTAAAGAAGAAATTAATTTAATAAAAGATAAATGTGAAGAACTTGGTGTTAATGTGGTTATATCACAAGTATGGGCAGAAGGTGGAAACGGTGGAGTTGAGCTTGCAAAAGAAGTTGTAAAACTTTGCGATGAAGATAATGACTTTGAGTATGTTTATCCATTAGATTGTAGTATAAGAGAAAAAATAAATGCTATAGCAACCAAGATATATGGTGCTGATGGTGTAGATTATACTAAAGAAGCAGAAAAAGAAATAGTTAATTTAGAGAAACTTGGATTTACTAATTTACCTATATGTATTGCAAAAACTCAATATTCATTTACAGATGATGCAACAAAACTAGGTAGACCTACTGGATTTAGAATAACTGTAAGGCAGGTTAATGTAAATTCAGGAGCAGGATTTATAGTTGCTATGACTGGAAATATAATGAAAATGCCGGGGCTTCCAAAGTCACCAGCTGCAGAGAAAATAGATGTTGATAAAGATGGAGTTATTATAGGATTATTTTAATAATAATTAATATATTATAGATATAAATATAAAAGATAGATCTTATATATAGATAGGCATTTAGCGTATTTATTATATAGGATCTTCTTTACTTTAGGAATTAAATAATAATATTATTAGATAACTACCTTTGATATAATCAGTAAGTATATATTTCGACAATATGTGACGGGAATATTAAGGAGGAAGCAAGTGGTTAACAATATAAAATGTTAATTATGATAAGAAAAACTATGTAAAATGTAACCCTTTTTTAAAACATATAAAACAATTATGATATACTCTTTGTATTAGTAGTTTTTAAGAATAAATACTATTATAGTAATGAAGAAAATATATATTCAAAGTATAAATAGGAGGTTTCGAATGGCTGGAATAATATCAAGATTTAAAGACATAATGTCTTCAAACATCAATGCATTATTAGACAAGGCAGAGGATCCATCAAAAATGATAGATCAATATTTAAGAAACTTAGAAAGTGATTTAGGAAAAGTTAAAGCGGAAACAGCTTCTGTTATGTCAGAAGAAAAAAGATGGAAGCGTCAACTAGATGAATGTACTGAAAATATGGAAAAAATGCATAGGTATGCTGAAAAAGCTCTTATAGCTGGTAATGAAGATGATGCTAAACTATTTTTAGAAAAGAAAAGCGAGTTAGTAAATAAACAACAAACTTTGAAACAATCATATGAAATAGCAGCTGGTAATGCAGAAAAAATGAGAAGTATGCATGATAAACTTGTGAAAGATATAGGGGAGTTAAATGCTAGAAAAGACCAATTAAAGGTTAAACTTGCAGTGGCTAAAACTCAAGAAAGACTAAATAAAATAGGTTCAAGTATTGATGGTGCTAAGGGGAATATGTCTGCATTTGATAAAATAGAAGATAAAATCAACAAGCAATTAGATGAAGCGAATGCTATGGCTGAACTTAATTCATTAAAAGAAGAAAATAATATAGATGATTTAATGAGTAAATATGATGATGAAAAATCTACAAATCCAGAGATAGATGATGAGTTAGCAGAATTAAAAAGAAAATTAGGACTGTAATAGGTATTTATAATTAAATAAATTTTAGGGGGTGAAGAAGATAAGTAAATCATACTATTGTGAAAGTTGCGGAGGTATAATGGCTTTTGATGCAACTGCACAATGTTTAAAATGTCCAAATTGTGAAACAGAAGTTGAAATAGAAAATAACCCAAACAATGTAAGAGAGCATAGGCTTGATATGCATGCTATGAATAGAATCAAAGTGGAAGAAAAAACATCCACTAGTATGGAATGTGAAGGATGTGGTGCAAAGGTGGAAGTAGATGCCACTAGCAGTGCTACAAGTTGTCCTTATTGTGGATCTCATTATGTTTTAGCAAAAAAACAAATTGAGTCTATCATTCCTGATGGTGTAATACCTTTTAAAATTAGCAAAAATGATGTAGAATCTATATTTAGAAACTGGATAAAAGGAAGGTGGCTTGCACCCAATATATTAAAAACTTTATATCAAAAGGATAAAGTACAAGGTATATACATGCCATACTGGACATTTGATGCAGATACAAGTGTACATTATACTGCTATGGGTGGTATAAACTATGAAGTAGAATATGAAGATGATGAAGGAAATAAACATACAAGGATAGAAACAAATTGGTATCCAACAAGTGGATATATAAAAGAATTCTTTGATGACGTATTAGTTAGGGCTTCAGATAAATTAAGTGAAGGTCTTTTACAATGTATAGAACCATATAATACAAAGAATACAGCATCATATTCACCTGATTATATGTCAGGGTACTCTGCAGAAGTATATACTATAGAATTAAAATCTGCTCATACTGATGCAATGAACAAGATGGAAAGAGAATTAGTGAATTTGGCAGAACTAGATGTTCTTAGAAGATATGATAGAGTAAGAGGGGTACATCTGAATACGTCATTTAATAACGAAACTTATAAACACATTTTCTTACCTATTTATTCAACTGCTTATACATATAAAGATAAACATTATAATGTTTTAATAAATGGTGAAAATGGAAATATAAAAGGAGAATATCCAAAGAGTGTAGCTAAGATAATTGCTATTGTCGTTGTAGTTTTAATAATAATTATATTGATTTATGTAGCAACATCTTCAAATTAATATAGTTAATGTTAATATATTATAATAAATAGATATATTTTTGATTTTTACAAAAAAGAGATATTAGGAGGTGATAAGCATGGGATTATTTAGCAACCAATTTTCAAATGTAGTTGAATGGGAAGAATTTAGAGATGATATGCTATTTTGGAAATGGGATAATAAAGAAATAAAAAAAGGTAGTAAATTGGTAATTAGAATGGGTCAAGATGCTATTTTTATGTATAATGGTAAAGTTGAAGGAATATTTGAAGATGAAGGTAGTTTTGACATGGAATCACAAATTGTTCCCTTCTTATCAACATTAAAAGGATTTAAATTTGGATTTAATAGTGGTATTAGAGCAGAAGTTTTATTTGTTAATACTAAGGAATTAACAGTGAAATGGGGAACAAAAAATTCTATTAATATTCCTGCACAAGGATTACCGGGAGGAATGCCTATTAAGTCTTTCGGTACATTTTGTTGTAAAATATCTGACTATCAGGTATTAATAGATAAGGTGGCAGGTGTAAAAAAACAATATACAATTGATGATGTAAAAGCACGTATAATGTCTATGTTAGATCAAGTGCTTATGAAGTGGATTGTTAAAGAAGGTAAAGATTTATTTAATCTTCAAGCTAATGCTTATGAAATATCAAAAGGTATTCAGGAAGATTTAGATATGGAAATGGAGAAAATAGGAATTGCAATAACTAATTTTGCAATATCTAGTGTTTCTTATCCAAAAGAAGTTCAAGAAATGGCAAATAAAGCAGCATCTCAAAGTATGCTTGGAGATATGGATAAGTATACTAAAATTGCCATGGCAGACTCTTTAGGAAAAGGAGGAAGTTCTGCAGCAGATATGGCAGGCATTCAAGTTGGGATGATGATGGGACAACAAATGGTTAATAATATGAATAATAATCAAGGCTATCAAAACCAATCAGGTAATAATAATTCAGGGAATAGTAAATCTAATTTCTGTCCAAACTGTGGAATTAAGAATGAAGGGGCTAATTTCTGTCCAAACTGTGGAATAAAATTAGGATAATTATAAAATCATAAAAATAGGATATAAGTTAAGCTTAGCTTATATTCTATTTTTTTATCATTGAAGGATATTCTATTTTTTAGTACTTGTTAATTAATAAGGGCAAAAGTAAAATATTTTACTATATTAGATAAAAAATAAAAATTTTATTTAATTATTAATAATTATAACTGTAATATATGGAAAAAAATATTATAATATAAATATGTGATTTATTGGAATATTAATTATATTTCCAAAGACATTAGGGGGGGAATACATAAAAATGAAAAACAAAAGAAATAGCGTAGAGTTAGTGTCACCAATAGGGAGATGTTGTGTGCACGTGGATTTAAGAAATCCAAGTAATGAATATATTGAGGCAAAGTTGTCACCTTTTGCTTCATATAAAGGGGACAATCATAAAATCAATAGACCAAAGAGAACCACATCCAAATCAGAAGTTGATTTTTTATTGGAAAAGGGACATGTAGGTGAAATAGAAAAAATGATTTTAGTAGCAATAAACCATTTGGTTTTTGCCACATCTCTGCAAATTACAACATATATCAATAAGACAGGTATAAAGATTGAATCAAAGTCTGTAGCAAGAAAACTGACTAGATTAAAGGAAAAAAGCTTTGTAAAACAAATAGAATTTATATCAGAAAATAGTATAAGTTCTTATAAAGCGTATTATTTAGGATATCACGGAATTGGTCTTTTGAGAGCATTAGATAGAAAAACTTATTCTCAAGGATATGTAAGTGAAATAAAAACTGCTAAAATAAAATGTTTATTAGCATCTAATCAATTACTAACACAGGTTATGAATGGGGAAGCAGATTTTAAAGTATCTAAGATAATATTAAATGAAAGTATAAGAAATTGTATAGTGAGACCGCAATCCATATTAAATACTAATAGTAAATCATATCTTGTGGAGGTTGTAAGAAAAACAGAGAATTGGAAAGAAGATTTTGTAAATAAACTTGCAAGATATGAAAACGTTATTGAAAATTATGAAACTTTAAATATTAAATTTAAAGTTAAACCTACCTTAATAATACAAGGTGAATCATATGATCATATGATTGAAATTATGAGTACAACCAAAGAAAGAGAAGAAAACTCTAATATAAATATTATTTATACATATGATAGAATTCTCCTATATAATGTAGAAGAAGCTTTCTTCTCACTAGAAGAAAAACAAGTTAAAAAGAACTTATTTTCATTTTTATTTAGTAAATGTTAATTACAGAAAAAGACACTTGGTAATAGATATATTCCAAGTGTCTTTTTACTTATAAGGAGATTATATTGCTCCAAAATCTGTGGATAATCTGTGAAATGAAGAAATATCAGCATGTACAGAACTGTAAAAAAGTACGATTTTGAGCAACGGGATAAGTCGCAGCTAAGCAAGACTTATACGTTGACGACATGAGCAAAGCGAATTTTTTATATCTGATAATTGTTAAACTAACATATAAAATCATCTTAATTTATAATTTAAATATAGTCCGATAAAATATTTTAATTCTGAAAAAATTTAATGAAATATGACAAATACAATTGATATCATAAAAATAATTGATGAAAATAATGAATATATAAAAATTCTTATTCCTTTCATAAAAAATTTACATTAAATTCATATTGATGAGTTATTATTAAAACATAGAAAGACTAGCTTAATAATTTACTTAAATACCCGTATAATGATAGATTCCCTCACACTCTTTTATCTATCATTATAAACACTTAAAGCCCTGTACCCTCGTAGCAGGGCCTTATTTTTTTGGAAATAAAATATTCATATGAATTTATAAGTGTGTTTTTTCTTTTTAAAAATCTTATTTCTTAACAAATCATCTACATAAATTGCTAAAAATGATAAAAAGAACCAAGCAAGAGAGCTTCTAAGGGAAACCTGTCCTAAAAAATTATATTTCATATAAGAGTAATCCCAAACATTTAATAATAGTATTTTATTTATAATAATCCCGGAAACTAATTCTACAGTATTAACAATAAGTACTGAAATAATCATTTGTAGGAATAAAGGTATTTCTTTTGATGAAACTTCATTAATGGAACCGATTAATATAAAACATAACCCACCAACTATTATCATGGAAAAATGAGAATAACCTCTGTAAATAACCTCAATAAAGTAATATGTTACACCTCCTATTAAAAATAAAGTAAAATATTCTAAAAATAAATTTAATTTTTTCATACTAGTCACCATCTTTATATAATTTAATCGTTATAATATATTTTTTGTATCCAATTGATTAACATACGTGGTAAAAAAAGTAACAAAAATGTTTGTGATTTAAAAGATGTGGGTAAATACGTATTAATAAAAACAATATTATAGGAGGACATACATATGTCAGATAGAATAGTATGCGATTGCATGGGAACATCTTTTGAAGATATAAAAAAAGCAGTTGAAGATGGAGCAAAAACATTAGATGTTATAAAAGAAACTACTGAAGCAGGAACAATATGTTGCGGATGTGATTGTGAAATAGAAGAAGCATTAAACGAAATAGTAAAATAATATTTTATATAGTGTGAAACGAATCTTGATATTCGTTTCATATTTTTTTGAAAATATACTGGAAATTTAAGGATAAAAAATAGATTTTAATTGAAAAAGATATACATAAAATAATGAGAAAAATGTATATCAAACATAGTGTTAAAGCCGATTTTACAAGATAAACAAAAATTAGAAAATATAATAATTAAATGATATAGATAAAAAAATTTTACATTACATTTTAAAGTTGTTTGATATTTTTAAATTATTATTGTATAATAAATCTCAAGGAAAATAATGACTTAGGAAAATATTTTACAAGGTGGGAAAATGATTTTTATGTAGAATGTTTTTTATTATATAAACAATAAGAGAGGGATTGATTAATATGTTAAAAGTTACTTTAAATGATGTAAAAAAAGCTCAAGAAACTATAAAAGGTGTTGTAAAAGAAACTCCTGTTTTAGAAAGTAAAACTTTAAGTGAAATGACAGGTGCAAACGTTTTTTATAAATGTGAAAATTTACAAAAAACTGGTTCATTCAAAGTTAGAGGAGCAGTTAATACAATTGCTAACTTAACAGAACAAGAAAAGGCAAACGGTGTCATAGCTTCAAGTGCTGGAAACCATGCTCAAGGTGTTGCTTTAGGAGCACAAATGACGGGAATAAAAGCTACAATAGTAATGCCAGCTACTGCACCACTTGCAAAAGTTTCTGCAACTAGAGGATACGGAGCTGAAGTTGTATTAAATGGAGAAGTTTATGATGATGCTTATGCAAAAGCAGTAGAATTACAAAAAGAAACTGGTGCTACTTTTATACATCCATTCAACAATGAATATGTAATGGCGGGACAAGGAACTATATCATTAGAAATATTTAATCAATTAAACAACGAAGTAGATACTATACTTTGCCCAATAGGTGGTGGGGGAATAATAGCTGGTGTTGCTGTTGCTGCTAAAGCTTTAAACCCAAATGTAAAGATAGTAGGTGTTCAAACTTCAAACATACCTTCAATGCAAGAGTCAGTAAAAAATGGAGAAGTTACAACTGCATTCAAAGCTGCTACAATAGCTGATGGTATAGCTGTTAAGACTCCAGGAGATGCTACATTCGAAATAATAAAAGAATTAGTTGATGATGTTATAACTGTAACTGAAGAAGAAATAGCTCAAGGAATGTTATTCTTATTAGAACATCAAAAAATAGTTTCAGAAGGCGCTGGAGCAGTATCTACAGCAGCTTTATTATCTAAGAAATATCAACCAACTGCAGGGGAAAAAGTTGTTTGTATAGTTTCTGGAGGAAATGTAGATGTTAACACATTATACAGAGTTATGGGTGTTGGTTTAGCTAAAGAAGGAAGAAGATACTCATTCAGTACTATAATGACTGATAAGCCAGGTGGATTTTTACAATTAATAAAAATAATAAGCGAAAATAATGCGAACATATTAAATGCTAACCAAACTAAATTATCTTCAGGTGGAGCTATAGGAAAGCAATCAGCTGAATTTATACTTGAAACATTTGATCATGACCATATAGCAAAAATAAGAAAAGAAATAGAAGAAGCAGGATTTGTAATCACTGCATTATAAGATATAAAAAGGGTATAAGGGAATTAAAATAATAAAAAAAGCTGTTGTATTAGCAATTAAAAATTGCAGTACAATAGCTTTTTCTTTTTAAAGAAAATTTTTATTATTTTATTATGTTCAAAATGTCATTTGCAGAATCAGTTAAATATTTTCCTTTATAGTAATCAAGTTTTATATCATCAAAACTACTAGCGTTCTTTACAATATCAGGCCTTTCTTGGAATGTTCCTAAAACGTTAAAATCGTTATCTAAAACAACAACTAAAGGATATTTACCATCATTTATACCTAAAATAGGTTCTATATATTTTTTACCTCTAGCCATAGTAATAACAGACATATCAAATTTTGGATTAAGATCCATAAATCTTTTTAATATAGCACCATTTAGTTGATAATCAGGACACCATATTTCACCTGCTACTAAAAATTTTATTTCTTTATCAAAGTTAATTATGTTGTTGGTTAATTCTTCATCAAAATTAATTCTAGATGAGTTTTTAGGTATTCTACCTCTTTCACTTTTAGTTCCTTGTCCAACTGATGATTCAAAAGAGCAACCTACTTTATATAATTCTTTTAATGTCATTTGGTTCATAAATTTCCTCCTGTTTATTTGCTTACATTCCCTGCAATATTTAAAATGTCCCACGTAGTAGCAAAGGGAGGTGCATAACATAAATCGAGCATACCTAATTGTGCTGTAGTCATTTTAGCAGTTATAGCAGTAGCTAATACATTAGTTCTTTGAACTGCGTCTTTATAACCAGCTATTTGTCCACCAAGTATCACCTTAGTATTAGCATTATATATAAGTTTTATAGTTAATTTTTCTCTACCTGGATAGTAGTGAGTTTGATTATAATTAGTTACCACTTTAGTTTTATAATCAATGTTTAAATCATTTGCTTTTTGCTCTGTTAATCCTGTAGCAGCAGCTTCCATATTTAAAACTTTTATACAACTTGATGCTAAAGAACCAGGGAAAGATGAATTAATTCCACCTAAGTTTTCACCAACAATTCTACCCAATTTATTAGCTCCAGTAGCTAAAGGAGCATACATATCCTCATTAGTTATTAGATTTTTTATAGATGCACAATCACCTGCTGAATAAACATCTTCGATAGATGTTCTACCACATTCATCAACTATTATAGCACCATTAGGTAACATGTTAATATCTGTATTTTTTAAGAATTGAGTATTTGGTTCAACACCTATAGCTATTATAACTAAATCAGCATTTATTTCACCTTTATTAGTAATAACTTTTTCTATTTTATTATTGCCAAGATATTTTTGAACAGTTTCACCAAGATGCAGATGAATATTATTATTTCTTAATTCTTCTTCTAATAAATCTGTTATTTCTTTATCAAAAACCTTACTTAAAATTCGATTACTTCGACCTATAAGGTGTATATTTTTATTAAGCTTTTTAGCAGCTTCTATAGTTTCTATTCCTATAAATCCAGAACCAACTATCACTATATTTTTTACATCATCCTTATTAATTAATTCTTTTAATTTAATACCATCATTCATATCTTTTAAAGTAGTTAAGTTCTCGTAATTTTTATCTAAAGAAGGCATGATACTACTTGCTCCAGTAGCTATCATTAATTTATCATAGTTATCTTCAAATATTTCTTCAGTTATAGTATCTTTTATTGTAAGTTTTTTATTAAGTGTATCCACATTAATAACTTCTTTAAAAGTTCTTAAGTCTATTCCTGATTCAATAAATTTTGATTTTTCTCTAGCAATCATCATATTTGAATTCTGGAAAAAGTCGCCTACGAAGTAGGGAAGACCACAAGCACCAAAAGATACTATATCAGTTTTTTCATATACGACAACATGGTAATCTGGTTTTATTCTTTTTAATTTTGCAGCAGCGGACATGCCAGCAGCTACAGCTCCTATTATAACAACTCTCATTTTGATCTCCTTGATGTGTTTTTTATTATTACTATTTTATCATTATGATAATACCCTGAAAAGAGAAAAAATAATCTATATCACAGAAAAAAAGATAAAACCAGTTAATTTATTAACTGGTTTTATCTTATATAAATTTTATTTATATTTATTAATTGATTCTACAAGGTGATTCAATTTGAATTTTGGATATATAGGTCTACGGTTATATAATAGTGTATTTTTTTTATATTCTTTATACTGTTCTGTTTCATCTTCAAAATATTCATTGATACCTATTTTAAACATATCTTCTTCATCACCAAAATTCATATATTTTAAATAGTCATCTATTAAAGATGAATTAGCTTCTGTTAATTGAATAAATTCATTTTCAATGAATCTTAATTGTTTTAGTAATCCCTTAGTTGCTCGTTGCATTTCATCATTTAAATATTTAACATCTCTTACTGAATTAGTAAGCTCATTCATAATACTATATTGAGTATCTCTTATTTTTCTAATAAAAACCTCAGATAAGAAGAATAATTCACCTAGTTTTTTTTCTTTTTCAAAGAATCCAGGTAAAAATAATCTTACTGAAGATAAGTCAGATTTTTTGTCAACTGTCAATTGAGTTCCGTGATTAAAGATGATTTTTAATGGGAACTTTAAATCGTCAATATTGGCTTCCTTTTTTAAAATTTCGTTCTCAACAATAAACAATTTACTATTTTGAAAAATAACAAAACTAGAATTATAGTTATAGAACAATGTTTTAGTAGGAACTTTATCTCCAAAATTAAAATCACGAATACCATCATTACATCTAAATATATCACCGTCGTTACTTAAAACAGGATAATAAAAACATTGAAATTTCATAATACATCAACCCCACCCTTATAAAAAAATATATATCTAATGTAATTATATCATTTCTAACTAAATAATGTGAAAAAATTACCAATATATTTGTGTTATTCCAAAAAGGTATTTATGTAATTTATATTTGAAAGAAACAAATACGTTGGCTTGTTTAAAAAATAAATATATTATATAAAAGTTTATGGATTTATAAATATGACTTATTCTATGATAAGATGTTTTTAGAAAAGGGAGTAGAGATATCAGATGATGAGAGCCTGAATATAGCATGAGTAGAGTGATTTATTATAAGGTACAACCAGAAGAGATACTTTGGGTGAAACAGCAAATATATTTCTTACAACAGTAGAAATAATTAAATTATACTAACGAAATAATAACTTGACTATGAAATAAAGGTTACCTATAATAATAGTTAACAATAGAAACTATTTAGTTGGGAAATTAATTTTCGAAAGAGAAAGGGATGAAGAAATGAAGGATTTAAATAATAAATCAAAAGAGTTTTTAAACTCAATAGCAAAAATTAAGAAATTAGCTCATAAACAAAAAAAATCAAATGATTTTCATCCAGCAATGCTTATGACACTAAAAACAATATGGTGTAATTATGAAGACAATAAACTAGATGAAAATTACTGTGGCATGAAAACTTCTGATTTAACTAAAGATTTATGTATAACAAAACCTGCAACTTCTAAGGCATTAAATATACTTGAAGAAAAAAATTATATAGAGCGAACTTCAAATAAATCTGATAGAAGGATAGTGTACGTTAAACTGACGTCAGAAGGTGAAAATTTTTTAAAAGATCAGAACAAAAAATTTGAAAATTTCACATGTAATATTATTGAAAAAATGGGTGAAGAAGATACTGATAACTTAATTAGTTTATTCGGAAAATTGTACGATGTAATAGAAGAATTGCAATCAGAAAAATAAAATTACGATAATTTAGAAAGGAAGAAACGATGTTCAAAATATTTAAGCATTTAAAAAATTCAAGCTTTATAATTTTTATAATTATACTTCTTTTGGCAGGGCAAGCGACTTGTGAACTTTCTTTACCAACTTATACATCTAATATTATAAATATTGGTATTCAACAAGGTGGTATAGAAAATGCAGCTCCAGAAGTTATAAGAGCGAAACAAATGGATAAATTATTTATTTTTATGAGTGATAAAAATAAAAATATTGTATTAGATAATTACAAATTATTAAGTAAAGAGAAATTAAGTAAAGATGATTTTAATAAATATAAAAAGAAATACTCAGCTTTGGAGAAGGGGGATTTATATTTATTAAATACAAATGATGAAAACACAATAAATAAGTTAGACAATATACTTAGTAAGCCTGAACTTATTGTTTCTGGTTTAGAAAGTGATGATGAATCAAGTGCTGTTATTAAAGATCAAATGAAGAAAAATATGTCACAGAATATGCAACAAGGAAACATGCCTGCAAGCATGTCACAAAACAGTACAGCTATGAATCTTGATAATATGGATATGTTTACTTTATTAAAATCCATGCCTAAAGACCAAAGAGATAGTGTAATTAAAGAAGTGGATAATAAGTTAGTGGATCTACCTGAAGCAATGGTATCTCAAGGGGCAATTTCATTTGTTAAAGCAGAATATGATGAAATAGGAATAGATACGGGAGCATTACAGACAAAATATATTTTAAATACAGGTTTTATAATGATAGGTATAACAATACTAAGTGTAGCAGCGGCTGTATTAGTTGGATTCTTTGCTTCAAGGGTTGGTGCATCTTTGGGTCGTAATCTAAGAGCTAAAACTTTTGAAAAAGTTATGAGATTTTCAAATAAAGAGATGACTGAATTCTCAACAGCATCATTAATAACTCGTAGTACTAATGATATTCAACAAATACAAATGATGACTGTAATGATGTTAAGAATGGTATTTTATGCACCATTTATGGCACTTGGAGGTATATATAAAGTATTAAATACCAATACATCAATGACATGGATTATAGGCATATCAGTACTTGCAGTGGTGGCTATAGTTACAATATTGTTCTCAACAGTGATGCCGAAATTTAAAATATTACAAAATTTAGTAGATAAATTAAATTTAGTTACAAGAGAAATACTAACTGGTCTTCCAGTAATTCGTGCTTTTAGTACGGAAAAATTTGAAGAAAAAAGATTTGATAAAGTAAATAAAGATTTAACTGAAGTTAATATGTTTGTAAATAGAATAATGTCATTTATGATGCCTGCCATGATGCTTATAATGAATGTTATTTCAGTATTAATAGTATGGATAGGTGCAAAAAATATCGATACAGGAGCAATGCAAGTTGGAGATATGATGGCATTTATTCAATATACAATGCAAATAGTAATGTCATTCTTAATGATTTCTATGGTTTCTGTTATGATTCCAAGAGCGGCAGTATCTGCAAAGCGTATAAATGAAGTACTTGAGGCAGATATTGAAATTAAAGAAAATAAAATGCCCGATAATTTTAATGAAGATAAAAAAGGTATAGTTGAGTTCAAAAATGTTTCATTTAAATATCCTGATGCAGAAGAAGATATATTACACGAGATAAGTTTTACAGCAAGACCAGGGGAGACTACAGCATTTATAGGAAGTACAGGCAGTGGTAAATCTACGTTAATTAATTTAATACCTAGGTTCCATGATGTTACAGATGGAGAAATTGTAGTAAACGGTGCTAATATAAAAAATGTTTCTTTACATGATTTAAGAGGAAAAATAGGATATGTTCCTCAAAAGGGAGTTTTATTCTCTGGAACTATAGACTCAAACTTAAGATATGGTAAAAAAGAGGCTAGTGAAGAGGATATAAAAAGAGCTGCTAAAATAGCCCAGTCTTTAGATTTTATAATAGAAAAAGAAGATAAATTTGATTCAGAAATATCACAAGGTGGTTCAAATGTATCAGGGGGTCAAAAGCAAAGATTATCAATAGCTAGAGCAATAGCTAAAGATCCAGAAATATTTATATTTGATGATAGTTTTTCTGCTTTAGACTTTAAAACAGATGGTAATCTTCGTAAAGCTTTAAAGTCTGAAATTAAAGATAGTACTGTTTTAATAGTGGCTCAAAGAATAAGTACTATATTAGATGCAGAACAGATAGTAGTACTTGATGAAGGTAGAATAGTTGGAAAAGGAACACATAAAGAACTTCTAAAAAATTGTGATATCTACAAAGAAATAGCATTATCACAACTTTCAAAGGAGGAGTTAGAAAATGAGTAGAGAAGGAAATAGACAAAGAAGACCAAGAGGTCCAATGGGTGGTCATGGTCCAATGGGTAGACCAGGTGAAAAAGCAAAAGATTTTAAAGGAACAATGAGAACTTTAATGTCTTATTTAGTTAAATATAAATTGTCAATAATATTAGTATTTATATTTGCTATAGGGAGTGTTACTTTCTCAGTAATAGGTCCTAAAATATTAGGGAAAGCAACAACAGAAATCTTTAATGGATTAGTAAGTAAGGTTTCTGGTACTGGTAATGGAATAGATTTTGATTCAATAAAAACAATATTATTAACCTTAGTAATATTATATATAGTAAGTGCTATGTTCTCGTTTATACAAGGATTTGTAATGAGTGGAATATCACAAAAAGTTGCATATAACTTAAGGGATGAACTTTCTAAGAAAATAAATAGATTACCGATGAAATATTTTGATAGTAAAACTCATGGTGAGGTTTTATCGAGATTTACAAACGATATAGATACACTAGCACAAAGTTTAAATCAAAGTTTAACGCAAATAATAACATCGATTACCACATTAATAGGTGTACTAATAATGATGTTATCTATAAGTGTAATAATGACATTTAGTGCATTAGTGGTAATACCAATATCTTTACTTATAATAACTTTTGTTATAAAAAAATCTCAAAAGTACTTCAAGTCACAACAAGAGTATTTAGGAGAAGTAAATGGTCAAGTAGAAGAATTATATGGTGGTCATACAGTAGTTCAAGCATTTAATGGTGAAGAAGATTCTATAAAAGAGTTTAATAAAATTAACGATAAATTATATAACTCAGCTTGGAAATCACAATTTTTATCAAGTACAATGCAACCTATAATGATGTTTGTAGGTAACTTAAGTTATGTAGTGGTATCCATACTTGGTGGATATTTAGTTATAAAAAATAGAATAGAGGTTGGAGATATACAATCATTTATTCAATATGTAAGAAGTTTTAACCAACCAATAGCGCAAATGGCACAAGTATCAAATCAATTACAATCTATAGCAGCTGCTGCAGAAAGGGTATTTGAGTTCTTAAATGAGGATGAAGAGGATATTAGTGTAGAAAATCCAGTTAGCATAGATGGATTACAAGGTAAAATTGACTTTGAACATGTTAAATTTGGATATGATGAAGATAAAACTATAATTAAAGACTTTACAGCTCATGTAAAACCAGGTCAAAAAGTTGCTTTAGTTGGACCAACAGGTGCTGGTAAATCTACTATGATAAAATTACTAATGAGATTTTATGATGTGAACTCAGGAGAAATACTTGTAGATGGTCACAATATAAAAGATTTTAATAGAAGTGAACTAAGACAATTATTTGGTATGGTGCTTCAAGATACATGGCTGTTTAGTGGACCAATAAAAGAAAATATTAGATATGGTAGATTAGATGCAACTGATGAAGAAGTAATAAATGCTGCAAAAGCTGCTCACGTTCACCACTTTATAAAAACTCAGTCAGATGGGTATAATATGTTATTAAATGAAGAGTCTAGTAATATATCACAAGGTCAAAAACAATTATTAACAATAGCTCGTGCTATACTAGCCGATCCTAAAATATTAATATTAGACGAAGCTACAAGTTCTGTTGACACAAGAACAGAAATTTTAATTCAAAAGGCTATGGATAATCTTATGGAAGGAAGAACCAGCTTTGTAATTGCACATAGATTATCAACAATAAAAGATGCTGATTTAATATTAGTAATAGATGATGGTGATATAGTTGAACAAGGAAACCATGAAGAATTATTAATAAAAGGTGGTTTCTATGCAAATTTATATAACTCACAATTCGCAGATAAAGAAGCTATATAAAAATAGATAATAGTATTATTATAAAACACCTTGAATATATTAACTGTATTTAAGGTGTTTTTGGTTATACTAAGACAGTTGATGTATTGGTGAAAATAATATATTATAACATTTATGGGGTGAGGATACTATATTTTAGGGAGGTAAAATAATGGGAAATTTACGAAGGAAATTATCAAATGGAGTAGAAATACCTCTTATAGGTTTTGGAACTTATAAATTAGAAAATGAGAATGATGAAGCTTGTAATATGGTAAAAAAAGCTATAGATGCAGGCTATAGAAATATTGATACAGCATCTTTTTATAATAATGAAGAAGGTGTAGGTAAAGGAATAAAAGAAAGTAATATTCCGAGGGAAGAGTTATTTATAAGTACGAAGGTGTGGATAGATGATGATGGATATGAAAATGCTTTAAAGGCTTTTGATAGATCATTAAAAAAACTTGGATTAGAATACATAGATTTATATTTAGTGCATTGGCCAACAGAAAATATAAAAGAAACATGGCGAGCTATTGAAGATTTATATAAACAAAAGAAGGTAAAATCCATAGGTGTATGCAACTTTACAAGTAAACAATTAGAGAAATTAATAGAATTTGCTGAAATAAATCCTATGATAAATCAAGTAGAATTACATCCTTATCGCTCAGAAAAAGAGCTTTTGAAAATATGTAAAAGACATAATATAGGTGTTGAAGCGTGGAGTCCAATAATGAGAGGTCAACTAGCTTTAAATGAAATAATAAAAGGGTTATCTAAAAAATATAATAAAAGTGAAGCTCAAATAATATTAAGATGGCATCTACAAAATAATGTGATTGCTATACCAAAAACAAGCAATGAAGAGAGAATAAAAGAGAATATTGACATCTTTGATTTTGAAATAGATAAAGATGATATGGATAAAATTGATTCTTTAAACATAAATGAAAGAATGAAACCACAAAAATATGAAGATTTATATAAAGTAGTTTAAGAAAAAGAGATTTTATAATCTCTTTTTTTGTTGAATAAATTTTTTGTTGTTATTAGAAAAAAGTACCTAAATTATTTTTTTAATTTGTACATTATAATATAAGTATTAATTGCAATAAAATCATTTAATAAAATAAAACTATAATTATATATATTTGCTTATTATGCAATTTGAATAAATTATTGTGAAAAAATAGAAAGGATAGTAAATGAATTTTAAAAAAGAGAATTCTCTATGTGAAAATCAGTTTATTGAAGAACATTTCCCTTTTATTATTAAATCCATAAGCAAGATTACTAAAAGATATGTTTCCATAGAAAATGATGAAGAGTTTAGTATAGGAGTGCTTGCTTTTCATGAGGCAATGAAAAAACATAGCGAAGAAAAAGGTCCATTCTTACCTTTTGCTAATTTAGTTATAAGTAGCAGAGTTAAGAATTATTTAATGAGAGAAAATAAATATAGATTAAACCCATCACTTGAAAAACTAAAAGAAGAGGGTATTGATTTTGGAGAAGAAGTTACAAGCCCAGTAGAAGATCAAAATCACCTTAAAGAGGAGATACAAAATTTAAAGTTATACATAGATGAGTTTGGATTTACATTTGAAGATTTAGTAGATGATGCACCAAAGCATAAGAAAACTAGAGAAAATGCTATAAACTTATCACAAAAAGTTAGTAAAGAAAAAACATTAGTAGATTTTATGTATGAGAAGAAAAGACTTCCTATTAAAAAAATTTGTCTACAATTTAATATTACAGAAAAAATTATTAAAGGAAGCAAGAAATTTATAATAACAGTAATAATTATATTTGATAAAAACTTTAGAAATTTAAAATTATGGATTAAGAGGTAGGTTGAGTTATGTACAATAAAGGAATTATACTTGAAATAAAAGAACAATACTCCTTAGTTCTAAAAGAAGATTCTACTGTGGTGAGAATAAGAAATAAGGAAAAAATGGAAATTGGAGATATTATATTTTTCTTAGAAGAAGATTTGTATGAAGTATGCAAAAATAAAAATACTATGAAAAATAAAATCATACCTCTTTTAACTATTGCAGCAATGTTAGTATTATTAGTAATACCTGTTGTAAAAAATAATACTACAGGAGGAGCATATGCTCTAATGTCTATTGATGTTAATCCTAGTATTGAGTTTGAGCTAGATGAAAATAAAAATATAGTTAATGTATACGGGGTAAATGATGATGGTAAGGATATGGAATTAGAAGAGTTAAAAGGAAAACCACTGGAAGAAGCTGTGAAAATCTTAGAAATTTATTTGCAAAAAAATTATAGTAATACTAAAGAAGGTATAGTAGGATTTACTTTTATAGATAAGATTAGTGATGATAAGTATGAAAGTGAAGTTAAAGATGTAGTAAGTAAGGGATTAAATAAGACCAAGTTTCTTTATTTAAAAGGTAGTGAAGAAGATATAGCCCTTGCTAAAGAGAAAGGGGTAAGTCTTGGGAGATATGAAGCTTTATGTAATCTGGATGAAGAGACCTTAGAAGATACCATAGAGCATATGTCAGTCGATGAGATAACAAATCTTTTAGGAGCTAAAGGAAATAATGAATATTTAAATGAAGAAGTAATTGATGAATTAGAAGACGAATTAGAAGATAGAACAGAAGTAGAAGATGATGACGATGAAGACGACAATCATGATAATGATTAAAAATAGGAGATAATATGAAAATACTAATAGATGGTGATGGATGCCCAGTAATAGATATAACAATTAAAATAGGTAAAATGTTTAATATGGAAGTGATAATAATGTGTGACACTTCTCATGTTTTTAATAAAGAAGGTGCAAAAACTATGATATTTGCAAAAGGTGCAGATTCTGTAGATTTTGCATTAATAAATACTGTAAAAAAAGATGATATTGTAATTACACAAGATTATGGTTTAGCAGCGATGGCGATAAATAAAGCATCTTATGTTGTTAATCAAAATGGATTAATTTATAGTAATGATAATATTGATAGACTACTTTATAATAGACATATTTCTAAAAAAGTTAGAAAAAGTGGCGGTAGGGTTAAAGGTTCTAAGAAAAGAAGCAAAGAAGATAATATAAATTTTGAAAACACCTTATTAGAAATATGTAAAAAAATAAATTCTTAAAAATAATCAATGTTTAAGTAAAAAGGGTACTATTTTATATGAGTATCTAGAAAAATATTAATTGAGGCTAGTAAAAAATATAATCTATTTATAGCAAGTAATTGCAAAATTATGCTTTTTTTATTTTTTATAAATTTTCGTGTTTAGGTAAAAATAAATAAAAAGTAAGAGGAGGATGACAATTTGATATTTATAAATAAACGATTCGTAGTAAAGTATGTGGAAGAAGAGAATAAAATGGAAGATTATATTTATAATTTTTCTGTTGATATAAAAGATTTCGATACTCCTTTTGTCAACATAAAGTATGATAGTAACAAAAATAAAATAGTATCAATGTGGCTTAATACAGAAGTAGATGATAATGGACCTAAAAACCATGTGGCTATGAAATTATTAGAGTTTGGAAAATATGAAGTTTGTGAAATTATAAAATTTATGGTTAGCCATAGTTAATAAAATCCCCTATCTATTTTACTAATAGATAGGGGGGGTTATTAACTATTTTTAATCTAATATTCTTCTAGGTATTTTATATTTAATATCACTTTCGATTTGTTCTAAAGTTTTTGTGTTTTTGGGATCTACAAACATGCATGTATATCCATCTTTACCAGCTCTACCAGTTCTACCTATACGGTGAATATAATCTTCACTAGTTTCAGGTATATCATAATTATATATATGAGTAACTCCAGTTATATCAAGTCCTCTAGAAGCTACATCTGTTGCTATTAAATATTGCAAATCAGCTTTTCTAAAGGATTTCATTATTCTTTCACGTTTTGCTTGAGTAATATCACTATGAAGTTTTTCACAGTTATAACCATCAATGGCAAGAGCTTCTTCTAAAGCATCAACTCTTCTCTTAGTTCTGCAGAAAATAATTGCCATAAAAGGATTATCATTATTTAAAACTTTACATAAGGAATCTTTCTTATGTCTATCTGTAGTTTCTACTACCTCTTGTTTTATAGTATCTAAAGTTATTTCATTACTTTTGATAGTAATTTCTACAGGATCCTTAGTATGTCTATAAGCTAATTTTTTCACATCAGAGTCTATAGTAGCAGAGAAACATAAAGTTTGACGTTTTTTATTAGTCTCTTTTATAATAGCTTCCATTTCATTTTTGAACCCCATAAGAAGCATTTGGTCAGCTTCATCTATTACTAGTGTTTTTAACTTATTTAGATTAATAGATTCTCTATCTAGGTGATCTAAAAGTCTACCAGGAGTTGCTATAACTAAATGAATATTTTTTTTTAATTTATTTAATTGAGATTTTATATCTTTACCACCATAAGCAGCAAGTATATTAATTTCTTTAGCAGTATTTAATTTTTCTGCAGCCTGGCTTATTTGTAAAGCTAGTTCTCTAGTAGGGGTAATAATAAGTCCTTGTATATTATTTTCCTTAGGATTTATATTTTCAAACATTGGAAGCAGAAAGGCAAAAGTTTTACCTGTTCCTGTTTGAGATTGAGCAATAATATCTTTTCTATTTATGATTAAAGGAATACTTTCTTCTTGTATGGCAGTAGGACTATTTATTCCTATTTGACTTAATCTATCTACTAAGTCATTACTTATGCCTAGTTGTTTAAAATTCATTTTTACGACCTCTCTATATATAAAATATTTTATATTTTTATCTAATTATAATATCACATTGGAAGTATAAATTATATCTCAATATAAATTTATTATAATTATTTATATTATTTGACTAAAAATATACTCTTAATTCATTGAAATATTAAATATTAAAAAGAAAAAGATTAAAGAAGGTTGAAAAATAGCTTAATTTTGAGAATATATTTAAATGTAAAATACAAGGAATTTCACTATAAATAAAGAAATTATTCTATATTGGGAAAAAACAATGAATAGAGGTGTAATTAAGTGGGAATATTTAAGTCAAAATCGCAAGATGATTGGAAAATTAATTATATTAAAGAATTTAATGAAATGAGAGATTCATACGAAGATAAATTACAAAAAAAACAAGGTGAAATAGAAACACTTAAAAAAGAAATTGAAGAGTTAAGAGCTTTAAAAAGTAACTTAAGACCGAAGGAAAAACAAATTAAAGATACGGATATTGAGCAAATTAAAGAATTAAGAAATGAAGGATTAAGCTACAGACAAATATCTGATAAAACTTCATGGAGCAAAGCCACAGTTTGTAGGGTATTAAATGGATTATATGATTAATATAATTAATTTTGTATTTTTATATATCAATTATACTGTGTTATAATTGATTTATATTATACAAAATGTGGGTGATAATTTGAATTCAGGTGCAAGTAAGATTAAATTAAAAGATAAAGAATATATATTAGATGTTGCTTTACTTTTAGTATTGATACAAATAGGAAGAATCATCATAAAATACATATTTTTAAGTCAGTTAAATTTCACATACGAAAATGTGAATATTGCTAATATAATATCATTTATGTTAGTAGGAATAAGTATAGCTCTTTTTTTAAGAGGAAGTGATATGTTTAATTCTGCAGGACAAAGGTTAATAAATCTTAATAATAAATATCATAATAAAAATAAAAGAATAACTTTAGGAGTAGTAACTGTACTAGGAATAGTTATTTCCTTTTATTATGAAGGTGGTTACTTTATGACTGCCTTAACATTATTAACTTTGTCACTAATAATAGAGCCAATATTTGAAGAAATATTATTTAGAGAATATTTATGGAATTATATTGGAAACTATGAAAAGGATGATAAAAAAATATTAATTATTATTAGTATTTTATCTGCATTATTTAAAATAGGTTATTGGGATATAATAAGTCAAAATTTAAGTGTAATAGGAAGTTCATCATATACTATAGATATTGTACTTACAAAAGTGTTTTTAGGATTAATAGTTTCATTACTTTTAGGTGTTATTAAAATTAAATTTAAGGATACTTATTTGTGTATTTTTGTACATAGTATAGTAAATATTTTTATTGGAAGATAAGATTTTAATAAATATAGAATAAGTAAGATAATTACATTTAATAATAAGTAAAAGGAAGATCATTATTATGAGTTGCTTTATACTTATAGATTTCTTATGAAGAGAAAATAAATAAGAAACTATTGAAATATCTAAATAAATTAGATATGATTAGAGAGCTCACAAGCTCTCTTTTTTAAGTCGAAAATATAATTAGTTTTATAAAATATAATTCTAAATAAGGAGATTTTTATTTAATATAGAAGGGAAAAATAATTATGGATGAATTAAAAAAATGTAGAAATGAAATAGATGAAATAGATAAAAAAATAACGGAATTATTTGAAAGACGCATGGATTTATCAAGAAAAGTTGCTCAAGTAAAACAAGAAAATGAAATAGGTATTTTAAATGCAAAGAGAGAAGAAGAAGTTATACAAAAAAACTTATCTTATTTAAAAAATAAAGAATATAGATTTGTATTGGAAGGATTTTTTAGGAACTTAATGAATTTAAGTAAATTAATTCAGGATGACCATAATCACCGTTAAGTTAAGGGAGGAAGACTATGATTGTAGTAATGGACAAAAACTACACTAGTGATAATATTAACCAAGTAGTTAAATATATTAAAGATAAAGGCCTAGAGACAAATGTTTCTAAGGGAAAAAGCAAATGTGTAATAGGTATTTTAGGAAATATATCAGTGGAAAATTTAGAAAAAATAAGTGCCATGAAATGTGTCGAAAAGATATCAAAAGTACAAGAACCATATAAAAAAGCCAACAGATTGTTCCATCCAGAAGATACTGTAGTTAATGTAAATAACAGTAAAATTGGAGGAGGGAACTTAGGTATAATAGCAGGACCATGCGCGGTGGAAAGTGAAGAACAAATAGTTGAAATAGCTAGACAAGTAAAAGATTCAGGAGCTGATTTCTTAAGAGGTGGAGCTTTCAAACCAAGAACATCACCATATAGTTTCCAAGGATTAGAATTAAACGGTTTAAAATTAATGCAAATAGCAAAAGCTGAAACGGGATTAGCTATAGTATCTGAGTTAATGTCTGTTAGTTACTTAGATGAATTTATGAATACAGTGGATGTTATTCAAATTGGTGCTAGAAATATGCAAAACTATGATTTATTAAAACAAGTAGGAAGAACTAATAAACCAGTTATATTAAAGAGAGGATTATCTTCCACGATAGAAGAATGGCTATTAAGTGCTGAACATATTATGGCTGCAGGTAATGAAAATATAATTTTATGTGAGAGAGGAATAAGAACTTTTGAAACATATACTAGAAACACACTTGATTTAAGTGCTATTCCTGTAGTAAAAAAACACTCTCATTTACCTATAATAGTGGATCCTAGCCATGGAACTGGTCATAGTCAGTATGTTGAATCTATGTCCATGGCTGCAATAGTAGCTGGATGTGATGGACTTATGATAGAAGTACACAATAATCCAAAACAAGCATTATCAGACGGGCAGCAATCTATAACACCTAATGAATTTGATAAAATGATGAAGAAAATAAAATTACTATCAGAATTAGATAGAAATTTAAAATAAAAAAAGGAGCCTAGGCTCTTTTTTTTATGTATAAAAATAACAAGTGATATTAGTTTTTATATTATTGATAAAAGATCTTCTGGTGTATCAATAATATAATCTGCACCTAAATTTTTTAATGACTCCTTATCTCTAAAACCCCATGTAACACCAACAGATTTCAGATTTGTATTTTTAGCAGTTTGTATATCAACTTCACTATCTCCAATATATAAGCAATTCTCTATAGATACTCCCAATTCATCTATAGCAGTAAAGACTGCATCTGGATATGGTTTTTTTCTCCTATCTGGAGATTTCCCTATGGCTACTTGAATATACTCTGAAAAATAATGATTATTTAAATCAGTAACTCCTTCTTGAAACTTGTTTGATACTATTGCTATTTTATAATTTTTTTCTTTTAAATATTTTAATAAATCTATTATCCCATCATAAGGTTTAGTTAATACCATCATATTTTTAGAATAATTATTTTTAAAAAGAAATAAACATTTAGCAAATTTGTCGTAAGATGTTTTCTCTGGAATGGAAAGTTCAATTAACTTTTCTATACCATTTCCAACAAAAGACTGAATATCTTCATTACTCCTAGTTGGCAGGTTTAATTTTTCTAAAGCATAATTTACACTATTAGCTAAATCATCCAAAGAATTTAAAAGAGTACCGTCTAAATCAAATATCAAAGTGTTGTAATTCATAATAAGTCCCCTTATCTATATTAAGTTATTTTATAAGAAATCCAAAAAATTTATTGGATTAATAGAAATTACTAAAAAATTTTTCTATATTAACAAAATTAATGTTCCATTAAGATAAATAATTTTTCCACAGACTAAAATAATATAGATATAAATATTATTTTAGGAGAAAAAAATGAAAAATATAAGAAAAATCGTTAGTATTTTATTATCTATTATTATTATAATGTTTTTTCCCAAATTGTCCATTTGCCAAGACAATAAAAAAAATTTTCATATTGATAAAAACAGTGAATCTGGCTCTGCATGGAATGAATATTGGAAAGAAAATAGAGAGTTTCCAACACAAATATGTATAACACCAGGTAATAATGAAACTGTATTAAATTTTTCTTGGTATAGCAAGGATAAAGAGGCATCAAGTAAGTTGAAAATTTATGAAGACAATAAAATAAGTAAATTAATTCAAGTGAGTAGTATTAATTTAGGTAATGGGTTTATCTCTAATAAAGCTGAAATAGAAAATCTTAAAGCTAATAAAAAATATTATTATAGTTACACGATAAATGGAAAGTGGACGGAAAAGATTTTATTAGAAAGAAAAGATTCTGATAAATTTTCATTTATATTTATGGGGGATCCACAAATAGGTTCATCTTATAAAAGTAAAAACTTATCTTCACATGAAGAAGGAATAAAAATAGATGCTTATAATTGGAATAAAGCTATAGAAAAAGCCTTAGATAAAGTGGATAAATGTAGTTTTATTATTTGTGGTGGAGATGAAACAAATACAAAAAATGATTATAGTAATAAGAATAAGGAAGAGATAAGTAAAATGGAGTATTGTGGCTTTTTATGTCCTGATTATTTAAGATTTACACCTATAGCTAATGCTATTGGAAATCATGATAAAGATAACATAGATTTTTATTATCATTTTAATGTACCAAATTCAAGCAAATTAGGAAGTACTAAAGCTGGCAGTGATTATTACTTTACATATAAAAATGCAATATTTTTAGTGTTGAATACTAATAATTTAAATATTGAAGAACATAAAAAATTCATAGAGGAAACAATTAATAAAAATAGCAGTATGCAATGGAAAATAGCTGTTTTTCATCATGATATATATGGATGTGGTATTCATAGTGATGATATAGAGGTGAAATTGTTAAGAGAAAAATTACCACAAGTATTAGAGGAGAATAATATAAGTTTAGTTTTTAATGGTCATGATCATATTTACTCAAGGTCTTATAAATTGTATCAAGAAAAGATAGTAGAAGATATGACAAACAATTCTAAAGGAACAATTTATATAACAGGAGGATCTTCTACAGGAAGTAAATTTTATAAAAGCAGTAAAGATAATAAAGAATATATAGGGGAGAATTTTGAAAAAGAAGTGCCTACATATACTACAGTAGATATTACAAAAGATATGGTGAGTATAAATACATATAGAATAGACACTAATGGGCCAATAGATGATATTATCACAATAAAAAATAAAAATAATTAAATTCCATATTAAGGTAAATGATTTGTGGTTTCTACTTATAACATGTTGTATAATAATAAATACAAGGAAAAACAAAAAAGGGAGGTTTATGAAATGAAAGAAAGAGTTCAAGAAGTATTAAACCAAGTTAGACCTGTGCTACAAAGAGACGGTGGGGACGTTGAATTAGTAGAAGTAAGTGAAGATGGAATTGTTTTAGTAAGATTAAAAGGAGCATGCGCTGGATGTCCAGGAGCTACTATGACTCTTAAAGCAGTTATAGAAAATTTACTAGTTAAAGAAGTACCAGGAGTTAAAAAAGTAGTAGGAGTATAAATTTAAATATTAACTATAAAGGGCACTCAAGGAGTGTCCTTATCTAATTGTAAGTATTTTATATAGAATATTTATATTTAGATATAGTATTATATTATTATAGCTATATAATAGAAATAAAGATGATGTAAGTATTAATTTTATAATAGGAAGAGGAAATAAATTATGATAGAAGAATACTATAAACAAATTACTATAGAAGTAAAAACATATTATTTAGAGCAAATATTATATTTGAGGGTTGATTTGAATATTAATGAAATAGAGATTTTCTATATAAATAATGAGAATACAAAACAAAGAGAATTATACTTCTTAGGAAATGATGATATTGAAAAATTAAAAAATATCATGGGTAAAGATGTTTTAGGAAGATTAAATAATCAAATATTTGAAAATGAATCTAGCAGTGAAGAGCCTAATAAATGGACGCTAAGTGGAAGTGATAATTTAAGTGCTGAGGGAAGCTATTTTTTACCTAGGGAGTTAAAAAAAGTACTAGAGTGTATAATTCGTATATTAGGTAAAAATAAATTTAATTCTCAAATTAATGTATTATAGTATTTAATAATTAGGATTTTGGAATAAAAAAATCATCTATACAAATTATTAACTATACATAAAAATAATATTTTATGTATAGTTGAGTAGAAGGTTATTAGTTCATTTGATATAATAAAAAAGTATGACATAAAATCATAGAAGTATGAATATATATTTACAAAGAAAATAAATATAAGAACTTGAGGTTAATTGCAATTGATTTCAAATCAAGGGAAAAGAAGGTTTTGGCGAGCCTTCTTTTTTTGTATAAAAAAGTATATATAAAGTATTTTTGTATAATTATTTAATTTACACAAAAAATATAAAAGCATGAAAACTATCATATTTTTTCAGAACAACTAAGTGGAGGAATACATATGAAAAACATAATAAAAATATTTAGAGATGATATAAAAGATATATTTTCAAATGTGTCAGTAATAATTGTGATAATAGCTTTAGCTATTTTACCATCTTTATATGCTTGGTTTAATATTAAAGCTTCCTGGGATCCATATGGTAATACATCTAATATATTTGTTGCTGTTGTAAATAATGACAAAGGTGCTACGTTGTTACAAAAGAAATTAAATATGGGAGATAGATTAATTGAACAGTTAAAGGATAATAAATCTTTAGGATGGAAATTTGTTGATACAAAAGAAGCAGAAAAAGGTGTGGAAACAGGTAAATATTATGCTTCAATAGAAATACCAAAGGAATTTTCAAATGATATTATATCTGTGTTAGGTGAAAATATAGCAAAAGCAAAAATTAATTACACTGTAAATGAAAAAATAAATGCAATAGCACCAAAAATAACAGATAAAGGTGCATCAACAATACAATTACAAGTGAATAAAACTGTGGTTAAAACTGCTAGTGAAGCAGTTTTTCAAACATTAAATGAACTAGGAATATCATTGGAAGAAAATTTACCAATGTTGAGTAAGATAGAGAATTCATTAGTAGAGGTACAAAGTAAATTTGACAAAATTGATGAAATACTAAATACAGCAACTGATGCATCTGCTCAAATAAGTGATATAGTTAAACTTCTTCAAGATGATATGCCTTTAATAGAATCAACTTTAAATAATTCAATTGGTTTATCTGGAGATGTTGAAAACTTTTTAAGCGATACTAAGTCTAGTATGAATGATATAGCACCAACTATAAAAAATGACCTACAAATTATAAATACTGTATCAGCTTCAGCAGTTAAGGGATTAGAGGATTTAATAAGAGCTATACAAAATGGATATGAAAATGCACCAGAATTAATAGATACTTTATATAATAAGATAAATAATATATTTTCTATAGCCACTACATTAGAAAAGTTTCTAATAAAAATAGATAAAATAACACCGGGAACTTCTTTAGGAAGCACAATAGATTCAATAAAATCTATAAATAATAAATTAAATTCAGTAAGTGGCTTATTAACTACCATAAAAGAAGAAATAAACAATGGACAAACACCTTCAATGGATAAATTAAATGGTATTTTAACTGTACTTAATGATGTAAATAATATAACTAATAATATATTGAATAATTTTAATACTAAAATAACTGAACCACTTAATAATATATTTGATAGAGGTATAACTGTATCTGGTGATGTAATTACTTTACTAGAAAAAGCAGAGGACAAATTACCCAAAGTAAATAATGTTTTAGATACAGCTCTTAATTTTTCGGGAAATGCTGATGAGGCTATAGATTATATTAAGAAAAAAGTTCCAGAAGCTAAAATTGTATTAGATAAACTAGTAAATGCAATGTCAGTTGTGAATGATAGTGAAGAAATGGGTGATTTAGTCAAATTCTTAAAAAATAATATTGTTGAGCAAGCTAATTTTTTAGAAGAACCAGTAACTTTAGTAACTAAATCTTTATATCCCATGAAAAACTATGGTGCAGCAATGACACCATTTTACACAGTATTAAGTCTTTGGGTTGGTGTAGTACTTTTAACATCATTATTATCAACGGAAGTACATGGTGATTATAAGTCTTATGAAGTTTACTTTGGAAGGGGATTAACATTCTTAGCAATAGCATTGTTACAAGGATTAATAGTAAGTGTAGGTGATATTTTAGTTCTAGGAGTTAGCATGACAAATTTTGTATTATTTGTAGGATTATCATTATTTATAAGTATGGTGTTTACATTTATCATTTACTCTCTAGTATCAGTATTTGGAAATATAGGTAAATCTCTAGCAGTGATATTACTAGTTATACAAGTTGCAGGATCTGGAGGAACATTTCCAATCCAAGTAACACCACCATTTTTCCAAATGGTTAATCCATTTTTACCGTTTACTTATGGTATAGAAGCACTAAGGGAAGCTGTTGCAGGGATATACGAACCAAATTTAATTGGAGATATAATTATGCTTTCGGTATTCTTAGTACTATCTATTGTATTAAATGTAATGCTAAAAGGACCTATGAATAAAATACTATCTAATTTCACAAATAGATTTAATGAAAGTAGAATTACAGAACATTAAAAATAAATATAATTTAGAATATAAAGGGGCTGTCGCATGAACAATTGTAAATTGTTCTATGACGGCTACTTTTTTAATTAAATTTATGAAATAAAATTTTTATAGAATATCAAAATTTCTAAAGTATTAAATTACTACATAACAAATAGCGGTATCAAAAATACCGATTTTTTTATGTAAGACCAATATCATTTTTGTATTTTCTTGTTTTTCTAGTTTAATAATTTGATGTTTTTATAATGGTATAGTTTTTTGTTTTAGCATACAATTATTATACAAAATCTCTAGGATATTTGGACTAGGGATTTATTTTTTTGCCTCAAAAAGGGCACCGCCCTAATCTTTTAGTGCGACAGTCCCTTTATTTATGGTACTAAAAGGACTACTATTTTTAGTATAAATAGAAAAAGATGTAAATACTTCAAGTAGGAAATTAATATTCTATAAATAAGGAGTGATAAAATTGAGAATAGGAACATCTATGTCTACATATATGTTAGATGAAGCATGTGTTAATGAATATAAAATACCTTTAATAGTACTTATGGAAAATGCTGTACTATCTGCAACAAGACATATGGATTCAGAACTATATAATAGTTATGTTATTGTTAGTGGGACGGGTAATAATGGTGGAGATGGTCTTGGAATTGCAAGACAACTAGTATCAAAAGTAAAAAAAGTAAAAGTGTTTATAATAGGAAATATGGATAAAATCACATCATGTTCAAAAATAAATTATGAAATTCTTAAATCTATGAATATACCAATAGAGATAATAGATAGTAAAAATCCAGATGAAATGAAGATAAATCTATTAAAAGAAGAAATTAAAAATAGTGATATAGTGATAGATGCTATATTTGGAACAGGTTTAGAGAGAGAGATTAGATATATTTTTAAAGATATAATAAATATAATTAATATTTATAAAAAATTAACTTACTCCATAGATGTTCCATCAGGAATAAATTCAAGTAATGGAGAAATTTTAGGAACTTGTATTAAAGCAGATAAAACTATATGTTTTGAGTTTTACAAAAGAGGTTTTCTAAAATATGAGGTAAAAGAATATATAGGAGAAGTAATAGTAGAGCATTTAGGTATTCCAGAGTATATACTAGAAAAATATGATAATAAAGAATTTATAACATCCTTGGAATTAGTTAGAATGCATATAAAAGAAAAAAATAAGTATAGTTTCAAAAGTGATTTTGGAAAAGTTGCAGTATTTGCGGGTTCAAAAGGTTTTTCAGGAGCTGCGTTTATAGCTAGTGAAAGTGCAGTAAAAAGTGGAAGTGGATTAGTAACTTTAGTTAGTGATGAATATGTTCAAAATATAGCTAGCTGTAAATTAATTGAAGGCATGACTCTTAATTTTAATCAAAAGGAAAAGATAAATAGATTAATAAAAAGTTGCAATGCCATAGGGTTTGGATGTGGTATGGGAAATAATGATACAACTTTAGAATTATTAAGGAGCACACTAGAAGGTAGTACATGTACCATAGTTATAGATGCAGATGGATTAAATGTACTTAACAATAATTGTGATATATTGAGTAGTCATAAAAATAGAATAGTTATTACACCTCATTTAGGTGAAATGTCAAAACTTACAGAAAAATCTATAACATATATTAGAGATAACAAAATAGATGTAGCTAAGGAATTTGCAAAAGAGTATGGAGTAATAGTTTTATTAAAGGGTTATGAAACAGTAATTACAGATGGAAATATGACATATATAAATCCTACAGGAAATAGTGCTATGGCCAATGGAGGAATGGGTGATTGTTTATTGGGAATGATAACTTCTTTTATAGGCCAAGGAATGAATAATCTTTATGCAACAGTTTGTGCAGCTTATATACATGGGTATATAGGTGACCACTTAGCTAAAGAATTGTATACTATAAATGCAAGTGACGTTATAAAAAATATACCTTTAATAATGAAACAACTTAGTATTGAAATTAATTTGTAACTATTACTATTACTTATATTGTTATACTAAATATAAGTAATAGTAAAATTTTGGCAAGAGAGAGGGATGTAAATGAATACGGTGTGGTTAGTTGTTGCAGTAGCTTTTGGTATTGCAGAGTTAATGACAGCAAGTTTAACACTAGTATGGTTTAGTATAGGGGCATTAGTTTTAATGGGGTTAAGTACTTTTATTGAAAGTATTATAATTCAAATTGTACTATTTGCTACTATATCAATAACCTTATTAGTAGTATTTACAAAATATTTTGTTGATAAAGATAAAAGTTTTAAATATAATACTAATTTACAGGGAATCACTCAAAAAAAAGGTATTGTAACACAGGAAATACCTCCTTATAGAACAGGAATTGTTAATTTAAGTGGTGAAGACTGGACTTCTATTTCTGCAGACAATGAAAAGATAGAAAAAGGTGTAGTAGTGTCAGTAGTTAGAATTGAAGGTGTAAAATTAGTAGTAAGACCCTTAAATGATAAAACTGAAGAAAATTAAATATTTTATTATAAAAAGGAGAAAAGAGTATGATAAAACTAATAGTAATAATACTTATAGTGGTAGTGTTAAGTTTAATTTGTGTTAAAGTTATCAAACAATCTAGAGTTGGAATAATAATTAGACTAGGAAAATTTCATAAGAAAGCTGATACAGGGGTACATTTTATTATTCCATTTTTAGATCAAATGGCTTATGTTATTGACTTAAGAGAAAATGTAGTTGATTTTCCACCACAACCAGTTATAACTAAGGATAATGTAACTATGCAAATAGATACAGTTGTTTATTTTCAAGTAACAGATCCAGTTAGATATATATTTGAAATAACAAATCCTATATCTGCAATAGAAAACTTAACTGCAACTACTCTTAGAAATATTATAGGTGAATTGGATTTAGATGAAACTTTAACTTCTAGGGATTTAATAAATACAAAAATGAGATCTATACTAGATGAAGCAACTGATAAATGGGGTATAAAAGTGAACAGAGTAGAGCTTAAAAATATTATGCCACCTCATGATATTCAAATTGCAATGGAAAAGCAAATGAGAGCAGAAAGAGAAAGAAGAGAATCAATACTTCAAGCAGAAGGTAATAAAGCGGCTGCTATACTCTCAGCAGAAGGTGAAAAACAATCAGCAATACTTAGAGCAGAAGCTAAAAAAGAAGCTATGGTAAGAGAAGCAGAAGGTGAAAAGCAATCTCGTATACTTAGAGCTCAAGGTGAAGCTGAGTCAATAAGACAAATTGCAATGGCAAAAGCAGAAGGTGAAGCTGTTATAATTAAAAATGTATTTAAAGCTATGAAAGAATCAGATATAGATGATAATATGTTAGCTCTTAAATCTATGGAAGCTCTTGAAAAACTTGCAGATAGTGATTCAACTAAGTTAGTTCTTCCATCAGAAACAGTAAACTTCTTAGGTTCATTTAAAGGAATTAAAGAAGTTTTAAGTAGTGACAGAAATTAAAAGTAGAATATAATTTAAAATGCTTTAGAAAATGATTTTATTTTCTAAAGCATTTTCTTATTTATGGAAATTTAAATTTATAGGAAAACGATTGGAGGGAGGATTAAATTAGGAATTTTTTTTATTGCATCAATACAGTATACAATTTTTAAATTATGAATTAAAATAATAAGAAATAAATAATTCTAACTGTAAAATTACTAATAATATGTAATTATACTTTATGTTTTAAAAATAAATAAAGGTAGTTATATATTTTAGTAGAAATATATAACATACTGATAATTTATAAAACTTGGGGGGATTAAAATTAAATATTTAGACATTATTACAAAAGAGAGAATTAATGATTTCAAAAAAGGAGATTCTTTAGATAGTTATAAATATCTTGGAAATCATAAAGCTAAGTATAATGGGGAAGAAGGAATCTCTTTTGCTGTATGGGCACCAAATGCTAAAAACGTGTATTTGGTTGGTGACTTTAATAATTGGAATGAAATTTCACATCCTTTAGAGAATTTTGAAGAAAGTGGTATATGGACCATATTCATAACAGAATTGTCTCAAGGAGACCGTTATAAATACAATGTAGTAGGTTGTGATGGAGTTAGTAGATTAAAAGCAGATCCTTATGGTTTATTTAGTGAATTAAGACCAAATACAGCTTCCATTATTCATGAAAGTAAAGATTATAATTGGAAAGATAAAAATTATTTTGATTTAAAAAATAAAAAGGATTTAAGTAATGAGCCAATGAATATATATGAGGTTCATTTAGGTTCTTGGAAAAGAAAATGGGATGGAGAATTTCTAACTTTTAAAGAATTATATGAAATAGTAGATTATGTTAAAGATATGGGATATACACATATTGAGCTTATGCCTATAACAGAATATCCTCTAGATATGAGTTGGGGATATCAGACTGTTGGATATTTTGCAACAACTAGTAGACATGGTAAACCAGAGGAATTTAAAGCATTTGTAAATAGGTGCCATGAAAAAGGATTAGGTATAATTTTAGATTTTGCATATAGTCACTTTTGTAAAGATATACATGGATTGTATCGATTTGATGGTTCACCACAATATGAATACGCAGAGCCATCAAAGGCTGAAAATATAGGATGGGGAACTGTACATTTTGATTTAGGAAAACCAGAAGTAAATAGCTTTTTACTTTCAAACGTTATCTACTGGTTTAAGGAATTCCATATTGATGGTATAAGGGTGGATGCAGTAAGTAGTATTTTGTACTTGGATTATGACATAGGAGATTGGAAACCTAATAAATATGGTGGAAGAGAAAATATAGAAGGTATAGATTTCTTAAGAATACTTAATGAAGTTGTATATAAAGAAATTAAAAATCCATTATTAATAGCAGAAGAATCAACAGCATGGCCTATGGTCACAGGACCTACCTATGTAGGTGGACTTGGCTTTACATATAAATGGAATATGGGGTGGATGAATGACACCTTGAAATATATGGAAATGGATCCCATCTACAGAAAATATCACCATGATTTAATTACTTTCTCATTTATGTATGCTTTCTCAGAAAATTTTATTTTACCACTTTCTCATGATGAAGTAGTTCATGGTAAAAAATCTTTATTAGATAAAATGTCGGGAGATGAATGGCAAAGATTTGCAGGATTAAGATTGTTATATGCATATTATATGTTACACCCTGGAAAAAAACTTTTATTTATGGGTGGAGAATTTGCTCAAGGTCTAGAGTGGAGATATTCATATGGATTAGAATGGCAGCTACTTGAAAGAGAACAACATAAAAAGATGCAGACTTATGTAAAAGATTTAAATCATTTATATATAAATGAAAAATCACTTTATGAAGTAGATAATTCTTTTGAAGGATTTGATTTTATAGATCCTCATAATGAAGAACAAAGCGTAGTTATATTAATGCGAAAAGGGAAAGACAAGAATGAATTTATAATTGGAATATTAAATTTTACACCTATAGTTTACTATGATTACAAGGTAGGAGTACCTTATATAGGTGTATACGAAGAAATATTTAATACAGACGATAAGAAGTACTGGGGATCAAATCAAACGATGGAAAGTACTAAGATTTTCTCTCAAGAAGAAAAATGGCAGAATCAACCTCATCATATAAAAATTAAAGTTCCTCCAATGGGAGCTACACTTATAAAAGTAATTAAAGACAGTATAATCACATCATCAAATGAAATAAAAACTAGCCTAAATAAATAAATCACATAAAAATAATTAAATAAATTTGAATAAATAGCAAGTCAAAAACTAGAAAGTAGTATAGTTGATTAGCTTTGCTAATATAATAAAATATTGAGTTTATAGGGGTATAAATGAAATAACATATGAATAATAAGGAGGCTATTATATGAAAAAAGAAATGCTTGCAATGATTCTTGCTGGGGGGCAAGGCTCGAGACTGGGAGTATTCACAAAAAATATTGCAAAACCAGCAGTATCTTTTGGAGGGAAATACAGAATAATTGATTTTGTTTTGAGCAACTGCTCAAATTCGGGGATAGATACAGTAGGAGTATTAACACAGTACAAACCTCAAATATTAAATTCTCATATAGGTATGGGAAGTCATTGGGATTTAGACAGAATAAATGGAGGAGTATATATATTACAACCATATATGAATGAAGATAAAGAAGGACATTGGTATAACGGTACAGCAAATGCCATTTATAAAAATATGGATTTTATAAATGATTATAATCCAGAGTATGTACTTATATTATCGGGAGACCACATATATAAAATGGATTATAGTAAAATGCTTACATTCCACAAGGAGAAAAGAGCTAAAGCAACTATTGCAGTTATTGAAGTTCCGTGGGATGAAGCTAGTAGATTTGGGATTATGAATGCTGATGATGAGAAAAAAATATATGAATTTGATGAGAAACCAGAAAAACCTAAAAGTAATTTAGCTTCAATGGGGGTCTATATATTTGATTGGAAAGTTTTAAAAGAGTATTTTTTAAGAGGAGAAAAAACTGGAGAATGTTTTGATGACTTTGGTAAAAATGTGATTCCAGCTATGTTAGAAGATGAAGAAGAAATGTATGCATATCCATTTAAAGGGTACTGGAGAGATGTAGGAACTATACAAAGTTTATGGGAAGCTAATATGGATTTAATTAAAACTCCAGAGGCTGTAGATTTAAGTGATTCACAATGGAGAATATATACAAATACTATGGATTTACCACCTCAATATATAGGTAAACATGGAAAAGTAAGAGAAGCTTTAATTGCTGATGGATGTTCAGTTTTAGGTTCTGTAGAAAATACTGTTTTATCTCATAAAGTAGAGGTCGGAGCAGAAAGTCAAATTAGAGATTCAGTTATAATGCCAAATGTTAAAATCGGTAAAAATGTTATCATAGAAAAAGCTATGATCGGTGAAGGTGCTGTAATTGAAGATAATGTAATCATTAAGAGTGATATAAATGATATAACTGTAATTTCTGAGTATGAGGTTGTATCATCAGATAATAGAGAAAAAATAGAAGCTTAGTAGGGGGAACTAGTAATATGAAAAATGAATGTATGGGATTGATTAATTTAGATAAAAAAGGCAATCCAAATATAAATATATTAAACTATGCAAGACCATTAGCATCTACTCCTATAGCAGGTAGATATAGAATAATAGATTTTGTTTTATCAAATATGGTTAACTCGGGAATGACAAATGTGGGGATTTATGCAAAAGAAAAATATAGATCATTAACAGATCACTTAGGAAGTGGGAAAGATTGGGATTTAAGTAGGAAAAAAGGCGGGTTATATATTTTTAGTCCAGAAAATACAAAACATAATAATAATTATGGATTTAGAAGTGGAGATATATATTCAATATTAGCTAATATTGATTATATTGAAAGAAGTACAGAAGAATATATATTAATAGCTCCAGGTTATATGTTATGTAGTATGGATTATAGTGAAGCCATAGAACATCATAAACAATCTAAAAATGATATTACTGTAATATATAAAAATATTGATAATGCAGATGAAGATTTCTTAGGTTGTATGACTTTGAATATTGACTCAAATGGTAAGGTTTTAAATATTGGAAATAATATTGGAGCTTTTCCAAGAGCGAATATATCAACAGAAACATATATAGTAAGAAGGACAGATTTTATTAGATGTATATATAAAATAGCAAGCTTAGGAACATATTCTTATTTTGAGGATTATATTAATAGAGAATTACCTAATATACAGGTTGGAGCATTTGAGGTTAAAAATTATTTGAAATGTATAAATTCTATACAAAGTTATGCAGAGGCTAGTAAAGAGATGCTAAGTAAAGAAGTTTGTTGCGAGTTATTTAACTCAGATAGAAAAATATTTACAAAAGATAAAAGTCAAGCACCAACAATATATAAAAAGCATGCAAATGTTGAAAATTCTTTTGTGGCTACGGGATGTAAAATAGATGGAACTGTGATTAACAGTACTATATTTAGAAAAGTAGAAATAGGAAAAGGCTCAGTTCTTAAAAATTGTGTAATTATGCAAAATTGTAAAATAGAAGAAAATGTGGTTTTAGAAAATGTAATTTTTGATAAAAATATTTCCGTTTGTGAAGGTAAAGTTCTAAAGGGAGATAGAGATTATCCAATGGTCATAGAGAAGAACCAAAAGCTTTAATTTTATGGGGGGAATATTAGATGAAGATTCTTTATGTTACTGCAGAGTGTTGGCCATTTGCTAAAACGGGGGGATTAGGAGATGTATCTTATGCATTACCTAAAGCTTTAAAAAAAACAGGAGCGGATGTGCGAGTTATAATGCCAAAATACTCTACAATACCAGCATATTTAAAAGACCAATTTAAGCCAGTTGCAGAATTTAGTGTAAAGGTAGGCTGGAGAAACCAATATTGCGGAATAGAAATGATGGAAAAAGATGGAGTTAAATTTTATTTTATAGATAATGAATTTTACTTTAAAAGAGATAACGAGCCGTGTATTTATGGTCATGGAGATGATCCTGAGAGATTTGCATTTTTTAGCAATGCAGTTTTATCAGCTATGGAAAAATTGAATTTTTATCCCGATATTATGAATTTAAATGATTGGCATACAGGGATGATACCTTTAATACTAAAGGAAGACTATAGTCATTTAAATAAATATAAAAATATAAATACAGTTTACACTATACATAACTTAAAATATCAAGGTATATTCAATAAAAATGTTTTAGGTGATGTATTTAATTTATCGTATGACTATTACTATAATGGAGATGTAGAGTTTTATGGAGATATAAACTTCATGAAAGCAGGAATAGTATTTGCAGATAAAGTAACAACAGTGAGTGAAACTTATGTGGATGAAATACAAACACAGTTTTATGGAGAAAAACTAGATGGTCTTCTAAAGTCAAATGCTTATAAATTAGAAGGTATTTTAAATGGAATAGATTATGATTTAAATAATCCAGCCACAGATCCAGCAATATTTGTTAACTTTGATACAAAATGTATAGAAAAAAAGGTTGAAAATAAACTTAGATTACAAAAACTGCTTGGTTTAGAGATTAATCCAGAAATACCTTTAGTAGGAATAGTATCTAGATTAACTTCACAAAAGGGGTTAGACTTGATCAATTATATGATGCCTGAAATAATGGGGGAAAACTTACAATTAGTAGTACTAGGTACTGGTGAGCATCAATATCAATCCATGTTTAATTATTATAATTCGAATTTTAGTAATAAACTTTCAGCGAGGATAACTTTTGATAGTGCCTTTGCACAACAAATATATGCTGGTTGTGACATATTCTTAATGCCTTCATTGTATGAACCATGTGGAATAGGTCAAATGTTAGCTATGAGATATGGAGCTTTACCAATAGTAAGAGAAACAGGTGGTTTAAAAGATACTGTAACTCCATACAATAAATATACTAGTCAAGGTAATGGGTTTAGTTTTACTAATTATAATGCACATGATATGTTCTTTACTTTAAAAAATGCGATTAACTTGTATAAAGATAAGAATGTTTGGAATAAATTGGTAACTAATGCTATGAATACTGATAATAGTTGGAATAAATCTGCTCACGACTATATGAATATGTTTAATAACCTAATAAGCTAAAAGGGGCGATTTCATGATAACAATAAATAAAAGACGCTTTAAAGAACAATTTAGAAGGAAAATGAATAATCTATATGTTCAATCTATAGAAGAAGCAAGTAAGCAAGAATTATTTGATGTCTTATGTTCTGTTATTAAAGATATGATATCAAGGGATTGGGAAGGTGCAAGAATATATGAAGAAAAATCAGTATTTTACTTCTCAATAGAGTTTTTGCTAGGCAGACAATTAAAGTCAAACTTACTAAATTTAGATTTTGAAGAATCTGTAAGACAGGGCTTAAAAGAATTAGGTATAGACTTAGATGATTTAATAGAAGAAGAGCCAGATCCTGCATTGGGAAATGGAGGACTAGGAAGATTAGCTGCTTGTTTTTTAGATTCTATGGCATCTGTGGGAATAGATGGTCATGGATATGGAATAAGGTATAAATATGGTCTTTTTGAACAAAAATTTGTAAATAATTCGCAGGTAGAAGTTCCTGATAATTGGCTAATAAATAGTTCTTATCCTTGGGAGTCTGTTAGACCTAATAGAGCTCTACTAGTAAAGTATGAAGGTAATATTAAACTAGAAAAAGATGAATATGGAGACTTAAAGGTTATTCATAATGACTATATTCCTGTAATGGCTATGCCTTATGACATACCTATTATTGGATATAGAAATGACTGTATAAATACATTGAGAATATGGAAGAGTGAGGTTCCAAGTAGAGATTTTGGGAAAACATCCTTATATGCTAAAAATCAAAGTGGTAGCTATGAAGATGCTTTAAAGTATAAATATTATGCAGAAGAAATTTCTCAAACCTTATATCCAAATGATTCAAATTATGCAGGTAAACTATTAAGGTTAAAGCAAGAATACTTCTTTGTAAGTGCTGGAATACAAGATATATTTAGAAAATGTAGACGATATAAAATACCTGTGGAGAAATTACCAGATAAAATATCTATTCATATAAATGATACTCATCCAGCCCTATGCATTCCAGAAATGATGAGAATTTTGTTAGATGAAGAAGGATTATCTTGGGATGAATCTTGGGATATAACTATAAGGGTAATGTCTTATACTAATCATACGATATTATGTGAAGCCTTAGAAAGATGGCCACAGGAGATGATTAAAAAGTTGCTACCAAGAATGTATATGATAATAGAAGAAATAAATAGAAGATATATAATTACTTTAAAAAGTAAAGGTTATGACGAAAATAAAATCAAACACATGGCTATTATGTATGATAATGAAATTAGAATGGCTAATCTTTGTATAGTAGGAAGTTTTAGTGTTAATGGTGTGGCGAAGCTTCATACAAAATTATTAACGCAAGAAGTACTGCATGATTTTTACAAGGAGGAACCTGATAAGTTTAACAATAAAACAAACGGTATTGCTCATAGAAGATGGTTAATAAGTTCAAACCCAGAATTAGCCAACTTAATCACAGAATTAATTGGTGATAAGTGGATAAAAGATACTACTAAATTAAAAGATTTAGAAAAATATGTGGATGATAAAAAAGTTCTAAATAAATTGGGTGAAATAAAATATAATAACAAAGTTAACCTTGCTAAATATATTGAGGAATCACAAGGAATAATTGTAGATCCAAATTCTATATTTGATATTCAAGTAAAGAGACTACATGCATATAAAAGACAATTATTAAATATTTTACATGTACTTTATTTATATCATGAAATTTTAGATAATCTAGGTATGGAATTAGATATAGAGCCAAGGACAATTATATTTGGAGCAAAAGCAGCTCCAGGATACTATTTAGCAAAGTGTATAATTAAGTTGATAAATTGTGTGGCTGATTTAGTAAACAATGACCCTAGAGTAGAAGAGAAAATAAAAGTTGTTTTTATTGAAAATTATGGTGTATCACTTGCTGAAAAAATTATCCCAGCAGCAGATGTTAGTGAGCAAATTTCTACTACAACTAAAGAAGCATCAGGAACTAGTAATATGAAGTTAATGATGAATGGGGCTATAACTTTAGCTACTTTAGATGGTGCTAATGTGGAAATATGTGAACAAGTAGGCAAAGAGAATATGTTTATATTTGGTCTAAGTGCTAAACAAGTACTTGATTACAATAAGTATGGCGGATATTCAGCTAAAGATTTATATCATTCTAATAATAATATAAAAAAAGTAGTTGATGATTTAGTAAATGGATTTATACCTGGTCTTGGAAATGAAGGAAGAGAAATATATGATGCTTTAATAACTTATAATGATGAATATTTTGTTCTGAGGGATGCAGGGGATTACTCTCAAACTCAACATAGATTAGGTCAGCTTTATAAAGATAAAGAAAAGTGGAATAGAATGTCTCTTATAAATATAGCAAACTCAGGTATTTTCTCAAGTGATAGAACAATAAGAGAATATATAGAAGATATTTGGTTTAAGGGGTGTGATAAGGATGGCAAAAATAATATCATTTAACTCTTGGAATAAATTTTTTAAGGCTCCGTTTGGAGCCTTAAAAATTAATGAAGGAGCAGATATAAAAGTTAGACTTAATGAAGATGGAATATACAGTATTAATCTTGTAGTATTAAAAGAAAATAAGGATTTAGGTTGTAATGAAGTAAGAAGAATTGTATTAAAAGAAGAAGATGACAATATTTACACATGTAGAATAGAACCATTATTAGAAGCTGGTATATATTATTACTACTTTCAAGTAGATGTAGATAGTGAAGGAAATACTAAAAGTTTATTCTATGGGAAAATGATCCCAAATGGAGAATCGTGTGAATATTCATATAATGATTTAAATAAGTATCAATTAACTGTATATGAAGATTATAAAACTCCAGATTGGTTAAAAGGGGGCGTTTTATATCAAATATTTATTGATAGATTTAATAATGGAAATAGAAATGGAAAAGTAAGTAATCCTAAGAAAAATAGCTTTATTTATGCTAACTGGGAAGATGACCCAATGTACATTAAAAATGTCAATGGAGATATAGTAAGATGGGACTTCTATGGTGGAAATTTAAAAGGAATAATAAATAAACTGGGATATCTAAAAAGATTAGGAGTAAGTATCATTTATTTAAGTCCAGTATTTGAATCTAGCAGTAATCACAAATACAATACAGGAAATTATAAAAATATAGATCCTATGTACGGTGATGAAGAGATATTTGAAGAGTTGATAAAAAAAGCTGCTGATAAAGGTATATCTATAATTCTTGATGGAGTTTTCAGTCATACAGGAGCAGATAGTGTTTATTTCAATAAATTTGGAAATTATGAAACTGAAGGAGCATATCAATCTGAAAAATCACCTTATAAATCTTGGTATAATTTCGATGATTCAGAAGATGGATATGAATGTTGGTGGGGAGTGAAAGATTTACCAAATGTAAACGAACTTAATCCATCATACATGGATTATATTATAAAAGATAAAGATAGTGTATTGAATAAATGGACTAAAATGGGAGTTAAAGGATGGCGATTGGATGTAGCAGATGAACTTCCTACTCCTTTTATAACAGAATTTAAGAAAGTACTTAAAGAAGCAGATAAAGATGCCATATTAATAGGTGAAGTTTGGGAAGATGCATCTAATAAAATTAGTTATGGAGAACGAAGAGAATACCTTCTAGGAAATCAATTAGATTCTGTAATGGGATATCCATTTAGAAAAAGCATATTATCATTTTTAAAAGGCGAAATGCCTTCTTATGAATTAAATGATATATATATGACTACTAAGGAAAATTATCCACCTGAAGCATTTAAATCTAATCTTAATTTACTAGGAACACATGATGTAAATAGATTAAAGACTGAATTAAACTGCGATAAGGATATGATTAAATTAGCTGTACTTACACAAATGACATTTGAAGGTGTGCCATATATATATTATGGTGATGAAGCTGGTTTGGAAGGAAATACAGATCCAGATAATAGAAGAACATATCCATGGAAAAGTGAAGATAATGATATGATAGATTTCTATAGAAATATTATACAAACTAGAAATAGAGTGAAATCTTTATCAAAAGGTGAAACTAGATTTATCTATACAATGGATAATGATGTATTTGCTTTTGTAAGATATTTAGATAATGATGAAGAAGCAAATAATGAAGGCAGTTTAATAGTAGTTAATAGAAGTAATGAGGCGAAGAATATAACATTAGAATTAGATTGTGATATTTTAGATGAAATAGGAATAAAATACTCTCCTGGAGATTATGGACAAACACTAGAAGAAGAGGATAGAAAGTATTCAATATATGTAATGCCTAAATCTTATATGATATTTAAAATGAGAAAATTAATAGATAAATCATTAGAAAAGGCTTAAAAAATTATGTGGGTTAAATAATAATCTATACAATTTTTTAATTCTTAGGAAATTATATTTTATCTAGTTTATGGATGAAATATAATTTCCAACTACTTAATGAAAGTGTTTCGCCTACACGTAGCTCAAGCAAGAAATCTGATTTGTAGATTACTAGATATATGAACGAAGCGGATTTTTTATTTTATATATTAATTAAAATGGAATTTCACTTTCAGATATTTCACCTTCAAATATAGCTTCATTATCGAAAATTGCATCTGCACTTTTAATATTATTATTACTTTCAGTTTTAGATGTTAAAAAGTCGAATTTGCTACATCTAACTATAATTTTCTTTACATTTTCACCAGATGATGATACATATTTTTCTAATCTTAATTGACCTTCAACTCCGAATAATTTACCTTTCTCCATATACTGACAAAAAATTTCGGCATGTTTCCCCCATAATTCACAGTCAATAAAATCGGCACCATATTGACCTTGAGAATTTTTATATTCACGGCTAACAGCAATTGTGAATTTAGTTATAGGAGTATTTTTTTCACCTACATATTTAATTTCAGGATTATGACATAACCTACCTGTTAAAATAATCTTATTCATTTTTACCTCCAAATTTATTTTAAATTCAAGTATTAAAATTATAGACAAGCATAGGTTTGTTTATACAAAAAAACATATGTGAAATTTATTTCCATATAAAGTAAGGATAAATGATCAAAACAGTGATATAATTAATTGGAGTGAGGAATTTTTTATACAATTATGAACTATGGGAAATAAGGGGTTTTATTATGAGAAATGATATATTTGAAAATATAATAAAAAATAGTAAAATAGCCTATTCTAAGATAAATTTCACAAAAAATAAAGAAGACAAATATACGGGAATAAGTGTTATTGAACAAAATAAGGAATTTGAAAAAGTAGCAAGACTAGTAAGCGATAATAATATATTAAGTAATGATGCTGCTGAGCTATTAATTAATAATTGGATTCGTAGGACATATACAGCTGATGAATTTGATTTATTAATAAAAGATGTAATAAACAATGGACAGGCAAGAATAGAATACTCAGTAGAATTGAAAGATAAAAAATTAATTGTAGATATATATAATTTAGAGAAGTACATCTTACTTATATATAATCTAGAAGGTGATAAAGCAAGGTCGGATAATAAGCTAAAGTCATATAACTGGGCTAAGGATTTAGATGGAAAGTACATAGTTGCTTATAAGGATTATTATAATTATTTAACTGAACAAAATGAAAAACATAGAGGTGAAATAATTGGTAAAAAAGACATAGAAATATGGAGTCCAGAAGAAGTAAAAATATTTAGAGAACATGAAAATGAAGTAATCTCAAAAAGATTCTTGAAAACTTATTATGAAATTATAACAGATAAAAAGGGACGAAAAAAATATATGGAGTGTACTCTTTGGCCGTTATTTGATAAAGATAATAATATTATAGGTACAAGAGGAACAAGCATTGAAATTAATGATAAGTTAGCTTTTGAAAAAAGTATGGAGCAAAATGAAGAAAGTTTTAGGGAAATAACAAAATATTGTGAATCAGTCTTTATTATAAGGGATAAAGTAAGAGCAACTTATGTAAGTCCATCTTTTAAAAACATATTTGAGCAAGAACCAGAGGATTTATATCATGATATAGATAAACTAGATGAATATTTTAGAAGAGTAGAATTAGAGAATAATTACATAAGTGATGAATTTAAATTTAATGAATCAAATGAAGGTATAGGAAAAGTAAAACTGGATAATGGAAAAGAAAAATGGATATGGTATAAATTTTTACCGATTAAAAATTCTAAGGGAAATATAACGAAAAGAATAGGAATACTAACAGATGTAACAGAAAAGAAAAAACTTGAAGAAGAAAAAAATCAACTTGAATTAGATTTTTTTGCAAATTTATCACACGAATTAAGAACACCAATCAATCTTATATCAAGTACAATTCAGCTAATCAAAATGAAGTTAAATAAAAAATCACCAGAAGAAATTGACAAGCTATACAACTATATGGATATTATGGAAATTAACAGTCTTAGACTATTGAAATTAATAAACAGCCTACTAGATTCTTCAAGAATTGATGCCGGTTACGTTAAATTTGATCCAGTAAGTGGAGACATAATTAAATTCATTGAAGATATCTGTGAATCAACAATTGATTTTGCGAAAGTGAATAATATGGAAATAATTTTTGATACTAATAGTGAGGAAGAAATAGTACTATTTGATCCGGATATTGTTGAAAGAACTATGTTGAACTTATTATCTAACGCAATAAAATTTAATAGAATTAATGGAATGATATATGTGAATATTTATATAAAAGATGATGAAATTAAAATTGTAGTAAAAGATGAAGGTATAGGCATACCAAAGGAAAATAAACATTTAATTTTTGATAGATTTGAACAAGTAAGTAGTAGAAATAGAGCAGAGAAACAAGGAAGTGGTATAGGCCTTTATTTAGTTAAATCATTAGTTGAATTACATGGTGGAAGTATTAGAGTTGAAAGTGAAATTAATAAAGGTAGTGAATTTGTAGTATGTTTACCTAAGTTAATACAGAAATCAAGTGAGCAAAATATGATGGGAAATAATGACTTTATATATGCTGAGGCTAATGTTGAATTTTCTGATATATAAAGATAAAGCACATTATTGATTAGATACAATAATGTGCTTATTTATTTCTATCTGTATTTTTTATAACTAATCTCATTAAGAAAAATACGGGTATAGTTGAGAATATGGGAGCAATAATTGGAGCTATGGCTTTACTTATATTAAAAAAATGAACAAAAGTAACTATGGCACCTAAATTCAAAATATATTCAAATATATAAACTAATATACTTAGAAAATATTTTTTGAAGGTGAAGTTTTGATCTTTAAAAGTATATTTTGAATTGAAATAATAGGATGCAGTAATGCTAATGGCACTAGTTATAGTATAAGCTATAATGTAGTTCACATTGAAAATAATATAAAGTGTTAAATAAAAAAGCTGTGAAATTATAAAGTTAATCATTCCAACAACATTGAACTTAATGTATTCTATTATTTTTCCGCTAAGTCCTTTAATTTTTTGTGAGAGATTATTGTTAATTGTAATTCCTCCTTTAAAAAACATATAGTAATAATAAATTATAAGGCAATTTATTTATAAAGTGCACTACATTTATTATGCCTCATTGACAAAATAAATATAAAGAACTATATTTATTTTGTAGATATTACTTATTATTAGGGGGGGAATAGAAATGTCAAATTGTGGTTCATGTCCATCTAATGGATCTTGCAACAAAGAAGAATCAAGTTGTGGTGTAAATAATAATCCACTAAATAATATTAAAAAAATAATTGGTGTTATGAGTGGAAAAGGTGGTGTAGGAAAATCTACAGTATCAGCGCTTATGGCAAAAAAATTAGCTAAACAAGGATATAAAGTAGGGGTTTTAGATGCTGACATAACTGGTCCAAGTATACCAAGACTTTTAGGAGTAGATAAACAAAGAGCAAGAGGAACTGAGGAATTTATTTATCCAGCAATTACAGCTGAATGTATAAAAGTAATGTCTTTAAATTTATTAATAGAAGATGAAAATCAGCCAGTGATTTGGAGAGGTGCTATGATCTCTAATACAGTTAAGCAGTTTTATACAGATGTGTTATGGGAAGAATTAGACTATCTTATAATAGATATGCCTCCAGGAACAGGTGATGTGGCATTAACAGTTATGCAATCAATTCCTATAAATGGAGTAGTTATGGTATCGATACCTCAAGATATGGTATCAATGATTGTTTCAAAAGCTGTTAATATGGTTAAGAAATTAAACATAGAAATATTAGGTGTTGTAGAAAATATGAGTTACATAAAATGTCCAGACTGTAATAAAAAGATAAATTTATTTAATGGGCAGAATAGTCGTCAATTTTTAGATGATATGAATTTAAATCTTTTAGGACAACTTCCTATGAATACACATATTGGTGATGTATCACTAGGTATTTATAATGAGGGGGATGAAGAAGTTGAAGGTATTTTTAATCCAATTGTTGAAAATATGTTAAATTCATTAGAAGAAATAGATAAAAAACTATTACTTCAAAAGTAATAGAAAAAATATAGTAAGATATAAATCATATGATTTATAGACAAAAGGTACAAGGAGTAAAAGAGATGCGTTTTTTAGACATTTTAGTTTTTACTATGGATATAATGTTATTTGGATACTTTACACAAATAGCCTTAAATACAACTAGTATGACTACTAGAATACTTTCATGCGCTGCCATGACTTTAGAAATATTCTTTATGATACAGCATATGAAAATGATGAAAATAACTAAAGAAAAAAATTAATTAATAATAAAAGGAATAGAACTTAATAATGAAGTGATATTCCTTTTTATTTGTAAAATAATCATTGACATTCCAACTACTGGAAGGTTTATTATAATATTAGAGGATGAGTAAATATTTTAGTAGTTTAATGTAAGTATATATATAAAACTAGGGGGGCTTATTATGAAATTAAGTATGGTTGCAGATCATGCAAGATGGCCAAAAGAAAATGACATGATATTTAATTTATCTGAGAGAGCACAAGCCGCAGAGAAAGCAATAGGCAAAGAAAACGTTATCAATGCTACGATTGGAGCTTTAATGGATGATGAGGGTAAATTAATAACTATGGATAGTGTTTATAGTCAACTTAAATCATTACCTAATAATCAAATATCTGCTTATGCATCAATAGCAGGACAGGATGATTATAAAGAAGCAGTAAAAAAAGTTTGTTTTCAAGGAAACGATCCAGATGGATATACAAGAGTAGTTGCATCACCAGGTGGAAGTGGAGCTATTAAGTTAGCTATGTGGAACTATACTAATCCGGGTGATGTGATATTAACTTCTGATTGGTACTGGAGCCCATATGGAATAATTGGAGAGGAAGCTGGAAGAAGTGTAGCTAACTACAAATTATTTAATAAAGATGGCAATTTTAATACAGAGTCATTTAAAGAAAAATTTGCTGAAATAGTAGATAAGCAAGGAAATATATTTACAATAATTAACTCACCAGGTCATAACCCAACAGGGTATTCTGTTTCAGATGAGGAATGGGATGAAATATTAGATTTCGCAAAGGAAGTAGCAAAAGATGAAAGTAAAAAAATAGTTTTTTTTATAGATGTAGCTTATATAGATTTTGTTAAAGATGATTTAGAAAGTAGAAAATTCTTTAGGAAATTTGGGGATTTACCAGAAAATATTTTAACCATTGTTGGATTTAGCATGTCTAAAGGATTTACTGCTTATGGAATGAGAATGGGAGCTGCCATAGGAATATCTTCAAATGAAGATATAGCAGAAGAGTTTTACTATTCTGCTATGCATTCTTGCAGAGCCAATTGGTCTAACTGCAATAGGGGAGCAATGTCTGTACTTTCGACTTTAGTTGCTGATCAAGCAAAGTTTGCTCAATATGAGGAAGAAAAGAAATCATATAAAGATATGTTAGTAAGAAGAGCAGAATCCTTTGTAGAAGCTGCAAAAGGAGTAGATCTTGAAATACTTCCTTACAGAGATGGATTCTTTGTTAGTCTTCCATGTGATAACCCAAGGGAAATATGTGAGGAATTGACTAAAGAAAATCTATACTTAGTTCCATTAAAAATGGGATTAAGATTTGCTGTGTGCGCAGTTTCCGAAGAGAAGTGTAGAAAAGCACCGAAAGTAATTAAAGAAGCTATTAAAAAAATTAAATCTGTAGAGGGAAGTTTAGGATAAAAAATAATAAAATATTTACTTATATAAATAAGGGGGATAAAAATAACATGAAGAAATTAATGACAGGTAATGAGGCCATAGCTCGTGGAGCCTACGAAGCTGGTGTAAAATACGCTTCAGCTTACCCAGGAACTCCAAGTACAGAAATATTAGAAAACATAGCATTATATAAAGATGATATTAAAGCTGAATGGGCTCCAAATGAAAAGGTTGCAGTAGAAGCAGCAGCAGGTGCTTCTATAGCAGGTGCTAGAACATTAGCATCTATGAAACATGTTGGGTTAAACGTGGCAGCTGATCCATTATTTACAATTGCTTATACTGGAGTAAATGGTGGTTTTGTAATAATAACGGCAGATGAACCAGGTCAACATTCATCTCAAAATGAACAAGATAACAGGAATTATGCAAAAGCATCTAAAATACCAATGCTTGAGCCAGCAACTTCTCAAGAAGCTAAAGACATGTTTAAAGATGCATTTGAAATAAGTGAAAAATATGACACACCTGTTTTATATAGATTAACAACTAGACTTTGTCATTCAAAAGGAATAGTTGAATGTGAAGATAGACAAGAAGTTGGAATAAAAGAATATGTAAAAGACGCACAAAAGTATGTTACAGTTCCAGCTTACTCAAAAGTACTAAGAGGTAAAGTAGAAGAAAGACTTCATAATCTAACTAAATTCTCTAATGAAACGGATCTTAACTCTATAGAACTAAACGACACTAAAATTGGTGTAATATCTTCGGGAATGAGCATAAACTTTGCTAAAGAAGTATTTGGCAAAGATGCATCTTACTTAAAATTAGGATTTTCTTTTCCAATGCCAGATGAAAAAATAAAAGAATTTGCTTCTAAGGTAGATAAGGTTTATATAATTGAAGAAAATGATGAATTTATAGAAGAACATGTTAAAGCATTAGGAATAGAATGTCATGGTAAAGATGTTTTTCCAGCTTATGGAGAGATGACTCCAGATGTAATAAGAAAAGCTATAACAGGAAAAACATTTGATCATTTGGAAACTAATGAAGAATTGTTAGTACCAAGACCACCAACATTTTGTGCAGGATGTCCACATAGAGGTTTATTCTATGAGCTAGGAAAGAGAAAAGATGTAGTTATAACTGGAGATATAGGATGTTATACTCTAGGGTTTGCAGCTCCTTACAATGCAATGGACTGTGTAGTTTGTATGGGTGCATCTTTAGGTTCGGGACATGGTGCACAACAAGTATTTAATATGGTAGAAGATAATAAAAAGAGAGTTGTTGGAGTATTAGGTGACTCAACATTCTTCCATACAGGAATAAATGGATTATTTGATGTTATATATAACAATGGAAACTCTATATCAATAATTTTAGATAATAGAATAACTGGTATGACAGGACATCAACAAAATCCAGGTTCAGGATATACATTACAAGGTGAAACTACTACAGAAATAAGTATAGAAGCAGTGGTTAAAGCTTGTGGAGTGAAAAATGTTAGAGTAATAAATCCAAATAAATTAGATGAAGTAAAAGAAACATTAGACTGGGCATTTGATTTAGATGAAGCATCTGTAATAATAACAAGATGGCCATGTGCACTTAAAAAATTCTCTAAACAAGATATAGAAGAATTTAATAATCCATTTACTAATAAATGTGAAGTTGTAGAAGATTTATGTATAGGATGTAAAAAATGTACTAAGACTGGATGTCCAGCAATTTCATATAATAAAGAAGCTAAAAAAGCTAAAATAGACAGAAATCAATGTTTAGGATGTGAGATTTGTTCACAAGTTTGTCCTAAAGAAGCAATAGTTAAGGAGGTAAAATAATATGACTAAAAGTATTATGTTAGTAGGTGTAGGTGGTCAAGGTACTATACTTGCAAGTAAATTATTAACTATAGGATTAATGGAAGCTGGATACGATGTAAAGATGAGTGAAATACATGGTATGAGTCAAAGAGGTGGATCTGTTTCATCTCAAGTAAGATATAGTGAAGAAGGTGTTTATTCTCCAGTTATTGAAATTGGTGGAGCAGATATGATAGTTTCTTTTGAAAAAATGGAAGCTTTAAGATATTTAAAATATTTAAAACCAAAAGGTAAAATAGTTGCAAATAATTATAGATTAAATTCAGTATCTACTTTAGTAGGAAAATTTGAATATAAAGAAGATGAAATAGACGCAGAATTAAAAAAATTAAATGCCACTGTTATAGATGCAGCTAAAAAAGCTGAAGAATTAGGAAATGCTAAAGTAATGAATGTTATATTACTAGGATCTTTAGTAAAATCAATGAGCTTAGAAAATATCAATTGGGAAGATATAATAAGAAAAAATGTAAAAGAAAAATTCATTGATTTAAATCTAAATGCATTTAAAGAAGGAATCAAGTTAGTAGGAAATAAAGAAGAAGCAGTAGCAACTGTATAAATTTATTTAGCTATATAAATTCAAAAGCTATTATGAGATTACTTGTAATAGCTTTTGGTATATAAAAAATTCCCTTAGATTGAGGGATATTTTACTAAAATAATATAAATAAAGGGGAAAAATTATGACTTATAGAATATTAGCAATTAATCCAGGCTCAACATCAACAAAATTTGCAGTATATGAGGGAGAAAATCAAATTGTATCAAAAACATTAGACCATTCAGTAGAAGAATTAGCAAAATTTGCATCTATAATGGAACAATTTGAAATGAGAAAAAATGAAATAGAAAATACTTTAAAAGAAAATAATATAGACATTAAAAATATAAATGCAGTAGTTGGAAGATGTGGAGGGTTGCCACCAGTAAAATCAGGGGCTTATTTAATAAATGAAGAAATGATAGATAGATTAATAAATAGACCTACTTTAGACCATGCTTCAAACTTAGGGGCTACAATATCCTATGCAATAGCAAATGAAATTGGGGTAAGTTCTTATATATATGATCCAGTTTGTGTAGATGAATCTTTAGAAATATCAAAAGTATCAGGATTTAAAGATTTAGATAGAGTTTGTTTAACTCATGCTTTAAATACTAGAGCAATGGCAATAAAGTATGCTAAATTACATAATAAAAACTACAATGATTTAAATTTAATAGTAGCTCATTTAGGAGGAGGAATAAGCTTAAATGTTCATGAAAAAGGTAGAATGATAGACTTTGTATCAGATGAAGAAGGTCCATTCTCACCGGAGAGAGCGGGAAGGTTACCAGCTAAGATGTTAGTAGATTTATGCTACTCAGGAAAATATACTCACAAAGAAATGGTTAAAAATGTGAGAGGTAAGGGTGGCATAGTTTCATATTTAAATACTGTTGATGCTAGAGAGGTAGAAAAAAGAATAGCAGATGGTGACGAGTATGCAAAATTGATTTATGATGCATTAGTACTTCAAGTGGCTAAATCAATCGGAGAATTAGCTACAGTAGTAAGTGGTAATGTAGATGCAATAATTATAACTGGTGGAATAGCTTACTCTAAATATATAAGTGAAGCTGTATCAAACAGAGTTAAATTTATAGCTCCAGTAGAAATTTTAGCTGGAGAAAATGAATTAGAAGCTTTAGCTTTTGGTGCTTTAAGAGTAATGGAAGGTGAAGAAAAAGCTACTATCTATAATGAAGTGGATTTAGTAACTGTTTAGAAATAAATAATTTTTATAAGTGATTTAATTAAGATAATTGGATATACTCCCCTATTTCTATATAATGTAGATATAGAAGTAAAGAGGTCGGAAGTTAAAACAATAGGGGAGTTATATTATGAAGGATTTTTTTACAATAGGAGAAATATCAAAATTATTCGATATAAATGCAAAAACTTTAAGGTACTATGATGACATAGATTTATTTAAACCTAGTCATGTTAATTTACAGAATAAGTATAGATATTATACTTTAGATCAATTTCAATATTTAGAAACAATAAAGTATTTAAAAGAATTAGGTCTTTCCCTCGATAAGATAAAGTATCATTTAAATAATGTAAATGCAGAAGCTGTAATACATTCTTTGGAAGAACAAAATCAAATAATAGATCAAAAAATAAGTGAGTTACAGTTAATTAAACAGAAAATAGATACTAAAATAATTCAAATTAAAGATTCAACAAGAAATGATTTGTTGGAATGCATTAGAGAAATTGATTTTGATGAAAGACAAGCCTTACAACTTAGAAATAGCATAAAGTCAAACTATGATATTGAATTATCACTTAGAAAATTAGCTCAGTTATCAGAGAATAATATATATTTAACTTACGGAATTGTTGGAGTGTCTATTGCTAGAGAGAAGCTGATAGATAGACAATTTTGTGAACATGATTCTGTTTTTGTTATGATTGATAATGAATCACATAATGAAAAGTTTATTAAAGTTTTTCAAAAAGGTACTTATGTATGTATAAGGTTTAATGGGATACATAAGGATACACCACCCTATTATAATAAACTATTGAATTATATTAATGAAAGAGGATATAAAATTCTAGATGGCTCTTTGGAAATGGAGCTAATCGACCCAAGTTTATCCTTAACAGATGAAGAAGTGGTAATTGAATTGCAAATATTAGTTAAAAAATATTAAAAATAAAGGGGAGTTTATATGATAAATAAATTAGACCATATATTAAGTCAATTAAAGAGTAATGATAAGGTTGTATTATCAGTAGCAGCAGCTCATGATAAAGAAGTATTATTAGCTATTCAAAGTGCTGTAGAAAAAGAAATAATAAAACCTATACTAATTGGTGAAGAAGATAAAATAAGAGAAATAAGTAAAGAAATAGGACTTGATTTAGATGGAGTAAAAGTTATACAAAAATATACAATAGAAGAATGTGCAGAGTGTGCTGTTAAATTGGTATCTTCTAAAGATGCTGATTTTGTAATGAAAGGATTACTAGATACATCAGTAATATTAAAAGCTGTATTGAACAAAGAATGGGGATTAAGAACAGATAGCTTATTAAGCCATGTTATGGTTTATGAAATACCAGCCTATCATAAGTTATTAGTTACTACAGATGGTGGAATGAATATAGCGCCAGATTATGATCAAAAAGTAAAAATATTAAAAAATGCAATAGAAGCAACTAAACCATTAGGCCTTGAAAAGATAAAGGTTGCATGTTTAGCTGCAAAAGAAAAAGTAAATCCTAAAATGCAAGCTACAGTGGATGCAAAAGCTTTAGCAGATGCTTGTAATGCTGGTGAATTTGGAGAAGGTGTAGTAGTTGAAGGACCTTTAGCTTTTGATTTAGCAGTATCCAAAGAAGCTGCAAAAATAAAAGGATTTGAAAGTGAAGTAGCTGGAGAAACAGATATAATTTTAATGCCAACTATAGAAGTAGGTAATGGTATAGGTAAAACATTAACTTATTTTGCTGGAGGAAAATCAGCAGGAATAATAATGGGAGCAAAGGCTCCAATCGTTCTAGTATCGAGAGCTGATAGTCATGAATCAAAATTATATTCCATAGCATATGGTGCCTTAGTAGCAGGACAAAATAAATAAAAGTATCTATTATTTAATATATGTGCTATAATAATATTTGTAGCGATACAAAAGTCGGTCAAGTGAGAATCTTGACACAGGTTAATAGGAGTATTTTAAAATGAATAACGGAATAGTAAAATGGTTTAACAACGAAAAAGGATTTGGATTCATAACTGTAGATGGTGGAGAAGATGTATTTGCACATTTCTCAGCAATACAAACTGATGGATTTAAATCATTAGAAGAAGGTCAAAAAGTAAGCTTTAATATAGTTAAAGGTGCTAGAGGTCCTCAAGCAGAAAACATAACTATATTATAATATATATATATGTTCGGAAAAAAGACACATCTTGTGTCTTTTTTTTTGTTTAAAATTAACTCTTTGTTGACATTCCAGTAACTGTAACCTATACAATTAATAAGGAAGATAAATAAATCAACGCACGTAAACAAGGGGGAAAAATGAAAAAATTAAATCGTTGGGTGTATGTTGTTGTAGGAACTATAGTATTATTATTTGCAGGGCTCATATATGCGTGGAGTGTACTTGCATCTCCAATAGCGGAAGAATTTACTTCTTGGTCTAATGCACAACTATCATTAACATTTACAATAGGGATGACAATGTTTTGTTTAGGTGGATTAGTGGGAGGTTTATGTGCCAATAAAATAAATGTAAAGATTAATGTGTGGGTATCGGCAACATTATTTCTAATAGGATTTTATCTAGCATCAAAAACAACTACGCTTTTGGGACTGTACATTGGATTTGGTGTTCTAGGAGGATTTGCATCTGGTTTAGCATATAATGCAGTTATGAGTACTATGTGTAAGTGGTTTCCAGATAAACAGGGATTAGTATCGGGAATATTATTAATGGGATTTGGAATAGGAAGTTTTATAACTGGGAAAGTATATCAAGCTTATACACCTGCAGAAATAGGAGGATGGAGAACATCTTTCTTGGTATTCGGAATAGTTCTGTTTATAGTTTTATTTATTGGTGGATTTTTCTTTGTTAAGCCAGGGGAAGATTTTGTTCATCCAGATGGAAGTAGAAATACTAGAAATAAGAAAAAATTTGAATGTGGTATAGATGTAAATGCATCAGTTATGATAAAACGTCCAGCATTTTGGTTATTCTTTTCTTGGGCAATATTATTAAGTGGAGCAGGACTTTCTTTAATTTCTCAGGCAAAAGGTGTTGCAATAGAAATTGGTTCACAAGTAGATGGAGGAACAATAGCTACTGTAGTTGGATTAATATCTATATTTAACGGTATAGGACGTGTTGTTTATGGAGGTATGTTTGATAAGGTTGGAAGAGCCAAAACAATGTTTACAATTAACATGGTATTTATATTATCAGTAGGAGTTTTGATTGTAGCATTTATTACAAAAAGTTTTGCTTTAATAGTACTTGGTTTTATGTGTTGTGGTTTCTCTTATGGAGGAATACCAACAACAAGTTCAGCCTTTGTTAATGCATTTTATGGACCAACGCATTATCCAGTAAACTTTTCAATTATAAATTTAAGTTTAATATTTGCTTCTTTTGGAAGTACTATATCAGGGGCATTATATGATTCAAGTGGATCTTATTTAAGTACATTTATAGTTATGATAGGAGCAACTATAGTTGGACTTATTTGTTTCTTTGGAATTAAAAAACCATAGATGAAATTAAGGAGTAGTAAAAGAATAATTTGATTTATTCTTTTACTACTCATTTTTTTATTTCCAACTGCTTAATGGAGCAACGGACCTGGTTTGTAGGTCGTTGGCGACATGAGGGTCGCCAATTTTAATTATAATTAGGTTCTACGGCCTCCGTATTACTTGCTTCAGCCCAAATATAGAAGACTAATCCAAGAAGAGCCCATCCAAGTATAATACCCCATTCATATGGCCAAGATAAAGCAGCAGGTGCTCCTGGTAAATACATTACTCCTAAGAATACACACATACAAATAGATACAATTCCAACGAATCTAACTCTTTTAACTTTATATGGTCTTATCATATTTGGTTCTTTTTTTCTTAATACTAAGAATGAGATACAAACCATTGAGTATGAAACTACTATACTACAGCCACCTGCATTAGATAACCAAACAAGCATATTTCTTCCTAAAAATGGTGATAAAGAAGTTAAAACACCAATTAAAATTATAGCATTACATGGTGTTTTATATTTTGGATGTAGCTTTGCTAAAAATGGAGGTAACATTCCGCAAGCCGCCATAGAATAGATTGCTCTGCTTCCCCCCACATAGAAAGAATTCCAGCTAGTAATAATACCTGCTAATCCTCCTATTATTAGTATTTTTGAAGCAAAGGAACTACCATTATATACTTTTGCCATAGCATCTGCAGTAACTAGAGAAGACGTTTGAATTCCAGAGCTATCCATAGCTAATGATACTCCAAGTATTATCATTGCATACCATATAACAGCCATAACAACAGATAATATTAAGATTTGACCAATTTTCTTAAATGGAATATTCATTTCCTCAGCAGCTTGAGGAATTACATCAAATCCAACATACATAAATGGAGTCATAACAGCGACTGCCATCAAACCTCCGACTCCATCATTGAATAGAGGTTGTATGTTTGAAGTCGATCCATTTACAAAAGAGCCACCAATTAGAGCTAAACCAACTAAGGTAATTAATATGGTACATAAACCTTGTAAAAAGGCTGCTGTTTTTACACCAAGATAATTTATAATAGTTATAATTATTGAACTTACTATACCTACAAGTACCCATGTTGCATAAATATCGAAGCCAGCTATGCTATATAAATATCCTTTTACATAGTTAGGAAATAAATACTGTAAAACTGTTGGTAATGCTACAGTTTCAAAGGCTATAACAGCTATATATCCTAATATTATGGCCCAAGTACAAACGAAAGAAGCTTTTCTTCCAAGAGCTCTATAACTAAATACCTGTTCTCCGCCACATTTGGGCATTGCCGAGGTCAGCTCTGCGTATGCTTGCCCTACAAATAAAACCATTACACCACCTAATACAAAGGCTAATATAGCACCTAATGTTCCTGCTGTTTGAATCCATTCACCAGATAAAACAACCCAGCCCCATCCAATCATTGCACCAAAGGCGAGTACAAAAACATCTGATTTATTGAGCACTTTGTCAAATTTATCACCGTTATTACTCATAAATATTTTCCCCCTTAAAATTATCAAATAATTTTGTATTTAATATATTTAATATAATTTTAACACAAAGTTAAATTTTGTAAATAAAATATCTAAAATTTTCCATGTATATATTGTAAAGTATATAATTATTTAACTAATGTAAGTCATATGAAAATTTTCTTTGTATAAATAAATAAGATATTTTATAATAAAAAGAGTAAACAATATTATTATGGATAATTTTATTTAAATATGATAATAATTCAGAAGTTAATATAGATGAAATGAAGTATTTAAAGTATGGGAGGTAAAAAATGAATAATAAAGACAAAGCAATTGGTGTATTTGATTCTGGACTAGGTGGAATAAGTGTATTAAAAGATTTAGTTCAATCAATGCCTAATGAAAGATTTATATATTTTGGGGACTCAGCGAATGCTCCTTATGGAATAAAAACCAAAGAAGAAATAACTCAGAGATGCGTAGAAATAATAGATTTCTTTTTAGAAAAAGGAGTTAAAGCTATTGTAATAGCTTGTAATACAGCAACTTCTGCTGCTGCAAATATACTTAGGGAAAAATATTTACATATTCCAATAATAGGCATGGAACCAGCTTTAAAGGTTGCTGCAGAAGGTCAAAATAAAAATACTATTGTTGTAATGGCAACACCTTTAACATTAAAAGAGGATAAATTTAATAATTTAATGTCTAAATATGATGATAATAATACTGTAATAAAAATGCCATGTCCAGAGCTTGTTAATATAGTAGAAAATGATTTACTAGATGATAAAGAGGTAGTGCATAATCAATTAAAATATTATTATAAAGATTTAAATATGGACAAAATTGATAGCGTAGTTTTAGGATGTACACATTTTGTGTTTTATAGAGAATACATGGAAAGTTTATTAAATGAGAGCATAAATATAGTTGATGGTAATTTAGGAACAACTAATCATCTTAAAGAAATTTTAAGAGAAGGAAATGAACTAAGAGATAATGATGAAGAGGGAAGTGTAGAAATATACAATTCTTCTAATGATGAAAGATTTATTAAATTATCACAAAAGTTGTTAAATAGATAAAAAGAGGTTATTCAAAAATAAAAGGAGTAATCTCTTTTTATTTTTGAATAATTTAAATATTATTTATTTACTAATTTGAAACTGTAATATTACTTTGAATAAGTCACCATCAATATTAAGATCCATACTTCCGTTTTGTAGTTCTATTATACTTTGAGTAATAGAAAGTCCAAGTCCTGACCCCTCTGTATTTCTAGAAGAATCACCTCGTCTAAATCTCTCTAAGAACTCTTCAGCCTTTAGATTTAGCCTATAATTAGAAATATTTTTAAAAGTAATAGATATAATATTATTTTCTAGTGATAAATCAATGTACACCCTGCTATTAGGAGCAGAGTATTTTAGTATATTTAAGATTAGATTTTCAAAAGCTCTCCATGTACGCTTACCATCAATCATAGCAAATACAGGTTTTTCTGGAGTATCAACTATAAAATCAAGTTTGCTTTCTTGAATTTTATCTTCTAATTCTACGATACTTTGGATTAGAAGTTCTTTTATATCAGTTTTTTCTATATTAAACTCAATTTCACCACTACTTAACTTTGAAGCTTCAAAAATCTCTTCTACTAAAGTCTTAAGTCTTTTAGATTTTTTGTCTAATATTGCAAGATAAGATTTTCTTGTAGTTTCATCAATATCTTCACTTTTTAACATGTCCACATAACTTATTATAGAAGTTAGAGGAGTTTTTAAATCGTGGGATACATTTGTTATTAATTCTGTTTTCATTTTTTCACTTTTTATTGCATTATCTACAGCTTTTCCAAGACCTTCACTCATATTATTTATATTTTGTGCTAATGAAGAAATCTGGTCTTTGCCTTTAACTTGAAGTTTATAATCTAGATGACCGTTCTTAATAGATTCTACTTCTTTTGAAATATAATCTATATAATCGAATTTTTCATATATAAACCTAAAAAAACTAATACAAAATATCAATGTGAAAAAATCAATAAACAGTATAAATTCAAACATAAAACTGCCGTAAGTATAATTAAACATTATCATTAATAATACAGTTTCTACTATTAAACTAATACATATATAATAAGCTAATTTTCTATTTATTGATTTTTTATTATTTCTACTGAACAAAGATTTTATAAAAGGTGTCAAATAGAAGACGTTAACTAAATTGTATTTATTATAAATAATATAATTAATTAAAAATAATATTAAAAATAATAAAACAGCATCATAAACAACAAATATATCATACATATAAATTTCTCTATGCATGATATTTATACTAAATAAAGCAGATATAACTATAAATAATAAAGGAAGTTCAATAGTAAGTTTTTTATATAAGTATGTTATAAAGTTACTAAAATAAGTTTTTACTTTTAGATTTTTTCTATATATTTTGAAACCTATAATACTTAAAATAAAGGAGATTATAAGGGTAGATAAAATTGCTATGGTAGCAATTCTAGCATCTGCATAAATACCAGGTCCAAATAAAAGGAACTTTCTAAGAGTTACACCATAATACCAACCATAACCATTAAATATATTTGTCACAATGTCAAATTTATCTCTTATAAGAAAAAGTAATGTATTTAAAAATATAGATAAAGAAAAGATCATTAAAAAAGGTGATAAAATGCTTAAATAAGTATTTTCAACATTAAAATCTTTATTTAAAATTTTCAATTTTATAGCCAATTCCCCACACCACCTTCAAATACTTTGGATTTTTTGAGTCAATTTCAATCTTTTGGCGTATTCTTCTAATATGAACAGCCACAGTTTTTTCACAATTATAAGGATCTTCCTCCCAAACTCTTTCGTAAAGCTCATGAGAAGAAAAAACTCTTCCTTGATGAGATAAAAGCAAATATAAAATCTTATATTCAATAGGTGTTACCTTTACATCATCTCCATCTAAAGAAACAATCTTAGTTTCTTCGTTTAATTCTAAACCACCACTTCTTAATATGGATAATTTATCTTGTGAAGAAGTAGAGATAACTTCACTTGTTATATTTCCTAGATTAATATATCTTCTCAGATGAGATCTAACCCTTGCAGTAAGTTCCAAAGGATTAAATGGTTTAGTTATATAATCGTCGGCCCCCATATTAAGTCCTAAAATCTTGTCCATATCTTCAGACTTTGCAGATAAGAGAATAATAGGTATGTTTTTACTTTCTCTAATTTTCATAGTAGTTCTAAGTCCATCCATATTAGGCATCATAACATCCATAATAATAAGCTCAATATCATTTTCTAAAAGCATCTCTAAGGCTTCTAGTCCGTCATAAGCTTTTAAAATATTATAGCCTTCAGGCTTTAAATAAAACTCTATAGCATCAACAATTTCTTTTTCATCATCCACAACTAAAATGTTTTTATTCATTAAGTTCACTCCCCTATATAATAATAGCCAAATCAATTATATCAAAAGAAAGTAACAATAACAGTGCTTAATTACTACAAATTTATAACAATTTCAAGGTAAAAAGAGAGAATTTGTTAATAAATTGTTACCCCACCGTAAGGTTGTAGTAATATTTGCCACGTATAATTAAACTAAGTTAAATATATTAGGGGAATGAGGAATAAAATTATGACGAAAAATAAAAGAATTTTCAAAATAGGAATTAGTTTAGGAATTATAATGATGATGACATTTTTTATATCTGGATTTGGAGATGAAGAAAGCTATGGGGATACAAAATTTAAGGATAATGTAGTATTTTATGCTCAACATCAAGATGATGAAACATTATGGGCATCAAGTGCAATAATTGAGGCTATAAATGAAGTAGGAGCAGACCATGTTTATATGGTTCAGGTTTCTTATGGTACAGGAATAAAAATATTAAAAAATGATAAAGTCTTTGAAAAGATGAGTCAAAATGAAAAATATAAATATAGAGAAAGAGAATTTCTGGGAGCAGTTAAACAACTGGGAATAAAAAGAGAAAATGTAGTTTTAATGCCAAGATTAAATAAAACAGGTTCAACTAGTTTTGAACAAATGGAACAAATAGCATTAAAATTTGAAGAAAGATTAAAAAGTGTAACTCATGTGGCTCATACTTATAAATTAGATTGGCATTTACAACATTTAAAAAATGGTTCTGTAATTCAATCTTTATATAATGCAGGAAAAATTAAAGATGTTAAATATTTTATTAAACCAGAATATAAAAAAGATATACCACATGAAGAAAGAATAGTATATACAACTATGTCTAAAGAGGATAGAGAAAAAATAGTAAAAGCTTGTGGAGAATATAAAATGATAGATAAAGATGAAAAAAGAGAAGGTATAGGATACAAGTCTGATCATAAGTCTTTTGAAAGATTAATGAGAAATTATAATTCAATATTACACACAGCAAATATATAAAATTGCTTTCAATAGATGTAGAAAAGTAAAAAAGAATATTTTGAGCAACGCAGTGACTCAGGCGAAGCGAATTTTTTACCAGATAAACTAATGTAGTAAAAAATACAATAAAAACAAATAATAATAAATATGTAAAATTAAGGAGGTTTTTATGGAAAACTTAATAAACAGATTTATAAAATATGCAAAAGTATACACTACTAGTGATGAAGATTCTAATATGACACCTAGCACAGAAAGACAAAAGGACTTAGGAAGAATTTTAGTAGAAGATTTAAAAGCTATTGGTGTAGAAAATGCTAGTATGGATGATTTAGGATATGTATATGGTTTTGTGCCATCTAACACAGATAAAGAATGTAATACGATAGGATTTATTGCACATGTAGATACAGCACAATCAGCTAGTGGTGAAAATGTAAATCCTCAAATACATAAAAATTATGATGGTAAAGATATAGTTTTAAATGATGAGAAAAGTATAATATTATCAATTAAAGACTTTCCTTATTTAAAAAATCAAATTAACAAAACTTTAATTACAACAGATGGAACCACATTACTTGGAGCAGATGATAAGGCTGGAATTGCTGAGATAATAGAAGCAGCAAATTATATTTTAAAACATCCTGAGATTGAACATGGACCTATAGCTATAGGATTTACTCCTGATGAAGAAGTAGGTAGAGGAGGAGATAGTTTTGATTTGAAAAAATTTGATGCTCACTTTGCTTATACAATAGATGGAGGTCATTTAGGTGAATTAGAATATGAAAACTTTAATGCAGCAGGAGCAACAGTTACTATAAGAGGCAAAAGTGTTCATCCTGGTTCAGCTAAAGATATTTTGATAAATGCTATAACTGTAGGAATGGAATATCATATGCTATTACCACAGAATGAGGTGCCCGAAAAAACTGATGGGTATGATGGATTCAATATGATTACTGATTTTAAAGGTGGAATAGAAAGTGCAACTTTAAAATACATAATAAGAGATTTTGATTTAGATAATTTACAAAAAAGAAAAGATTTATTGATAAATATTGCAGAGAGAATTAATGAAAGATATAAGGAAGAACTAGTTAAAGTAGAAGTAAAGGATCAATATTATAATATGAAAAAAGTAATCGAACCAGTTATGTATATTGTGGATTTAGCTAAAAAATCTATGGAGGAAGCAAATATAGAGTCACAAATAGTACCAATAAGAGGAGGTACTGATGGAGCAAAATTATCGTATAAAGGTTTACCTACACCTAATATATTTACAGGTGGAGCAAACTTCCATGGAATATACGAATATATATCTGGAGAGGATATGTTAAAGGCTAAAGAAACTATAATTAATATTATTAAGAATGATGCTATTGTTAGAGATAAAATAAAATAAAATAAATAAGTTTTAATTAGTATAAAAAATAAGAATTTATATTTAACTAATCCATAAGTATATACATTATCCAAAGTGGACTACTTCTAAATTTATATAGTAAATGAATATATTAACTATATAAGTAATAAAGGGATGATAATATGTTTAAAGAAAAAGGTTATAACTTCTGGATAGTTAAAATTCTATCTTATGTTTTTATTACTATAGGAATTATAATGGCAGCTTTAGCATTAGAAGTATTTTTAATTCCTAATAAAATAATTGATGGAGGTATTACAGGTATTTCCATAATACTTAGCTATATTACAAAACCAAATGTAAGTGTGTTTATTATAATTATTAACATACCTTTTTTAATATTTGGAGTGAAAAACTTAGGAAAAGAATTTTTAATTAGATGTAGTTATTCTATGATTTTATTTTCTATTTTGTTAGAAGGATTTTCACATATGGGGGAAGTGACTAATGATGTTTTGTTAGCAACTGTATTTGGAGGACTTTTACTTGGGATAGGAGTAGGATTTGTAATTAGATATGGAGCATGTTTAGATGGAGTAGAAATAATAGCTATATTAGTTAATAAAAAATCTTCTTTTTCAGTAGGGCAGGTAATATTGCTGATAAATTTAGTTATTTACTTAATAGCAGGTATTGTATTTGGATGGAATAGAGCATTGTATTCTATTATGACCTATTTTATTACTTTTAAAATTATAGATATAGTATCAGAAGGATTAGAGCAAGCAAAAGCAGCTTTAATAATTACAAATCATGGAGATGATATAGCGAAAACAATATATAGAAGATTAGGAAGAACAGTAACTTTTATAGAAGGCGAAGGTTTAATTAGTGGAAAAAAAGTAGTTCTATACGTTGTTGTCACAAGGATAGAACTTAGAGAGCTGAAAAAAATTGTAGAAGAAGATGACATCTCAGCATTTATGACTATAACTGATGTTAGTGAAATTGTGGGAAATCATATTAAGCATAAAGGAAATTTGAAATCCTAAAGACTTACCAAATAGGTAAGTCTTTAGGATTTCTTAATTTTTTATGCTTAAATGTTGGTACATTTAATTCTTCAGCTAATTTCTTTATTTGATTTTTATATCCAGATTTTAAATTATCATGTATTACTATACCATCTATTTTTCTATCAATAGAAGAAACACATTTTTTTAAGTAATCATATTTTTCATCAGTGTCATATTCTCCTTGAACCAGCCATTGATTAGGAAGAACATGACCTACAGAAATTTTATAATCTTTATTTATAATAATATTAGAAAAAGTTTCCTCAAAATGCATTCCTCCAGTACATAAAAGTACTTTAATATCACTATCATCAGAAAAAACATCTTGAAGAGAAGTAGCTAAAATTTGTATGGCTTTTTCATTTTTCCAACTATCTAAGGTACTTCCTATTTCTATGTCAAATAAAGGAACATTGTATTTATCTATTAAATTAATATTTCCACCACGAATAGTTCCTGTCCAGTGAGTCCCTTCAGTCATAACATTAAAATCATCTAAATTATTTGAAACTCTATTTTTCTCCATTGAAACTAAAATATTTCTTAAATATAGTGGGCTAGAGGGTGCAAATATACCTCCAACCACATCTCCAGTAGAGTGAACTGTAAGAATTTTATCAGGGGCCTTTTCACCACCATGCCAGTTAATAACACCAGCTATATCATAGTCTGAGAAAAACTCATTTAATAGAGGTATATATTTATCGTAATCATAACTTAGTACCACATCAGTTTCTACATAAGTAAACAAGTTATTATTTTCATCTACATATTGATAAATATTTCTCTCATCAAATTTTTTATTTATTAATTCAAGAGGATAATTTTCTTTCAAATAATCTAAAACTCTGGGTGCAACTTCATCCCTCTCGTAATCAGTACAAAAAAAGTAAACAGATTTTTTATTATAATTCATTTTAATTACCACCTTATTTTAGAAATAAACTAGGATTTCTTCCATCGTAAATTATTTCGTCATATCCTATAGGGTCAGTATTGCCTTCTGTACTAAATATTAAAACTACTGAGTCAGAATTTAATTTCATATCTTCTTTAATTTCACTTAATTCTTTTCTCTCCATAATTAAAGATAATAAACCAAGACCTACAGCTCCTGACTCACCAGAAATTATTTTTTTATCATTTCCTAAAGGAGCAGCCATTATTCTCATACCTCTAGCAGTAACAAAGTCTGGACAGGCAGCATAATAAGTTGCATAGTCTCTAAGTATTGGATAAGTTGCAGTATTTGGTTCACCGCAATTTAATCCAGCCATTATAGTTTGTAAATCTCCAGTTACTGCATGGGATTTTCCGTCATCAGCAAGAGCTGATTTGTAAATACAAGCTACCGTCTTAGGCTCTACAATAGTAGTGATAGGAGGATTACCTTTGCATTTATTAGCATAGTATCCTAAAACTCCACCAGCCATGGATCCTACTCCAGCTTGTAAGAATAAATGAGTAGGTTTTTCCACATTATATTCTTGTAACTGATCACAAGCTTCATTAGCCATAGTAGTATACCCTTGAGTTATAAAGTTTGGAATATCTTCATATCCTTCCCAAGCAGTATCTTGAACTAAATACCAACCATTTTTATCAGCAAGACTAGAGGCTTTTCTTACAGCATCATCGTAATTTAAATCAGTAATAGTAACTTCATAAGCACCCACATCACGTATAGCCTGAGCTCTTACTTCAACAGTCCCTTTAGGCATAAGAACTATAGATTTACAGCCAAGTTTATTGGCAGCCCAAGCAGCACCTTTACCATGATTTCCATCAGTAGCAGTTATAAACACCATATCTTTTAATTTTTCTTTAATTTCTAAATTTTGCAAATCATTAAAAGTAGTTTTTTTACTATCTAAATTTAATTTTTCGCATACTATTTTAAAAATAGAATACAAACCACCTAGACTTTTAAATGAGTTTAATCCAAATCTATAAGATTCATCTTTAACATATATGCCTTTAATACCTAATTTTTTAGCTAAGTTACCTAAGGATATAAGAGGAGTTACTTCATATCCCTTTATTGATGAGTGAAAACTTCTTACATTATCAGCTATTTCTTCACAAAGAAATAATGGTAAAGATTTATTGTTTATCTCTGTAGATATAATGTTTATTCCTAATTGCTCTTTAAATTGTTTCATAATACCTCCCTTATAATAAATGTAATTATTTGGTACAAGATAATTGTAACAAAAACTATTATCTATGTTGTGATATAAGAGCATTTTTACAAAAAAATATATACAATGTAACTTATTTATGAAAATGGAGGAAAAGTATAATATAATAATATATATTATGATAATTCATTAAAACTACATAAGGAAGTGAAATTATGCAAAATAAAAATACTATAATGGCATTATTTTTTATTGCTACTTTAGGTACTATGCTTATAATATGTGGACTTATTTTTATAATTTATTGTTTCGGATATGAGATAAAAAATAAAAAAAAGTTGTATAAAGAAGCTAAGTTGATATCAGTTTTAGGTATAATAATAGGAATTGTTATGCTTGTGGGTTCATTATTATATTTAAGTAAAAATACAATATAATAATAAAAAATAAAAGGGAGGATAAGAAGCTATGAATTTTACGAGGAATTTATTATTGTTTTTTGTAATTATTGGGGGTATAAATATTGTTATTTTATTACTTATAAAAAGCAAGACTAAGAAAAATAATGATAAAATCAAGGGGAAAGAAATTAAGCATAAAAAAAGTAGCGGAATACGAGCTTTAAATTGTGATGATGATGAGTTAATTTGTATGGTAGATAATAATTTAGAATTGCAGTATGGATACGAATTTAGTGATAAAGAGGTATTTGAAGACATGATTGAACCACATAGAAATATATATATACTTATTTGGTTTGATAGAGAAGTAGTGAGTGGTGGTTTAGGAGAGTACTTTTTTGGTGTTAGTAATATAACTAAAGGTTACATAGAAGAAGCCCTAGAAGATGTAGGAGCTTTAAATACTTTGGATAGATATAAGGATTTTTTATTAGAAAACAATGTGGAAGAAGAATTAAAAAATATAAATAAGAGAAGTGTGGAAGAGTATTCTAATTTCATGAGCAAATTTGATTTTTCTCAGTTTAATGATTTTTATAATCATGATAGTATTGAAAAATTAATGGCATCTTATATTAGAAAAAACATATGCGAATTTTCAGATTTAAGTGATGAAGAACTTAAGATATTAGATGAGATTAATAGAGAAGTTGAAGTAGAGCAGAATTAATTAAGGGAGACATTATGAATAAAAACATAGATTTAACAAATGGAAATATTGTAGAAAAATTAATAAAGCTAGCTCTACCCATAATGGGGACATCTTTTATACAAATTGCTTATAGTCTTACGGATATGATATGGGTTGGTAGAAATGGAAGTAATTCTGTGGCAGCAGTAGGTACTGCTGGATTTTATCCCTGGTTAGCAATGGCATTTATTATGATATCAAAAATTGGTGGGGAAATTAAAGTAGCTCAAAGTGTGGGAGAAAAAAATTTAAAAGATACTAAGTATTATATTAAATCAGCAATAGAAATAAATATAATTCTTTCAATATTGTATACATTGACTTTAATCATATTTAGACATAATTTAATTGGATTTTTCAAATTGGGAAATGCAGAAGTAATTAATATGTCGGTAGATTATTTAGTCATAGTAGCTTTGGGTATGGTGTTTTATTTTATTAATCCTGTATTTACATCAATTTTTGTAGGACTTGGAAATAGTAAATCTCCATTCAAAATTAATACTATTGGACTAGTAGCAAATATTATTTTAGATCCTATCTTAATTTTTGGTATGGGACCAATACCAAAATTAGGAGTAAGAGGAGCTGCTATTGCTACAGTTGCAGCACAAATGATAGTATGCCTTTGTTTTATATATTTAATATTTAAAAGTAAAGAAGAACATTTTAAAATCAAACTTTTTAGAAATGTAGAATTAGAATATTATAAGACCTTATACGTATTAGGATTTCCTGTAGCATTACAAAATGGTATGTTTACAATATTTTCTATGGTTATGGGAGTTATAGTTGCATCTTTTGGACCTGTGGCAGTGGCAGTTCAAAAAGTAGGTTCACAAATAGAATCTATTTCATGGAATAGTTGTGATGGTTTTGCTTCGGCTTTATCTAGCTTTGTTGGACAAAACTTTGGAGCAAAAAAAATAGATAGAATTAATAAGGGAACAAAATGTGCTTTAGTTGTAATATTAATCTGGGGAATACTAACCACTTTAATATTAGTTTTTGGTAGTGAATATATTTTCAAGGCATTTATAAATGAAAGTGAGGCAATAGACAAGGGTAAAGATTACTTAATAATACTTGGATATTCTCAATTATTTATGTGTTTAGAAATATGCATATCAGGTATATTTAAAGGTCTGGGAAGAACTTATATACCATCAATAATAATAATAATATTAACAGGTCTAAGGATACCACTAGCTTTAATACTATGTAAATCTAATATATTAGGATTAAATGGTGTATGGTGGAGTATTACTATAAGTAGTATATTTAAAGGTACAATATTACTTAGTATCTTAGTATATTTAAGAAAAACAAAGAAACTTTATAATATTGAATACGAAGAAGTAGAAACAGTATAAAAATAACAGGTAAACTTATTTAGTTTACCTGTTATTTTTTATTGTGGAATTTAATCAACCATAGCAATTGCTCTTATAGGAGCACCGTCTGAGTTTTCAAACTTAAGTGGCAAAGCGCAAAATACAAATGATTCTGAATTTATTAAATCTAGATTAGTTAAATTTTCAAATATTAATATATTATTTCCGAGAATTCTTTGATGCTTAGCTAAGTCAGGGCTATCAATAGGATCTAGAGAAATAGTATCAAAGGCAATACCTTTCTTTTTAGAGTTTATAATATAATCTATAACCTCTTCACTTAATACAGGATAAGCACCTAGGTATTTTTCAGTATTCCAATATTTACTCCAATTAGTATGGAAAATTAAGAACTCAGCCTGCTCAATTATATCTTTATTTTTTTCAATAATGTCATAGTTAATTATGCCCCCTTCACCTACTGAAGTACAATCAATTAAAGCTGCCATGCCAACAAAATTAATAACATCAATCTTATCTAAACTAACTCCATGTTCAAGAACATGAGCTGGAGCGTCCATATGAGTACCATTATGAGATTGCATACGTATGGCAGTTTCCTTATATCCATTTTCTTTCACATTACTAATAACAGTATTTTCAGGTTGTTTACCTCCAGGAAATATAGTCATATTATTTGTAATCGAATGTGTTAAATCAAATATTTTCATTTGTATCCCCCTTATTTAATATAATAAATAAATGCAAAATCATATTATATTAATTCTAATAAAATATGTTTAATATAATTATATTATAGAAAAAAGATAACATCTATTAAAAATTGAGGGGGAGCAAATGAATTTTAATAAAGTTATAGCGAATGGATACGGTATGAAAGATTGGCTAGTTAATATTAGAAGGGATATTCATATTACTCCAGAACTAGCTATGGAAGAGTTTGTAACTAAAGAAAAAATAAAAGTTTACCTAAATGAAATAGGTATTCCCTATAAGGAGTATAAGGATCATAGAGGGATAATGGCTTATATTATAAATGAAAATAATCGACATACAGTAGCTATTAGAGCAGATATAGATGCTTTGCCTATTAGAGAAAATAATAATAAATCATATAAATCAAAAAATGAAGGAGTTATGCATGCTTGTGGTCATGATGCACATACAACTATGCTTATAGGTGCTTGTAAATTATTATATGAGATGAAAGAAGAATTAAATGTAAATGTTAAATTTTTATTTCAAGGAGCAGAAGAAACTTATGGAGGAGCAGAATATTTAATTAAAGATGGATGTTTAGAAAATCCCACGGTTGATTACATGTTTGGACTGCATGTACAGCCATATCTTGAAACAGGATTTATAGAATGTAAAAGTCAAGTTTTTAATGCTAGTTCTAATAGTATAAGAATACGTATTAAAGGAAAAAGAGCACATGGAGCATACCCTGAAAATGGAATAGATGCTTTAGTTTGTGCAGCACAAATAATTACATCATTACAAAGTATTATTAGTAGAAACTTATCGCCAACAAATATGGCTGTTTTAACTTTAGGGAAGATAGAAGGTGGAGAAGCTCAAAATGTAATTTGTGAAGAAGTAGAGATTGTTGGAACTATTAGAGCCTTGAACAAGAAAAGTAAAGATATGATAATAAATAGAGCAAGAGACATGATAAAAAACATAGCAATAGCTTATAAGTGTGAGGGACGTTTAATAGTAGAGGGGAATGGATATCCAGAGCTTATAAATCATGAAGATATGGTGGAAGTATTAAAGACCAATACTAAAATACTATTAGGTGAAAAATCATATATAGAAAAGGAAGTTCCTGCCATGGGAGCAGAAGATTTTTGTTTTTATACGAAAAATTGTAAAGGTGTATTTTTTAATTTAGGATGTGGTAATAAAGAAAAAGGAATAAGTAGTTTAATTCATACAAATGAATTTGATATTGATGAGAACTGTTTACCTATAGGAAGCCTAATTCATGTATTAAATGTACTTTATTTCAATAAAAAAAGCTGATAGATTTATATCAGCTTTTTTAAGTTATCATTAAAAATAAACAGTATTATTATACATTCCTTTTTTTATCATATAATTATTGAGATATTGCAGACTATCTTCTTTTTCTTTTATTATTTCACAAAAAGTATCTTTAAACTGGCTTTCTTCAAATTCAAAACTAGAAGCACTATATGTAGAATGAAGAAGTTCTTCTGTTGTTAGGGCATCAAAACAAATTATTTTATCTTCATCATGGAAATTACTATCTAGAGAACTCAATGTAATATTACCAACATTAATATAATTATTGGATGTAGAGTTATTATTTTCAAAATATGGTTGTAAGTTCCCTTGATTTACTTGAGGAATCCTTCCTTGCAACATTTCATACACCATATCTAAATGACTTTGTTCTACTTTAGATAAGCTAGAAAATAAGTTCTTTAGGTTAGAATCCTGTGCTTGTAGAGAATAATCATTATATTTATCTATTGCAAGTTGCTGTTGGTATTTTTCACCTTCTAGTAAAAATTTTTCTTTGTTAGTTAAATTTACCACAAAATCACCTCCATTTATATTTTTACTTTAAAAATATAAATTATTCACATTATGTAAATAATAATAACTAAGACAAATCTTATTTGAAAGAAATTATGTAATTAACATAAATGGGAAATGACAAATAAAAGGAGAAACATTATGAGAAAAAGACGAAGCGTAAGGGTAATTCCTCTTGGAGGATTAGGTGAAATAGGAAAGAATATTACAGCTATAGAATATGACAATGAAATAATAGTAATAGATTGTGGAATATCTTTTCCAGATGAGGACATGTATGGTGTGGATTTAGTTATACCTGATGTAACATATTTAATAGAAAATAAGGATAAAGTAAAGGGATTATTTTTAACTCATGGTCATGAAGATCATATTGGAGCGATACCATATATTTTAAAACAAATTAATATGCCTATATATGGAACAAGATTAACCTTGGGATTAGTAAAAAATAAATTAAATGAACATAGTATGCTTGATATGGTTACTATTAATACGGTGGAAAGTGGTGAAGTAGTAGTACTTGAAAAAATGAAGGTAGAATTTATTAAGGCTACACATTCCATAGCAGATGCTTGTTCACTTGCTATAACTACTCCTTTAGGAGTAATAATTCATACAGGTGATTTTAAAATTGACTACACACCTATAGATGGAAGACTTATGGATTTAAATAGATTTTCAACATTAGGTAAAAAAGGTGTATTATTACTTCTAGCAGATAGTACAAATATAGAAAGGCATGGTCATTCTCTTTCAGAAAAAACTATAGGAGAAACATTAAATAGAATATTTGTAGGAGCAAAAGGAAGAGTTATTGTAGCTACATTTGCATCTAACATACATAGAATGCAACAAATAGCTAATGCTTCCATTAGAGAAAATAGAAAAATAGTTTTTAGTGGAAGAAGTATGGAGAATGTATCTAAGCTTGCTATAGAACTGGGATACTTAAATATACCACCAGAATCTTTAATTGATATTGATAATATGAATAAATACCCAAATGAAAATATAACTATAATAACTACAGGAAGTCAAGGAGAAGCAGGAGCAGGATTATCAAGAATAGCGTTTGGAAGTCATAGAAAAATTGAAATATATCCAGATGATTTATTTATTATTTCAGCTTCACCAATTCCAGGTAATGATAAGGTAATTTCAAGGGTAATAAATCAGTTATTTAGAAAAGGTGTAGAAGTAATTTATGAAGATTTAGAAGATATACATGTATCTGGTCATGCTTATCAAGAAGAATTAAAATTAATTCATAACTTGGTAAAGCCAAAATATTTTATGCCTGTTCATGGTGAGTATAGACATTTAAAACATCATGCTGATTTAGCTGTGAAATTGGGAATGGATCCTAAAGATGTATTTACTTTAGAAACTGGTAAAGTATTAGAAATCACATCAAAAGGAGCTTCAGCTACAGAAAAAGTTCATACAGGAATATTATATGTGGATGGTCTTGGTGTAGGAGATGTGGGAAATATAGTTTTAAGGGATAGAAGAAATCTTGCTAGGGATGGAATGGTTATAGTTGTAGTTGCCATAGATAAAAATAATTTTGAAATAGTATCTGGGCCAGACGTAATAACTAGAGGATTTATATATGTTAGAGAGTCTGAAGCTTTAATAAATGAAATAAAGAATCTATCACGAAATAAGTTAGATGAATGTTTGAAAAATCAAATAATTGAGTGGCAAGTGCTTAAGTCAGGTGTAAAAAAATCAGTAGAACAGTTACTTTATGATAAAACAAAAAGAAGACCAAGTGTATTTCCTATAATAATGGAAGTTTAGTTAATTTAAGAGAATAGATTATTAATAAAAATAATTAAGAATTATTTTAATTATGATATAATTAATTAAAATAATTCTTAGGAATAGAGGGGAAATAATTGAAGGAATATATAGAATTTAGAGATGTAAAAAAAATCTATAAAATGGGTGAAGTTAATATAGAAGCCTTAAGTGGAGTAGATTTTACTATAGATAAAGGTGAGTTTGTTGTTGTGGCAGGTGCCAGTGGAGCAGGGAAAAGTACCATACTAAATATTCTAGGAGGTATGGACAGTCCAAGTAGTGGTCAAATAATCGTAGACCACAATGAGATAAATAAATATAATAATAAAGAATTAATAACTTATAGAAGACATGATATAGGTTTTGTTTTTCAGTTTTATAATTTGGTACAAAATTTAACTGCTCGTGAAAATGTGGAACTTGCAACTCAGATATGTAGAAATCCATTAGATATTGATGAGATTATGGAAGCTGTTGGATTAAGTGAAAGAAAAAATAATTTTCCAGCTCAGTTATCTGGAGGAGAGCAACAAAGAGTGGCTATTGCCAGGGCTTTAGCAAAAAATCCAAAAATACTTTTATGTGATGAACCAACGGGAGCTTTAGATTATAATACAGGAAAATCTATACTAAAACTTTTACAAGATACTTGTAAGAAATATAAGATGACCGTAATAATAATCACTCATAACTTAGCTCTAACACCTATGGGAGACAAGGTTATAACTGTAAAAAATGGACGAATAAATAAAATAACTATTAATGAAAATCCAATGCCTGTTGAAAGGATAGAGTGGTAGCTATGAAAAAAGCTTTAAATAAGGATTTTATAAGAGATATTTTAAGTTCTAAGGGTAGATTTATTTCCATAGTGGCAATAGTAGCCTTAGGTGTAGCATTTTTTACAGGAGTAAAATCCTCACCTATAGTTATGAAAAATTCATCAGATAAATACTATGATGATTATAATTTAATGGATGTGAAATTATTATCTACTTTAGGTTTAACTAATAAAGATGTGGATGAAATAGAAAAAATTAATGGAGTGGAAGGAGTATTTCCAACCTATTCTATAGATGCACTATCTACTTACAGCTCATCTGAAAACGTTATAAAAGTTCATGGTTTAGAGGCTTATAATTCACAAGATAAAAATTATATAAATCAAGTTAAATTAATAGAAGGAAGGCTACCTAATAAAAGTGGGGAATGTGTAATAGAAAAGCAAAATATTAAATTTTTGAATTATCCAATAGGAAGTAAAATTAAGCTTTCTTCTGGTAGTGATGAAAAACTAAGTGATTCATTGAAAAAAACAGAGTATACAGTAGTAGGATACGTAGAGACTCCTTATTATTTATCGCAGGAAAAGGGTAACAGTGCTATAGGTAGTGGAATTATAGAAGGTGCAATCATAGTACCTCAAGATGATTTTAAGATGAAAGCATATAGTGAAGTTTTTCTTACTGTAAAAGGTGCTAAAAAACTAGATACATACAGTGATGAATATTTTAATAAAGTTGAAAATGTTACGGACCAATTAGAAGGTATTAAGAATAATAGAGCAGAAGCTAGATATCAAGAAGTATTAAAAGAAGCAAATAATGAGTTAAAAGAAGGTAAAGTAAAATTATCAGATGCCAAGGAAGATTTGAAAAAAGGTAAAGCAGAATTTGAAGATAATAAATTAAAGGCTAAAAAAGAACTTAAAGATGCTCAAAATAAAATAGATAATGGTAAAAATCAAATAGTTCAAGGTAAAAAAGATCTTAAATCAAAAAAAATAAGTACTTACGCTCAGATAAAAGATGGAGAAGAAAAAATAAAAGAAGCTGAAGTTAAGATAAATAAAGGTATAATAGATTACAATAATGCATTAAGAGAATTTGAAACTATAAAAGCTACAGCACAAATTGAAATTGATAAAGCACAGGAAAACTTGAACTTATTAAAAAATCAAATTAATAAAATAAAGCAAGAAATTTCATCTATAGAAGAACAATTAAAAAATGAAAATTTACCAGAAGAAACACAACAATCTTTAAAGGAACAGTTAGCACAAAATACAGCTTTATTAGCTTCACTACAGCAACAATATGATAATGGTAATAATGAGTTACAAATAAACAAAATTAAATTATCTCAAAGTGAAGCTCAACTTAATAATAGTAAAATCGATTTAGATAATAGTAAAATTCAACTTGAAAATGAAAAAATAAAACTCAAATCAGCTAAAAAAACTGCAAATATAGAGTTTGCAAAAGCAGAAGTATTGTTAAAGGAAAAAAGTAATGAATTAGTCAAAGGACAAATTGAATTAGATAAAAATAAAATAAAAGTCAAAGATGAATTAGCTAAAGGTAAAAAAGAACTAGATGATGCAGATGAAAAAATAAAGAAGGCTGAAAAAGAAGTAGAAGATGGCAAAAAGAAAATTGATGAAATAGAAAAGCCTGCTTGGTATATTTTAGATAGAAATAGTCATCAATCATTTGTAGAATACGAAGGTTGTGCTAAAAGTATAGACGCTTTAGCTAAAATATTTCCAGTGTTTTTCTTTGCAGTGGCAGCCTTGGTTTGCTTAACTACTATGACAAGAATGGTAGATGAACAAAGAATAAATATAGGAACCTTAAAAGGATTAGGATATAAAAATAATCAAATTTCAAAAAAATATATATTATATGCTCTTTCAGCATGTTTAATAGGATGTTTCATAGGAACAGCTATAGGATATACTTTATTTCCGACAGTAATATTTTTTGCCTATGGAATGATGTATTCAATACCTAATATTATTTATATATTTAGTCCATCTATAACATTAGGTATATCTATTTTGGCTTTATTGGTTATAACTACTGCAGCATATGTTGCTTGTCATAAAGAATTAAGAGAAACACCAGCCATATTAATGAGACCTAGGGCACCTAAAAATGGTAAAAGAATATTACTAGAGAGAATTCCTTTCATATGGAATAGATTGAGTTTTATTAGTAAGGTTACTGTTAGAAATATTTTTAGATACAAAAAAAGATTCTTAATGACTGTACTTGGTATTGCTGGATGTACTGCTTTAATTTTAACAGGATTCGGAATAAAAGATTCTATAGAAATGATAGTAACTGGTCAATATGGCACACTATATAAGTATGACATATCAATAATAACAAAAGTTCATATGTCAGAAAAAGAAATAAATGAATTAAAGATGGATTTAAATCAATACAAAGAAATAAATAAAACAGAAGTATATAGTTATCAAAATGGTAATATAAAAGTTAATAAAAATAGTAAAGATATTACTATAGTTACACCAAAAGAAGTAAAAAACATGAGTGAATTTATTCACTTACAAGATAGGAAGACTAAAAAATTAATAACTCTCAATGATACTGGAGTAGTAATAACAGAAAAAATGTCAAGAGATCTTGGTATTAAAAAAGGAGACACTATTGAACTTATTAATAGTGATGATAAAAAAGCAAAAGTTAAAGTTAGCGGAATAACTGAGAACTACATTTCTCATTATGCATATATATCACCTAATTATTATGAAGAGGTATTTAAAAATGATTTAAATTATAATAGAGTACTTGGAAAATTAAACAATACTAATTTAAAGATGGAAGAAAAATTATCAAAAAAATTATTTAAGGTTAAACTGGTAGAAGGAGTTAGATTCAATACTGCTTCTAAAGAAACTTTCCATTATACCATTAAAAACTTAAACTATGTGGTATTGATAATGATTGTTTCCGCAGGTGCATTAGCATTTGTTGTTTTATATAATTTAACAAATGTTAATATATCAGAAAGAATTAGAGAAATAGCTACAATAAAAGTATTAGGATTTTATGACAAAGAAGTGTCAGCGTATATTTATAGAGAAAATATCATTTTAACATTAATAGGAACTATAGTAGGATTAGGTCTAGGAAAAATTTTACATCAATTCATTATGGTAACAGTTGAGATTCAATCCATGATGTTTGGAAGAGTAATTGATACAAGCAGTTATATGATTGCAGCTCTTCTAACTATAGTTATGAGTTGCTTTGTAAATATAGCTATGTATTACAAGCTTAAGAATGTAAAAATGGTAGAATCTCTAAAATCTGTAGATTAAAATTAAAAAAATATAAAAAAGTTATGTCAAAAATACACCCACATTCATAGTATAAACTAGATAACAAATAATTATATCAACAAGGGGGTAACATTATGTTAGATAGATTTTTTGGTGGTTGTGGTGAAGAGGGAATTTTTGGTGGTTGTGGATGGTGGATAATAATATTATTCTTCTTATTCTTAGCATTCGGTGACTGCTGGTCAGAGTTAGACATATGTGCTTGGATACCATTCTTAATATTATTATTAATTGTTGTTTCTTGCGGAGAAGGATTTGGCGGAGACGATGGTTGTGGATGTTAGTTAAAAAGTGAAAAATTATAAATTTATTACGGCGAGCTTTTAGCTCGCCGATTTTTGTTTTATAGAAAAAAATATAAAAACTATTGACTAAAAAAAAAACTTATCCTATAATAGAACTCCACCCTAAAAAGAGGTGGAAAATTAATGCACCTATTTTTCACTAAAAAAATAATAAAAACAAATCAAATAAAAATCAATAAAAACCAATCCCCAAGATAAAATAAATTCTTTTATCTTTTATTTATGATTCAAAAATCCAAAATATTATTAAAAACTTCTTGAAATAAAATACTTTTATGATATATAATGTTAGCTTAGTGAAAATAATAAGAGTGAAAAATAATTTTTGAGAGGTGCATAATGAAAATCGGATTCGATCATGAAAAATATCTAAAAGAACAATCTAAGTATATCCTAGAGAGAGTTAATAATTTTGATAAATTATACCTAGAATTTGGCGGAAAGCTAATGGGAGATCTACATGCAAAGAGAATACTTCCAGGTTTTGATGAAAATGCTAAAATTAAGGTATTACAACATATAAAAGATCAAGTTGAAGTAGTGATATGTGTTTATGCAGGAGATATAGAACGTAATAAAGTAAGAGGTGACTTCGGTATAACTTATGATATGGAAGTTCTAAGACTTATAGACGATTTAAGAGGATTTAATCTAGATGTGAACAGCGTAGTTATAACTAGATTTGAAGGACAACCTGCAACTACAGTATTTATAAATAAACTAGAAAGACGTGGAATAAAAGTATACAAACATGCTCCTACAAAAGGATATCCATCAGATGTAGATACTATCGTTAGCGATGAAGGATACGGAGCAAATCCATATATAGAAACTACTAAACCTATAGTAGTAGTAACAGCTCCAGGACCAAACAGTGGAAAACTTGGAACTTGTTTAAGTCAGTTATATCATGAAAACAAAAGAGGTAATGTTGTTGGTTACTCAAAATTTGAGACATTCCCAGTATGGAATTTACCATTAAACCATCCTGTTAACATAGCTTACGAAGCAGCTACTGTTGATTTAAAAGATGTAAACATGATAGACTCATTCCACTTAGATGCTTATGGAGAAAAATCAGTTAACTATAATAGAGATTTAGAATTATTCCCAGTACTACAGAAAATAATAGAAAAAATAACTGGCAAAGAATCAATGTTTAAATCACCGACAGATATGGGTGTTAATAGAGTTGGTTTTGGTATATTTGATGATGAAGTAGTGCGTGAAGCATCAATACAAGAAATAATAAGAAGATACTTCAATACTTCTTGTCAATATAAAAAAGGTCAGGTTAATAAAGATGCTTATGAAACAATATCATTAATACTTGAAAAAGTTAATGTTAAACCAGAAGATAGAAATGTAGTTATACCAGCTAGAAAATATGCTGAGAAATTAAAACAAGAAACTAATACACAAGAAACATGTCCAGTAGTTGCTATTGAAGCTATGGATGGTACAATGATAACAGGAAGAAGCTCTGATTTAATGTGTGCTTCTGCAGCTGCTATATTAAATACAGTGAAATATATAGCTAATATACCTGATGATATGTTATTAATATCACCAGTAATATTAAATCCGATTATAAAACTAAAAACAGAAACTTTAGGTGGGAAAAATGTATCTCTTGCTTTAGAAGAAGTTTTATCTGCCCTTGCAATATGTGCAGTAACAAATCCAACAGCAGAACTTGCTATGGAAAAATTAGAAGAGTTAAAAAATGTACAAGCTCATTCTACTACAATAATAAGTCAAGATGATGAACAAACATTTAGAAAATTAGGAATGCATGTAACTTGCGATCCTCAATATCCATCTCAAAATTTATACTATAACTAATAATATATTTAGACCATATTGATACTCAATATGGTCTTTGATTTAATAAGAGAAAATTAAGGGTGATTATATGGAAAAGCAAAGAAAAATAATTCATATAGATATGGATGCTTTTTATGCTTCTATTGAACAAAGGGATAACCCAAGTTTAAAAGGCAAACCAGTAGTTGTGGGAGGTAACCCACAAGGTAGGGGTGTAGTCTGTACATGTTCTTATGAAGCAAGAAAGTATGGGATTCATTCGGCTATGCCTTGTAAGATTGCATATAAAAGATGTCCTTATGCTATATTTGTCAGACCTAGATTTGAAGTTTATCAAAGTGTATCTTATCAAATAAGAAGAATATTTTATAAATATACTGATTTAGTAGAGCCCCTATCATTAGATGAAGCCTTTTTAGATGTAACAAACAATAAAATGAATATAAAATATGCTACAGAAATAGCTAAAAGAATAAAACAAGAGATATATGAAGAAACAGATATAACTGCTTCAGCAGGAGTTTCATATAATAAATTTCTTGCTAAATTAGCCTCGGATTATAATAAACCTAATGGTTTAACTGTAATAAGACAAGATAATGTTCAGGATTTTTTGGATAATTTACCTATAAGTAAATTTTTTGGAGTGGGAAAGGTTACTCAAAAAACTCTTAAAGGTTTTGGTATAATCAATGGCTATGATTTAAGACAATTGAGCATATATGAACTAGAAAATGTTTTTAAGAACAGAGGGTATTTATTTTATCAATTATGTAGAGGAATAGATTATAGACCAGTTGAACCACATAGAGAAAGAAAATCTATAGGAGCAGAAACTACATTGTCTGAAAATCTAGATTTGGAAGATGAAAAGTTAATTAATATATTAGATGAACTTTGTGAAGAAGTTGCTCATAGAGCTAAGTATTTACAAAAATCAGGAAGAACAGTTACTTTAAAAATTAAGTATGGTGATTTTAGACAAATTACTAGAAGTGCTAGTTTTAATAATCCTATATGTTCTCATGAGGACATTAGAATAAACATATACAATTTATTTAAGAAAATTGATCACAATCATAAAGAAATAAGATTAATAGGAGTAACATTATTAAATTTAATTAACAAAAAAGAAGTAACAAATATTACTTTATTTGAATATATTGATAATAACATTAATAAGAATAATGAATAAAATCCATGGACTCTGTCCATGGATTTTTGAGTGTACAGAAGAATGATAGCTGTTATTAAGTATTAATATAAATCAAATTTGGAGGGATATTTGTGAAAAGTAGAACGAGTTATGCGAGTAAGGAATTAATTACACCGGAGGAGATATATAAGAAAGTAAAGTTTGTTTTATGGATAATATTATTTGCTAACGTGGGGGTAGCTGCAATAAAAATATTTGTAGGTTATTTTATAAATAGTGCCAGTTTAAGTACAGATGGTATTCACTCTCTATCTGATGGTATGTCCAATGTGGTTGGTATAATAGGTATTACTATAGCAAGTAAACCAGTAGATAAAGACCATCCCTATGGACATAAGAAGTCTGAAATTGTGGCGAGTTTATTTATAGGTGGTATGCTTTTATTTTTAGGAATGAAGACCTTATTCACTGGAATGGATAGATTTATGAATCCACAAGATATTAATATAACATTAATAAGTTTAATTTCTTTAATAATTACAATTTGTATAAATATTTTTGTAACTACCTATGAAAGAAAAAAAGGTGAAGAATATAATAGTTATATTTTAGTATCAGATTCAATTCATACTAAAAGTGATATATTTATTTCTGTAGGTGTACTAATATCATTATTGGGAATTAAATTTGGATTACCTCAAATAATTGATCCTATTATATCTATAATTATTTCCTTCTTTATACTTTATGCTTCATATGAAATATTTAAAGAATCTATAGGCGTGCTATTGGATAAAGCTATAGTAGAGGAAGATAAATTAATGGAAGTATTAAATTCCTATGAAGAAATAAAAAACATTCATAAGATTAGAAGCAGAGGCAGTATGAATGACATGTATATAGATATGCATATTATGATAGATCCAAATACGACAACAGAAGCAGCTCATGGATTATCTCATGATATAGAAAAGTCAATTAAAGAAAAAATAAATAGTAATGCTCAAGTTATTATTCATATAGAACCATATTATAAGCAAATATAATATTGTAGAAATAAAATTTATAAATTATAATTAAATTGCATAGTATTATGCCTTTAGCTAGAGAACTGTTTTATTATTCAAGGTGCAGAAATGCTTAAAAGGGAATGTGGTGAAAATCCACAACAGCCCCCGTTACTGTGATAATGACGAATGCTTAGAGCTTTGGAGAGCTTTAACTCCACTTGTAAAATGGGAAGGAGAAGCTAGTAGGATGAGTTTAAGTCAGGAGACCTGCCTAAAGATACATGATCTCTCGGGGGAGAGAAATACTGTAATATGGGTTATTAATAAATAGGTATTAACGGAACATATTATAGATTTTTTGTTTTTACAAAAAGAAGTAATATTAGAGTTCTCTAGTTATATATGCTTAATGAAGGGGATGAAATCATGAATCAACAGGGATATATTATAGAAATTGTAGATGATAGAACTGCTAAATTAATTATGCAACGTCATTCAGCTTGTGCATCATGTGGAAAATGTACTAAATTATCTTCAGAATGCCAAGATTTAGTAGTAGAAGTAGACAACTCTATAGGAGCAAAAGAAGGAGATCATGTAGAAGTAAGTATGGAGAGTGTAAAGGTATTAAAAGCTACAGCACTTGCATATGCAGTTCCGCTAGTATTTTTACTTGTAGGAACTATACTTACATATTATTTATTAGATTTAATAAAATATAGTGGACCAATAGAAGTTATTAGTGGGGTAGTAGGTTTAATATGTACAATAATATCTTATTTAATGTTAAATAAAAATGATAAGAAATTTAAAGATAGTAGAGAATATATACCTAGAATAACTAAGATTATATAAAAAAAGAAAGTCATTTAACATAATATGTAAAATGACTTTCTTTTTTTACTTTATTAATCTTGATAATTTTAATTTTCTCTGAGCTATTTTCTGTTTTACTATATAGTAAGTACTTACTAATGAAGTTATTAAAAGAACGCCCATAGCAATTGAGGCACTTACAAATAGTGCGTTTGTTCCTATTGACATTGCATCGGTATATCTACCCTCAACTAAAGATAACATAGTATTATATAGTCCAAGACCAGGGATTAAAGGTAAAATACCAGGAATAACAAATATAATAGCGGGGTACTTCATTTTTCTAGCTAAAATCTCGCTAAGCAATGAAATCAATGTAGCAGCGAAAAAATTAGCAAATATTCCATTGACTGTAATATCAAATAGTATAGAATATAAAGTCCAACCAGCTCCACCTATCAATCCAGATGGAATTAAAGCTTTAACTGGTGAGTTGAAAAAGATAGAAAACCCCATAGTAGCTATAGAGGAAAAAAAGAAATTTATAACTAGTGTTTGTATACTCATTTAACTAACCCCCAAATCTTACTGCTAAGTCTAATACAACACCTACACCAACAGCTATAGCAGCGAATATTAGACAAGACTCTACAATTCTAGATACACCAGCAATTAAGTTGCCAGAAATTAAATCCCTAAGACCTTTTATAAAAGCAACCCCAGGAAGTAGGGGCATTATGGAACCAACTATTAGGGAAGTAGAATTTTCTAATATATTATATCTTACTAATGAAAGTCCAAGAACAGCTATTGAAAATGAACTAACTAATGTGGCGAAAAATGGAATACCATTAAGCTTCATTGTCTTATTGTAAATTATAGTAGCTATAGTAGCTATGATTAAAGTAAGTAAAAATGTTAAAATATCAGTTCCACCTATCAAATAGGAGAAAGAAGCAGATGCTAAGGCAGTTCCAAAGAAATAAACAAACTGATTATAGTCTTTTATGCTATTAACTTCTTTTAACTTACCGATAGCATCTAAAGGATCTATATCTTCATTTTGTACAAACTCCCTAGATATATCATTTAGCTTATCAATCTTGGCTAAATTTATGGTTCTCCTTGAAATAGTCTTCATAAAAGTAAGACCATCAAATTTTTCATCTGAAATAATAACGCATGTAGGAGTAGTAAATACACTTACATGTTTAAACCCTCTCGACTTGCAAACTCTGAGAACGCTATCCTCAACCCTAGCAGTTTCAGCACCGTTAATTAACATTAGCTCCCCTAATAGTAAAGCAAATCTAAGAATTTCTTTTTTATAGCTAATTTGAAATTCCCTTTTCATAAATTCCTCCCTCAACATGATAATAAAAAGATTATAACAAAAAATATTTCAAATAGTTATAAGATTTTAGTATTTAATAAATAAATATTTTTATAACAATCTTATAGTCAATTACCTTGAAATGATTTTATAACTAAGTGATGAACTTTAAAATGGGAAAATTAAATGCTATGAGTAAAGCTACGTTAATAGAATCACTATCTTGATTAGAGGGAACATTATTGTTTTAAAGCCATATAATAATATTATATTATTACTGAAAAGGGGAATTTAATATGGTTTTGACAGGAGCTCATTACATCTATATTATTTTCATGATTATTATATTAATAACGATGATTATGAAAAAAGAAAGTGTAGTACCTTGTGTAATTGGTATTTTTTGTTTAGGATTATTCTATACGAATAGCTGTGTGGGAGCGTTAAATGGAGTATTTAACTCCTTTGTAGTAGCTCTTAATGAACTAGGGGGGATAATTTTAATCATAGGTATTATGGTTGCATTATCTAAAGCACTTGAAGACAACAATGCCATTGATTTTATGGTAAAACCATTTGCTAAAGTAATAAAAAATGCTACTTCAACTTTTTTTGTTGCAGGAATTGCAATGTTCTTTATGTCATGGTTCTTCTGGCCATCGCCAGCATGTGCATTAATAGGAGCTATTTTTTTACCAATAGCAAAACGTTGTAAATTGCCAGCGGTTGGATTGGCAGTTGCTATAAACTTATTTGGTCATGGTTTAGCATTATCTACGGATTTTATTATCCAAGGTGCCCCAAGTATTACAGCAGGAGCAGCAGGAATATCAGTGCAGTCTGTTATGGTAGAAGGTATGCCATTATACTGGGTTATGGGTATAGTGACTATTGCAGTAGCCTTTTACATGTTAAGAAAAGATATGAAAAAAGGAATGTTTGATGAAGAATTAGCTCTTACTGAAGAAGTTAATTTTGAATCTAAAGATATAGGTATAAAAGCTAAGATATCAGTATTAGTAGTTGTAATTGCTTTTATACTAGATATTCTAGGAATGTATTATTTTGATTTAAAAGGCGGGGATGCAACAGCATTACTAGGAGGAACTTCAGTTGTTTTATTAATATTTGTTAATTTATTAAGCAAGCCTAAAACGTGTTTAGATAATGTGGCGAAACATATTATTCATGGATTTGGATTTGCAATAAGTATATTTGCAGTGATTATTCCAATAGCTGCGTTTTTCTATTTAGGTGATGCTCATCTTACAACTGTGTTTGGAGATGTATTATCAAAAGGTTCTCAAGGATTATTAGGGGATTTAGGTTTAGCTTTATCTAATGCAGTTCCTTTTAATAATGTGGCAGCAGCAGGTGTTGAAACTGTAGTTGGAGCAATAACAGGCCTTGATGGTTCTGGATTTTCTGGAATGTCATTAGCCGGATCTTTGGCATTAGTGTTTGGTAATGCAATTCAAGCTAATATAGCAGTTCTTACAGCTTTAGGTCAAATAGCAGCAATATGGGTAGGTGGAGGTTGTTTAGTACCTTGGTCATTAATTGCTGCAGCAGCAATATGTGGAGTTAACCCAATTGAACTTGCTAAACGTAACTTTATACCTGTAATGACTGGTCTTGTAGTAACTACAATAGTGGCTATGTTCTTAATCTGACAATAAAATATTATAATAAAATGGAAGCTATAGAATAATAATTCTATAGCTTCCATTTTATTATAAAGAAAAGTGTATTATTATGAATATAAAATATAATAAAAGGTATAATATGTGAAAAGACAAGTAAATATCTAATGAAAGGTATTTATAAAAGAAAATAAAAAAATATGAGAAAGTTGTTGACAATATATTTTCAAGATGATAATATTATACTTGTCTTCACGAGATACAAAATCTCAACAAAAACTTCTATAAAAAAAGTTTTTAAAAAGGCATTGACAAAGAAAAAAGATTTTGATAGACTTAAGAAGTTGAAACAAACAAAAAGAACTTTGAAAATTAAACAGTAGGTTAATATAAACGATTCTTTAAGAATC
>JAVXJA010000006.1:0-57274 GCA_036648085.1 Terrisporobacter sp.
CTAATTTAGGGTACATATTTTTTTCTCCTCAAAATTCAAACTTTTTAGCATAAGCAAAGTTTTTTATATTATACTTTTTCATTTTATATTGCAAGCTCTATCTATTTATACCTAAAATAGCCGCTGCCTTGCTAACATTATATCCTGTATTCTCCAAAGAATCTATTATACTTGTCTTATTTTATTTTCATTTAATATTTGGGTTGGACTTTCATTAGTAGTCGCAATAACTCTAACATCGACTGGGATATCTTTTGTTCCTCCAACCCTTCTTGCATAGCCTTCTTGTAATACTCTAAGTAATTTTGCTTGTAACATCATTGGCATAGTATTTATTTCATCTAACAATAATGTTCCTTTATTAGCTTGTTCAAATAATCCTGGTCTATCTACAGCTCCTGTAAATCCTCCTTTAATCGTTCCAAAAAGTATTCCTTCAAATAATGATTCTGATAAAGCTGCACAATTTTGCGCTATAAAATGGTTTTCTTTTCTATTGCTGGCATAGTGTATAGATTGACTTATCAATTCTTTACCTGTTCCAGTCTCTCCATATATAAATAGCTTACTCATCACATAGGTTTTATTCATTTTTTCTACTTTTTCCATAGAATCATTATAAATTATTGTTTTACCATTTTTATCAATAAAATGTATTCCCTCGTCAATATTTATTAATATTTCCCTCATTAATATTTCATATAGCTCTCGATTCAATAATTTTCCCTCCAAACAAACAATGTATATATGCTCTAACAAGTCTCCTACATTCTAACACATAGTCTGTCTATTGTTATTTGGGGAGATTTATTTATTCCAGTTATAAATTTTTGAACAACATTTCTTACTTTTACTATGCTTGGGAAAAATCTATTATTTATAACAGCTGATTTAGTCTATGTAAAACCACAGCTACTGCACTGTGGCACATTTTAATATTAAGTTCATTTTTAACTTCATCTATTAACTTATCTATATCAATAGTATCATCAAATTTTCTCATATGGAATAAACCTCTCTAAAATAGTTTTTATTATAGTTTTACACCATATAAGAATACTATCTAGGAATATTTTGGATTATGAATTTTATTTATTGAAACTTATATATTATTCAATTTCTAAAATTTTCTCTATTTTAGAAGAAATTAAAAACAAGCTATAAGACTTTTGATCTTATAGCTTGTAAAACAGAAACTATCTTCTGTTGTTATTATTTTGTTTTCTAGCTTTTCTACATTCTGGACATCTTACTGGCTCGTTATCAAATCCTTTTTCTTTATAGAATTGTTGTTCTCCCTCAGTAAATATAAACTCTTGCCCACAATCTTTACATATTATTTTCTTATCCATATTAATCCTCCACCTAAAGACTTCTTAACAATAATTAGTCTTCATAGCAGAAAATTATCATCTAATAAATCTTTATTTTATAATTATTATTTATCTATAATATATCACATTTTTATTCTAATCACAATATATTTCCTATTTTTTTCCAACAACTTTCTTCTATAATACACATATATGGTCACTCTTCAATTTCAAATACTAATTAAGACTAAAGGACTCAAACATTACCCCTCCACTATCACTTTTATTAAATAATATATTTATCTTATTTACACAGGTTAAGTCTATATTTTCAAGTGTCCTTAAAGGTATTCTAATATTGGTCATTGGTGTTATTTCGCCCCAATAAACTATAGGTTTCTCTCCTTCTAGTTCTAATCTTTCTTCTTTTCCTTTTGGATATAATAATATTTTACTTTCTTTGTTTATTTCCACTATATCAGATTGATTTTTACTATCTATAAATTCTATACTCATACCCTGTGGCTTATTTTTTTCATTTAATGAATCCATACCATCTATCATTACATTTATGCTCACATTATCATAATTACTAAAATCCTTAATATTTGGTTTAAAACTTAACTTAGCTCTTTTATTTTTCCATTTTACATTAAGTAAATTTGTTGAAAAATCATTACTTCCTGGCAAATCAATGCCTATAGCAGTATCCTTATTTATGTTTGAAGAATCCTTAACTAATTTTATATCTGTAGTATTACTTTTAAAATCTTCTATATTTTTTATATCTATTATTTCATTTTTTTTTGAACTACTTAAATATGTATATACACTTTCTTTATTTATCTCTTTTATATTTGTTAATTCACCATCATAAATAGTATTTTTCATTTTTCCTTTATATACTGTATCTAAATAATTTACTACAAATTCTTGCAAAAACTTTTCTTGTTGTTCTCTCTTAATTTGCTTGCTAAGATTTACTCCAAGATTTTTTGCATCATTGGATTTCACTTCAGAATTAAAATAATTATGATTTGCATTTTCTAAAACAGTAGCAGCTAAAATATTTATGTTATCTTTTTTCCTTATTTGGTTGTAAATACTAAGACCACATAAATCACTTACATCTCCATCTAAACCAGATACTAATATAGATGTATTATCTATATTTACATTAAAATTAGTTTCTATATTATTAGTTGGAGCTACTGCTAATAAGGTGTTTATATTAATATTTTTTTTCCTTTGCTTTTCTACAATATTAAAAACTACTTCTCCTCCTGTAGAATGTCCCATCATAGATATATTTTTAAAATCAATCTTATTTTTTAGATCCACACCAAAATTTCCTTCACCTTTATCAGCTTTTTGTAAAGTCTTTATATGTTCATCCACTATAATTGGTATTTTTATATATTCCAAATTGTCTCCATATTTCCAGTCATAAGCTGAGTTAACATCTATAGATATACCTAAATATCCATTTTGTGCTAAAAAATCTGTTAAGTATTTAAATCCTGTATCATATCTTTTTTCGTTATTATTATCATGACAACCATGTATTATTAACACAGGCTTAAGTTTTTCATTTTTCATATCTGTAGGCACAGACATACTTCCTCTAATATAATATGGTGAGTCCTTCATATTCTTTATTTTTATATATTTTTGTCCTAATTTAAAATCAATAGATTTATATTTATGATTTCCATTTGCCTTCATAATAATTTTTTCACTTTCTAATTCATGTTTATTGCTTGCAATTTTAATTGAACATCCAGTTGAAAATATACTTATTATAAATAATATACAAACAAAAACATATCCTCGTTTTTTCATATGCTTCCCCCTACTAGAGAATATATTTAAACAAACATATTTGCAGATAATATTTCTCTTATTTTTAATACATTCCCCTCATCATCTATCCATACTTCATTTTCTTCATTATATAAAAATGTATGTAAATTCATTTTTTTAAAATCCAGAGAATTAGTTACAATACATAGCCTAAAATTCTCTCTAATTTCTTTCATATTTTTATATTCATTAGGACTTAAACTTATATAAATTTCGTCATAAGCTAAACCTTTTATTTCAACATATAAAGTTTCATCATCTTTTATAGCTTCTAAATCCCAGCCTACATTTTCTTCTTCCACAGAAGTTATATGATACCCCAACTCTTTATAGTACTGATACACATAGTTTATAGAATTTAACTCTACTTTTTGTTTTTTATCAACAATAACTTCTTTATAATTAAATAAATCCCTTACTTTTGCTTTAGGATCTACATAATTATTTATATAGTCTAGGACTTCCTTTTTAAATTTCTTATTTTTTTCACTTCTACAGTACCATAAATTGCTTCTCCCCATTCCATATCCATCTACAGATGCAATAGGTATTGAAAATTTTCTTTCATCTATCTCTAGTAATTTACTCTTTTTAAATTCACCTTCTATATTATAAACAAATTCCTCATTATTATTGTCTAAAAACCTTTTACTTCCTTTCTTTGGACTTTGTTCATTTTTATATACTCTAGCCTCTTTAAACCATCCTATAATCCTAATCTTTTTTGTAAAAGGATTAGTTGCTACCCAAACTACTGTAACTCCATCAATATATTCATCATTTTTTTCTGCATTTAAATTTTTATGAATATCTATGCAACCATTACTCATTACAAATCCATAGTATTTACCATTTTCATAAGAATAATTATAAATTTCCATACCAGTATTATTTTCATCTATATGGGGTTTCCCACCAGTTAAACTATCATATTCTAAACCGTTATAACTTCTCATCCATCCAACCTTAGCAAAAAGTATCTTTTCATTTTCATTCATATAATTCATCCCCTAATTTCTCATAATATGATTCCTCTAAAAATAATTAATATAAGTTAAATACGTTTTTATAAAGATAATATCCTTTATTTTCATCATTAATTTCTTATAATTGATAAATTAATAGAATCAATCATTAAATTTTTTATCATAATTAAACATAAGAAATAATAACTTGACGACAAAATACAAGATATGTAACAAAGTAATTTATTATCTCATATAATACTTTTATTGCTGATTTAAAATATTCATACTCTAATACTACATTTAATTTTTTCGTTATGAAAATTTAATTATTTACATATTATTATAGTAACTATTATTAATGTAAATAGTAGTTGGACAATAAGTAAGGAGGTCTTTATCTTCAAAAAATTTATAAGTATTTTAATGTCTTTTATTTGCTGCTTATGTATAACTGCTTGCAGTAAGGATGGTATTAATGACACTTCAATTAATTTATCTACAGAAGTAATTATTGCTATTCCGTCTCAAAAGATTAATTATTTACCTTATTACGTAGCTATGAAAAATGGTTATTTTGAAGAAGAAGGAATCACAGTAAAAGAAAAAATTGTAAAAGACTCCTCCAAGGTTTACGAAGAAGTATCGGGTAACAAGGCTGACATAGGCTGTGGTACCATAGATTCTTTATTATATAACAGCAGGGAATATGCTAATGATAGTCAACTAGTTTTTGCTCAAGTAGAAAAATGTATTGAAAAGGATTTTAACAAAACACCGTCTTATGTAAATGATTATACTGATTCTTCTATTTATGTAGGTATGTATGCTAATAAATCCTTTATAAATCACAGTCCTGGCACTATACAAAAAATTTCTAATGCCATATGTATGGGTGAAGTTTTCATATCTAATTCTAAATCTACAGACATTGCCTCTTTAATTTCTGATATTTTCCCAGAAGTTGATAAAGATAAGCTAGTTGACCAAATTGAATTTATGAAAAACAAAAATTTCTTCCCACAAAATCCAATTACTTTAAGAGATGATTATGAAAGTGCCTTAAGTTATTTAAAATCTAAGGAAGATAGTAAAATATCTGAAACAGACTTATTTAATAAGTTAATAGATAATACTTATGCTTATAAAAGTGTAAATGATCTAGATTCTTGATTTAATTAAGTTAAACATTAAAAAACTGTCTTTTAAGTGATATACCTCACTTTCAAAGACAGTTTTTATTATATATTTCTATTTGATTTTACATTCACTAATATTTTGGAACCTTGATCCACCCTTTGAATATACAGAAATTATATGTGTTATTTCTACAAAGGCATTAGGATCAATTTCTGCAATTTTACTTTTTACTAATACTAATTGTTTTGGTGAAATTGTACTAGATAAGTTAATTCTAGCTTCTCCTGTATAACCTCCTGTCACTTCATACAAAGTAACTCCTCTACCTAAACCTAAAATATAATCTCTTACTTCTTTATATTTCGGTGTAATTACTTCTACTTTATAAAGAGTTGTTCCCCATTCATATACTATATAATCTAGTATTTTAGTAGCTATAAAATGATTTATTATAGAAAATAGTACAACTTCTGCTCCTAGTACAAAGTACGATGCAATTATAGTTAAACCATTTATAATCATTAATATTTCACCAATAGTTGCATATTTGAACAAGGTTTTCTTTAAAATTTTGCCTATGGTATCTGTGCCTCCAAAAGTATAACCTCTTCTAAGTAACATTCCACATCCTATTCCAGATAATATTCCAAAATATATGGTACAAAGCATTGTATCATTTGTCGGAAAAGTTAATTGTAATTTATCAAATAAAATAACTGCATTAGGGAAAACAACAGAAACAACTATTATTTTTAAAGCATCAGACTTTCCTAAAAATATATAAGCTAGTATTAAAGTTAAAATAGTAAATGCATAGTTTATATATGTGTATCTTATATGGATTACTTGTTCTAGTATTATAGATAGCCCTTGAAAACCACTTGTAGCAAGGCCAGATGGTTCAAGTATGGCAGCTAGTGCATATGCGTTTAATACACTTCCTATAATTATATAGATAAAATCAATTATGTTGTTTTTGTTAAAAATTTTATTCATGCCTTACTCCTTTTATTTTTATTTAAGTTATTATCAATAAAAAAAACTCACTTCTATTGAATATAGAAGTCAGCTTTTTAATTATTAATTTCACTTATTTTTTAGGGATAAGATACTCTTAAAATTGTATCTCTCACTTATCTAATATAATGATAGTTAATCATAAGTACATCGTCAACTAAATTAAATTTTTAACACGGAATTATTACAAAACAAATTCTATAATACTTGCAATAGCTGCTTTCAACAAAAAAACAATAATTACTACAATGTAAAATACAATAATAAAAAATTCGCGACCCTCATGTCGCCAAAATTGAGAAGCATATCGTCAACGATATATCCTCGTTACCACTTTAAGCCACTGCGTGTGCGCCATGAAATTTCGGATAAATCCGTTACTCAAACGTCTAAGCCTTGCTACCGCTTCAGACTTATCCCGTTGCTCAAAATTTGTACTTTTTTACTTCAAATACTGCTTTATACTATCTGTTATTCCTAATTTCTTTTTGTATTTTCTTTAAAGCTTTTTTAGATCCTCGTTCAATATCTCTATTCAGCTTTCTTTTTTCATAGCTTTCAAATAAACTATTTAAATCATATCCTTCTGGATATAGTTCTCTAACCTTAAATTGAAGGTTTATTCTTTTTACATTTATATTAATAAATTCACCTTTATATAAAACTTCTACATTGTTAAACTTATCCATAGGTTTATAAACTATAGCAAAATCCTCAAAGTCTAATAATTCAACCTTATCTCCCATTTCAAAGTTTGGAATTTCCTTTAAAGTCTCATTATTTTCTTCAACAGGTTTTATATCTATTTTTCTTTCATCTATTAATTTTAAATCATAATTTTTATCATCCATATAAGTTCTAGCCTTTTCTAATACGCTATCTTTTATTCCCATTTTTTTAGAAATAAATAATGCATTACTATCTTCTGACTTACCTATAGTTAACTTATATAATGGTTCTAAAGTTTCTTTATCAAACATCATTCCTGCATTTTCAAAATGAGGATGCTTATTTGCAAAACTTTTTATCTCTTCATAATGAGTAGATGCTACTGTAATACATCCCATTTGGTAAAATTCTTCTAATATGGCTATGGCTAAACTTGCTCCTTCGTTAGGATCAGTACCAGATCCTATTTCATCAAATAAAACTAAAGTCTTTTTATTCGAATCTCTCATTATATTAGAAATATTTTTTATATGAGATGAAAAAGTGCTTAAAGCATTTTCAATACTTTGATTATCTCCAATGTCTACAAATATTTTTTCAAATACACTAATTTCACTATTTTCATTAGCTTGTATATCAAAACCACATTGAACCATAAGCGTTAAAATTCCTACTGTTTTTAGTGTTACTGTTTTTCCTCCAGCATTAGGTCCCGTTATAATTAAACTTCTATAATTTTTTCTTATTTCAAAATCTAAAGGTACTACCTCACCTTTTAATAGTGGATGCTTTCCTTTTATTATTTTAATATATCCATAATTATTAAGATTTGGAGTAATTGACTTGGTAGACATACTAAATTTACCTTTTGCAAATACCATATCGTACTCTGATACTATTTCCATGTTTAATTTAATTTCTGCTATCTTCTCAAAAACTAATTCACTTAAATATGAAAGTATTTTATATTCTTCTATAGCTTCTTCACTTTTTAAAGTAATTAGTTCTAAAGAATATTTACATATGGATGCTGGTTCTATAAATACAGTAGATCCTTTTGATGAAGTATCAAGCACAGTTCCTTCTACTTCATTTTTAAAAGATGCTTTAATAGGAACTACAAACCTGTCATCTCTCTTACTTATAATAAACTCTTGTATATATTTTTTATTAACGGAAGAAGTTAAAAACTTATTAAGTCTTTCCTTTATTCGTCCTTCACATATTTCTATACTTCGTCTAATTTTTCTAAGGTCATTACTAGCTTCTGTACAAACTTTATTGTTTTTAATACAAAACTTTATTTCTTCTTCTATATTTTCGCATTCTGTAATATTCAGTGCATAAGAACTTAAAGTAGGCGAGTAAAATTCTTTATCTAACATAAAGGCTTTTATTTTTCTACAGCCTCTTAAAAAATCTTCTACAGATACAAGTTCTACTGCCTCTAGTACCATTCCCTTTTCTACTTTATCTATAACAGGATTTATATTAAATAATCCTTCTAAAGGTATATGATTACTATTTTCCAATACTTTTCTTGCTTCTTTATTTTCATTTAATCTTCTTTTTACTACTGAATAATTGCTACTTGGACTTAGCTTATCTATAAGATTTTTCCCCAGTGAGCTTACACAATATATTTTAACTAATTCTTTTATTTCATGTAATTGTAATTTTTCAAATGTTTCTGAATTCATTTTTATTCTCCTTTATTTATCAACTCATCTTTTTTAATCAAAAGACTTCTTAATAAATAAGGAAATACTCTTTATCCTGGCACTCCTTATTTATCAAGAAGTTTACCTACGGACTCCATATTATTATATTTTTTCAAAAAACACACTCCTTTTATTTATTAATAGATATTTTATCACAATAAATTTTTACTGTCACATTATTTATCTAAAAATCCCCATTTTTGATTGATAATTTAATTTCTTGTGGGTTACAATTTAATCCTAATTCATCTTAACAAAAATCAAATAGGCTATTCCTATTGAATTTTAAAAATACTTTATCTCCTATTTTCACAGTATTTATGCTCTTATCTATTTCCAACTGTATTGGTATAACATCTTCATAATCCAAGTTTTTCACGTAAATTATATATGTAAAAGAACTTTCAAATACATTTACTACAGAAAGTTCAAATAAATTTTCATCGTTAAATTGTAAATTATTTTCAGTTATTCTTATATTATGTGCTCTAATCCCAACAAATTTTGCTCCTTCTATAACACTTTGAGATAAAATACATTCAATTCCCCAGTCCTTTGCAAAAACTCTTTTATCATCAATTATATTTATGGCAGAAATATTTTTACATCCTGTAATAGTTGCTTCTGTCATGGACATGGGATGTTTAAAAATATCATCTTTTTCTCTTTTGCATAAAGCACTTCCTTTGCTAAATACAGCTATATCATCACATATACGATAACATTCACTTATATCATGAGTAACATAAACTATATGACCTAAAAATTCTTTTATAATTTCAATTAATTCATTTTCCATATTACTTTTCAGATGATAATCAAGAGCTGAAAATGGCTCATCTAAAAGTAAAATTTGTGGATTACAAGCTAAAGCCCTAGCAAAAGCTATTCTTTGCTTTTGTCCTCCTGATAATTGATGAGGATATCTTTTTTCAAAATTTTCTAGTTTCATTTTTTTCAAATACTCTTTAGTTATTTTATCTCTTTCATTCTTAGATAAGTTGTGTAATCCTAATTCAATATTTTCTTTAATTGTCATATGAGGAAATAAGGCATAATTTTGAAATAAATATCCTACATTTCTTTCTTGAGGGGGTAAATTTATTCTTTTCTCAGAATCAAAGAATATTTTATCATCTAAAATAATTTTTCCCTTGTCTGGTTTTACAATTCCTGCTATACATTTTAAAGTCATACTCTTGCCACAGCCTGACTCTCCTAAAAATCCTAATACTCCATTTTCTTGTTCTATTTTTACTTTTAGTGAAAAGGAACCAAAGTCTTTTTCTATATCTACTATTAGTGACAATTTTATCTCCTCTTCCCTATGATTTCTTGCTGTTTATCTGACCATTTATTTAAAATTATAATCATTCCTATTGATATAACTACTATTGTCATAACCCATAACATGGCTCCTTTGTAATCCATTGCCTGTACTTTAAAGAATATTGCAAGGGGCATGGTCTGAGTTTTTCCTGGTATGTTTCCTGCTATCATCAAAGTTGCTCCAAATTCTCCTAAGGCTCTCGCAAAAGATAATACTACTCCTCCAATTATTCCAGGCCAAGCAAGAGGTATTGCTATTTTATAAAAGATTTTCCAGTTACTAAGTCCTAACGTCTGAGCTGCTGCAATTAAATCATTATCTATTTGCTCAAAAGCAGATCTAGAACTTCTGTACATCATAGGAAAAGCCACTACTACAGCAGCAATAACAGTAGCAGTCCAAGTAAATATAATACTACTATCCATTAATGCTAATAATTTTCCCATAGGTCCATTTTTTCCAAAGAATAAGAGTAAAAAGAAACCAAGGACAGTTGGAGGGAGAACTAGAGGCAAAGTGAATATACTATCTATTAAACCTCTCCACTTACCTTTATAATGTGCTACTAAATAAGCGCTTCCTATTCCTATGAAAAATGTTATAAAGGTTGCTAAAAGTGATGTCTTTATAGAAATATATAGAGGTGTTAATCCCGCATCCATTATTCTTCCTCCTATTTTAAAGACTATTTAGCTTTTTTGAACCCATATTTCTCTAATATAGTTTGTCCTTCTTCACTTAATAAGAAATCTTCAAATGCTTTTGCTTTATCTTGTTTTTCACTCGCTTTTAATACTGCTATAGGATAATTTATTGGTGAATGTGTATCTTCCGTAGTAGTTAAAGCAATTTTTACACCTTCTGCATCAATAGTGTCACTTAAATATACAAATCCAGCTTCTGCATTTCCTTGTTGAACCCAAGATAAAACTTCTTTAACATCTTTTGCAAGTACTAATTTATCTTTAACAGTGTCATATAGTTTTGTATTATCTAAAACTTCTTTAGCATATTTACCAGCTGGTACACTTTCTGGATCACCTATAGCTATTTTTGTTATATCATCAGTACTTAACTCTTTTAAACCTTTAATATCTTTATCTTCAGAGTTTACTAATACTAAATCATTGCTAAGTAATGTTTTATTACTTCCATCTAATAATAAATCCTTGTCTTCTAATGCAGTCATTTGTTTTTCTCCTGCTGAAATAAATACATCACAAGGCGCTCCCTCTTCAATTTGTTGTTGTAATGCTCCTGATGCACCTAAGTTTATTTCAAGTTTAACTTGTGGTTCTATATCCTTAAATTTTTCTTCTAATTCCACCATAGCTTCTTGTAAAGATGCTGCTGCTGAAATATTTAAGGTTACATTGTCACCTGATGAAGTATCTTCTTTCTTATTATCCTCTTTACTATCTTTTGACGAACAGGCAACTACACTCATAGTTAATCCTAATACTAATCCTAAAATCCCTAATTTTTTTAATACTTTCATTTTGTCCCCCTTAATTATTTATTGCCTTTCGTTATGTTTCATCATGTTTTGTTATGTCTAGTTTACAAATTAATTGTATATTTTTACCATCCTTTTTGCAACAATTATACATAAAATTTCTTATACGATATAAATCCTACTCTTTCATGCTACAATTACTTTTGAGGGAGGTGTTTAGTATGACTTCGTCATCTTTAAATGCAATTGAAGTTGCAGAAATTTTAAATATTACTAAAAATACGGTATATGAAATGATAAAACGTGGTGAACTTCCTGCTTATAAAGTTGGTAGAAAGCTTAGAATCGATAAATCCGATCTAGAAGATTATATAAATAATCAAAAAAATACTTCATATAATAAAAAAGTGGAAATTCAAGAACCTATTTTAGATATAAATCTTGATTATTCCCCTAATACTCTAACTTCTAAACTACAAAATGAAGAAATAATCATATCTGGTCAAGATATCGTTTTAGATATTTTAAGCAGAATGATAGAAAAACAAGGAAATAATATAAGATCTTATCGTTCAAATATGGGTAGTTATAATGGTTTATATGAAATGTATAATAATAGAGTTTCCATTGCCTCTTGTCATTTATGGGACAAGGAGACCGATACATATAATACTAATTTTGTAAAAAAGCTACTTCCTGGTATTCCTTGTATATTAATAAATATTGCTTATAGAGCACAAGGTCTTTACGTTAAAAAGGGAAATCCTAAAAATATTAATACTTGGCATGATTTCAAGCGAAATGATATTCTTATGATAAATAGAGAAAGAGGTTCTGGTGTTAGGATTTTGATAGATAGTAAGCTACAATCTCTAAATATATCTACTCATATTTTAGGCTATGATAATGAAGAAAGCTCTCATTTAGCAATTGCCAGTGCTATAGCTAGAAATATTGCTGATGTGGGAGTAGGCAATGAAAAAGTATGTAAACAAGTAGATAATATAGACTTTATTCCTCTTCAAAAAGAAAGATATGACTTAGTTATTAGAAAATCTGATTTAAATAAGGCTATATTTAAATCTATAATAAATATTATTTCTTCTGAAGAGTTTAGAAATGAATTAGAAGGTCTTGGAGGCTATGATTTAAAAGATATAGGAAAAATTATTGGTGAAACTTAAAATTATAAAAAGCTGTAGATATGTTTATTTATCTACAGCTTTTCCTTATATAGTCGTAAATGACCATAAAGATTTTACTTCCTTAAGAAATACATCTACATCCCAGGATACAGAACTTCTTATTACACTATTAGAATCAAGTACTATTATTACTATCAATTCCCTTTAATACAATAAAATGACCCTTTGTTGTAAATTCACCAGGACCCATACTTGCTATTATTGGTTTATTTGATTTAAGTGTTTCTATAATCATGTTTTTATTCTTTGGTACTCCACTTGATTTCAATCCAAAATGAGTTGATCCTTCACTAATAAGGGACCACCTACAGCAACCATAGCTAAAGATGTAGGTGCACATCCATTAATTGCTATAAATTCAGAACCGTATTTTTCATATACTTAATCTATTATTTTAAAATGTTTCATGGCATGTTCTATACCATCTTCATCAATATGCTTAGTAACAAAAGTAACTTTATCAAACAACTCTGGATTTCCATTTCCCATAGCTATACTATTAGCCACATGTTCTAACATAGGAATATCATTATTACTATCTCCAAAGGCATATGTATCGTCTAGGTTCACTTCAAAATGATTTAGTAGGAAATCTATGCCACTACCCTTTGAATGTCCCTTAGGTATAATCTCTCTTGTTCCAGTACCATGATCAATATAATCAAACATATCTTTTATATCTTCGCAGAAATTATCAATATATTGATTATCATCATATCTTATAAACATTTTATTAAATCTCATATTCTCTGCATCATATGGTTTTATTGGATAATTTTGTTTCCTAAGATTAGAAAGTAAAAAATCATCTTCTCCATTTTCATCTACATAAATTGCATCTTCACCTTCTAATACAGCATTTAAATTATATTTTTTTATATTTGATATTATATCATTATGATTTTCAATATCCACCTTTTTTGAGTATAATACTTCATCATTTACTTCAATATGAGTACCACATCCACAAACATATCCATCAAAGCCTAATTCTTTTATATCTTGACCTATTAATGATTTTGTTCTTCCTGTATTTACAAAGGCTAAATGTCCATTTTCTTTAGCTTTCTTTATAGCAAGTTTTGTACTTTCAGGTATAGTAAATGTTTTATGTGAAAGTAATGTCTCATCAATATCAAAGAATAAAATTTTTCTTTTTCCCATTATATAACCCTCCCTAATGTCTTTTCTCTATAAATAAAATATAGCTTTATGTTGATTAATTTACAATTAAAATTTACAGTAGTATTATTTTATTAATCACCAATTATTATATTAGGTAATATTTTACATCAAACTAGTATTTCATGCAAATACTAAAAATTTGCTTCAATATAAAAAAGTTGTCAATAAATAATTATAATAATTATTCATCGACAACTTTTTGCTAATCTTCGTCTCTTATTTTAAATCTTGCATCATCTATAATATTTGGGTCTTTATATACTTTTTTATCGGATTTTATTCCATCATCTTGTGGTCCTTTATATTTTTCAAGCTCCTCATTAATGTTTCCTATAGCCCATATAAGTAAAAATGCATCGTCAAAAAATCCTAGTGGCCCAAATAAAATTTCTGGTATTATATCTATTGAAAATACAAAATATATTAAAGTCGCTACAATAGAAAAAAATACTTTAAATCTTCCTATAATGGAAACATGTCTATCAGTTAGATAATCTGCAAGTTTGGGCAAGTTTTTTATAAATTTAACACCATAACCAGCTTCTCTAAATCTCACTAATACTCTCTTTAAACTGTCTAGTAATCTGTTGCCAGTATTTGTGGCTTTGTTCATATTTAACTTCTCCTTAAGAATAAAAAAATTCGCGACCCTTGAGCGACGTGTCGGTGAAACACTTCATGTCGCCAACGTCTAAGTCTTCGCTACTGCTTCAGACTTATCCCGTTGCTAAAAATTCGCGACCCTCAAATAATAATAAACAAACTGTTTATACTATATTAAAACAATTTTAATCATTATTCAACAATTAATCCTATTAATTTAATAAGTTCTAATCCTTGACTAGCATTTACCTTTGCTTTGTATAACTCTCTTATTCCTATTTCAATTCCATCAATTTCACAATTTGATAAATCTACATCTTCTAAGAAAGTTTTTGTGAAAACTGTCTTTTTAAAATTACAATCATCAAACTGCATATTCTTATTCTTTACTTCCATAAATATACTTGAGGCAAAAGATGAACTTTCAAAATTTACTTTATTTAATTTACTAAAAGAAAAACTACTATAATCTCCTAATACATTTTTAAATAAACAATCTTTTAAATTTGCATCTTCAATTTTCCCACCTATTAATTTACAGTTATTAAATTCAGTTCTATATATACTTCCATCTGAAAAATCAATATTTGACAAATCACATCTCTCAAATACCACATCTAATAAGTCTATATATCTTAGAGTGCAATTATTGAAATTAACATTTTTAAATACACAACTATCAAAAGCTATTCTAGACTCATCAATACTTTGGATATCTATATTTTCTATGAGTTTATCGCATATCTTCTCATCTTCTTCGATTAATCCTAATAATTCTTCTACAGTATTTACTACATCTAAGTTTGTATTAATCTTAGGCTTTTGAATTTTTTTCAACATAATCATCTCCATCTCTAAAATTCTTTCCATACTCTAAGAAAGAATTCTTATTTTTATTTAATTATATTACCATTTATTAATTTCTTTACTTAAAATTTTATCAAAAGCATATTTTTCTAATAATTCACAAGCCTCATCCATGTATTTCTCTAACTCTGAGTCTCCATTAAAAGAAATTATATTCATTAAAATATGCTTTGCTTCAACAGTTATCATAGCTCTAACAGAATCTGAAGTTGTACTACCAAATTTTCCTTTATCATCATAAAATACAGGTAAATTTGCTATATTTAAATCTCCTTTACCTATACCCTCATAAGTTTCGCCTTCATCTGCAATAGTAAAATGTATATCACCACTTAATTTATCTAAATCATATGTACCTACTGAATATGCACTTTCTAATGAAATCAAATTATTTATATCTACAACATTATTTACTCTATATAAACCTAATCCCCTAGCAACCCTTCTATATAGTGCTTCTGATGATAATCTATATCTAGATGGATCTTTTCCAAAAGCTTTGTAAGCACTTCTTGAATCAGAAATATTTTTAAGTGTAGAAATTTGTTTTACCGGAACATTAACTTCTATTTCTTTTGCTTTTTCATCTATTATTTTCCATAATTCTTCATTTTCTTCTCTTACTACTACTTGTGCTTCTATAGAACCTATTGATATATTATTACATTTTTCATGAATTTTTTCATCTATTATTACTTTCATTTTTTATATCCCCTTTTATCTTATTAAAAATTATTATACTACAAAATTTTATTTTTAGCATTTATAGCCATTATTATAATTTATTAATAATTATCCTGAATTATTCATGAAGCATCTGATTTTATGAAATACTGTAAAATTAGTTGCTTTTACTTTTATTTTCATATTCTTGTAGGTAATATCCAAATGAAATTCTAAAAATAGATAGATTCCCTCTAAGGACCAGGATACAATCCTTTTTTTCGGAATATTAAGTTTATATCGCTTAAATCCTCAATTGACATATATTGTCTAGTATATTAAGAAAAATATGCTTGTTAGGGAAACTACTACAAATCTTAAAAATAATACGCCTTGAACTTTTTACAACCCTTGCTGCAACTTTAATAATTTGAGTACGTATAGTTTCTATTCTTGATTTCTTAAAATTATCTGGAAAACATAAGCGTCTTAACCAGTTAACTAGATTATAAGCAAGCGTAACTTGTTGTAATTTATTTGCGCTTACTACAAAATCTCCACATTCATTTAATAGTTCCTCTGAAAAATATTTAGATTTTAATAAGTCACCAGTCATACCATCAAACATTAGCAATGGATGATATCCATTTGCTTGATAATGGTAATTAAAGTTAGCATCTTCCTGTGATCCATAAGTTCTTAAATTTGTAGAATCTAGTTAACATAGGCTCAAGTCTTAGGTCATCACAATTATCATCAGTGTAATACCCTGCAATATATTGATAAATTCTTTGGATTATCAATGAGTGATTCTTATGAATTCTAATAGATCTATCTTTAGAAATATTAAAATGTTGCTTGATTGTATCACTAAAACCTATTTTATTATCAAATTCTTTAACTGCTATAAGGCTAATATCTGATGTTAAATCTCCACCATCAAAATTAAATTTAATATTAGAGTTGAATTTCAAGTTATTATTTAATATCATAGTTATATAAAGTCTCTCCTTTGTTTGTGTTTTTTGTGGGAAATTAACAATAACAAATTTGAGACTTTTTTCATATATTTTGATGAATAATTCAGGATTCTATATATACCTTGTACAATATATCTATATAATAAAAATGAGATTTTTATGTTTAAATATAAAAATTAAGTTATATTCTACAAAGTTTAGAGACACATTATAACAATGATTTATCACCTCCCTTTAAATATTTAATTAGATATCTAGGGGTGGAAATATGTTAAGTAAAAAACTAGAAAAAAGCTTAAATAAACAGATTACTTTTGAATTTTATTCTTCATACACTTATTTAGCAATGTAAGCATTTTGCGAGTCATCTGATTTAAGTGGATTTGCTAACTTTTTCAGAATTCAAGCAAAAGAAGAATTAGATCATGCTACAATGAGTTTCTTAAAATGGTTCTAAAACCAGGTTTAAACAACTTTTTTATATAATTACATTTTGTATACATATAAAAAAAACTTTTAAAATTCAATTATGGTATTATAATAGTGTTAAAAAGTATGAATTTAACTCTATACAAAAAGGGGCTGTAATTATGAGGGAATTAAAAATACCAGAAATAAAGGATATTGAAAAAAATATACTAAAAATCTCCACAGAATTATTTCTAAAGCAAGGTTATGACAAGACTACTATTAGGCAAATTGCAGAAGCTTCTGGTATTGGTAGAGGACATTTGTATTACTATTTTAGAAAAAAAGAAGATATTCTAATTCATATATTCAAACAAATCCTAGACAAAATTTATGATGAAGTCATCGAAAATAGTGACGACAAAATGGAAGTTCTTTTAAGCTATGCCCTAATACAATCTGTCTATACTTATACTTTAGTTTTTAACGAATATTTATTAAGAATATATCTTGAAGGATCCAACGTAGAAATTATCAGAAGAGAATCACAAAATATTTTAATAGATTTATGCAAAAAAAAATCTGAAACCTCTAAGTATAATATTAGTAATAAGGATATTCGCTTTAGCGTTATTGTTGGATATGCCGGTGAATGGGAATTACTAAAAAGATATTATCACGATGAAAAAGATTTTGATATTGACTCAATTGTAAAAACTATAGTATCTACTCGTTTACTTTTGTTAAATATTGTTGATGTTAAGGAAGTATCTGAAATAGTTGATAAGGCAATGAAAGAAGCTAAAGAATATGAGTACAAAGACATAATGAATAAACTACATTATTTTGAATTTTAAGATGGACAATATAAATTGCCCATCTTTTTTGTTGGAGTTTTTTACTAATTTGTAGTTGACTTCTTCTTGGGCGCGCCCTATAATTTTGTTATAAATTTGGGCACGCCTAAAAAGTGTCTAATATTTGGAGGGGTAAAAATGGAGAGAATTGCAGAAAAAATTTCAAAACACAGTAAACTTATTTTACTGTTGGCAGTAGTCTTATTAATTCCATCTGTATTCGGTTACTTAAAAACAGATATTAACTACGATATCTTAAGTTATCTACCAGAAAATGTTCCTTCTACAAAGGCTGAAAAAGTACTAGAGAACCAATTTGGTTGTGGTGCTTTATCAATGTTAGTAGTAGAAAATATGGAAGATAAGGATGTAGCTAAAATCAAAGATAAGATTGCAAAAGTAGATGGTGTTGATCAGGTATTATGGGTAGATAATTTTATGGATTTATCTGTACCAAAAGAAATGTTACCAAAAGACATGACTGATTTATTATACAGTGGTGATAAATCTACTATGATGATTATCAAAATGGAAGAAGGTACTGCTGCTCTTAGAACTTTAAATGCAGTAGAGTCTATAAAAGATATAGCAGGAAAGCAAGCCTTCTTAAGCGGTATGTGTGGAATTCTTAAAGACACTAAAGATTTAGCAGACAAGGAACTTCCCTTTTATGTAATAGCAGCTGGTATATTAATACTAATAATTTTACAGCTTACTCTTGAATCTACAGTTTTACCATTCATATTATTATTAAACATAGGAATGGCAGTTATATATAACTTCGGGTCAAATATAATATTTGGTGAAATTTCATATATAACAAAAGCTCTTGCTGCTGTATTGCAACTTGGTGTAACTATGGACTATTCAATCTTCTTATTACACAGATATCAAGAAGAGAAAGCCATATATCCAGGTGACAATATAAAAGCAATGACCAAGACTATAAGAAACACTGTTACCTCTGTAATTGGTGGTTCACAAACAACTATAGCAGGATTCTTAGCACTATGCGTTATGCAACTTGGATTTGGTAAAGATATAGGTTTAGTAATGGCAAAAGGTGTACTTATTGGTGTTTTAAGCACAATAACTGTACTTCCTTCATTCATCCTTATCTTTGATAAACAAATTGATAAATATAAACATAGAACAATATTACCAAAATTTAAAATGACGTCAAAATTCGTTATTAAGCATTATAAAAAGCTAACAATTCTTTTTATTATTATTTTTATACCTGCTTTCTTTGGATATAAAAATGCTAAAGTTTATTACAATTTAGATGAGAGTTTACCAGCTAGTTTCCCATCTATTATTGCAACAAATAAAATGAAAAATGACTACAACATGGAAAGTACAAACTTCATATTAATTAAAGATACAACGCCTTCAAAAGATGTTAATAAAATGATAAAAGAAATAGAAAATTTAGAAGGTATTAATTCCGTCTTAGGTCTAGAAAAATATATAGGTCCTAGAATTGATGAAGACTTCCTACCAGATGAGTTACTAAGCCAATTAAAAGGTGGTGGCTATGAACAGATAATAGTCAATTCTAAATATAAAGCAGCTAGTGATAAATGTAATTCTCAAATTGAGGATATAAATAAAATTGTTCATAAATATGATAAAGACGGTTTAGTTGGTGGAGAAGGTCCTCTTACCCTAGACTTAATAAAAGTATCTGCAACAGATCTTGACAGAGTAAGTATAATTTCAATAATTGCCGTATTCATTATTATTGCAATTATATTTAAATCCTTTGCAATACCAGTAATTTTAGTCTTTACTATACAGTGTGCTATTTATGTTAACTTAGGTATTCCTTACTATACAGGAACTGTTGAACCTTTTATAGCATCTATCGTCCTTGGTACTATACAGCTTGGGGCTACTATTGACTATGCTATACTACTTGTTTCTAGATATAAAGAAGAAAGAAATAGACAAAGTGATAAATTTAAAGCAATGGAAGATTCTATAAAAAGTAGTGGGTCAGCTATAATAACAAGTGCTTTATCATTCTTTGGTGCAACTATTGGTGTAGGATTTTTATCAAAACTTGAAATGATAAGTGTGCTTTGTTCTTTAATGGCTAGAGGTGCCATAATAAGTATGATTATGATTATATTCATCTTACCAGCATTGTTGTTAACATGTGATAAGTTCATACTTAAAACTAGTAAAAAATTTATAACTACTACAAAAACTGTTAAAGAAAACAATTAATTATATTTGAATTTCATGGGGGCTTAAAAATGAATAATAAAAAAATAAAAAATAAATCAGTAGCTATTGCTTCTGTTATCTTAATAGCAGGAAATACATCTTTTGCTTTTGCTGGTAGTTCTGTAACAAAAGATGAAACAGTTTATTCAATTTTAGATGAAAAGGGTAATGTAACTAAAAATATTGTTTCAGACTGGATTAGTAGTGATTCTTCTTTAGGAAAAGTAAGAGATGTAAGTAAGTTAACTAATATAAAAAATGTAAAAGGCGATGAAAAACCTAGAATTGATGGTGATGAAGTTACTTGGAATGTTAAAGATGATGATTTATATTATCAAGGAGAAATTACTAAAAAACTTCCTATTGATGTTAATATAAAATATGAGCTTAATGGTAAAAAAGTAAATCCCAAGGATATACAAGGTAAAAAAGGTTCTTTTAAAATCACTTTATCTTTAAAAAATAATGCAAGTAAAAATGTAACTATAAATAATAAATCAAGAAAAATATATGTACCATTTTTAACTGCTTCTGAAATTGTATTTAATAGAGATAATTTTAAAGATATTAAAAATAATGCTGGTACTTTATTAGATGAAGGAAATAACGCTGCTATTACCTTCGTATCTATCCCAGGACTTAAAGATTCTCTTGATTTAAGTAGTGATTTAAATAAATATCTAAATATAAAAGAAGAAGTAATCATAGAGGGTAATACTACTAATTTTAAAACACCTACTATTATGCTTGTTGCCACAAGTGATGTTTCTAAATATTTAAATGATATTGATGAAAATACTAGTTTCGGTGATTTAAAAGGCTCTTTAGATGATCTTCAAGCCGGCGGTAAAGAATTAGTAGATGGAGCTAGTAAACTTTCACAAGGTGCTAGTAAATTAGATACTAGTTATAAAGCGTTTAACAGCGGTGTTAAATCTTTAGATAAAGGTATAAGTACTTTAAATAATGGTGCTTCTTCTTTAGTTAGTAATTTACCTACTTTAAATAATGGAGCTAAAGAGTTAAATAGTGGTTTATCAACTTTAAGTTCGAAATCTAGTGAATTAAGTAGTGGTGCTAAACAAGTTAGTGATGGTGCTAATCAGTTAAATAGTAATTATTCAAAAGTCGACGGTGGCATAAAAGGTGCTTATGATGGTACTGGTAAATTAGAAGCCGGTGCTGGTGATTTAGAAGCTGGTGCTAACAAATTACATGACGGATTAAGTAGTGGAGATAGTGGTATCTCTAATCTAATTGCATCTACTGATAAATTAAATGCTTTAGCTGATTCTCTTTCTTCTATTGCCTCTGCAATAAGAAATAGTGGTGGTTCATCAGCTTCTACTTCTTCAAATGTAAGTGGTCAAATTAGTTCATTAGCAAGTAGAGCTGAGGAAAGTGGAGATGGTGATTTAGCAAATGATATAAGAAATCTTGAAAGTTCAATTAATGCTAATAATAATACTTCTTCAAATAATTCTCTGGCTGGTGCTGCAGATAAATTAGATCAAATAGCGGCTGGAATTAGAAGCGTTGCCTCTGGTCAAAAATCAGGTTTGCAAAGTGTTCAAGCTGGTATGAGCTCTGCTTTACAAGGAGCAAATTCTTTGAAAAATGGTTTATCTTCTTTGAAAAGCAATTTAACTAATTTAAAAGATTCCTTAGGTCAATTAAGTGAAGGCTCTTCTTCAGTATCTTCTGGTCTTAAGACTTTAGCAGGTGGTAGTAGCCAAGTTTCTGAAGGTTCTTCTAAATTATCTTCTGGTGCTAATTCTGCTTATGAAGGAAGTAAATCTTTATCAAAAGGTACTGCTGCTCTTGAATCTGGTGGAAAAGAACTGGCATCTGGTGTATCAATTCTTAAAGATGGTTCTTCTAAGCTGGCAACTAATTCTGATAAGGTTCAATCTGGTATTGATACTTTAGCTACTGGTAGTTCTCAATTATATGCTGGTGCTAGTAAGCTAAAAACTGAAGGTTTAGATAAACTAGCAAAAGTTGGTGATACTTTAATTAGTAGCGTGGATGGTGCTATAGAAGTTAAAGATGAGTTAGTTAATGCAGCTAAAAGCTATGATAACTACTCTGGTAAAAATAAAACTATGGATGGTAGTGTAAAATTTGTAATGAAAATCAAGAGTGAAGATGATGATGATAAATCAGATAAAAAAGAAAGTAAAACTACTGAAACTAAGGTAGATGCAGCTCATGAAGATAAAAGTAGCTTAATTTCTTGGATAAAAGGTTTATTTAATAATTAATTCGCCATTTTACCCTATTTTAAGGAGTATGGATACTAGTTTATTCATGCTCCTTTTTTAATCCCTAGGAAATGTAATTTTAATTTTCCAAATAACGTATTTTAAGTTAAGTTTTATATTATAATAAGTTTATATAATTACATATAATTTTTCAAATGTAAAAGGAGCTAATATGAATAAAGAACTAATCTTGGAAAAAACTAAAGCATTTGTAAAAGACAAGCTATATGGAGAAAGTTCTGGGCATGACTGGTTTCATATAGAAAGAGTTTATAATCTATCCACATATTTATGTGAAAAAGAAGAAGCTGATAGCTTTATAGTTGAAATGACTGCCCTACTTCACGATATTGACGATTGGAAATTTAGTGAAGGAAATGAAACAGTAACTACTACTACAGAAAACTACCTTAAATCAGTTGATGTGGATATTAAAAGCATAAACAAAATCATTAAAATAATCAAAACCATGTCCTTTAAAGGTGGTGTAGTTAATTCAATCCAAGATTCTATAGAAGGCAAAATTGTTCAAGACGCCGATAGATTAGATGCTATTGGAGCTATTGGTATAGCTAGAACCTTTGCTTATAGTGGTAGTGAAAATAGATTAATGTATGATCCTAGTATTAAACCTTTAGATTTTAAAACTTTAGATGATGTGAAAAATAAAGATAATCATACAGTCAATCATTTTTACGAAAAACTACTTAAACTTAAGGATTTAATTAATACAGATACTGCTAAACATATAGCAGAAGAACGTCATAGATTTATGGAATTATTTTTAGATGAGTTTTATTATGAATGGAATTTTAATAAAAAGAGTTTATAATAATTTATATCAAAAAAGTAACTATATATAAATCTAGTTACTTTTTTGTATTTTTCATAAATTTTACATACTACCATATTTAGATTCCACCGTTGATAAGCAAACAACAAGAAATACGATTGCTACTATATCAAATATTACTATTAATCCTATAGACCCTATAACAAGACCTATAATCCCACTTACTACGAAAATCAAACCAGATATTATTTCAGAAATGCCTATTCCTCCTCTGTTACTCCTGTTTCTGATACTAATCCCATATTTTTTTCTATCTTTTGACTGTAAATCTCACTTATAAAAGTAGAACCTATAATTAGTATCCCTCCTAAAATCTGCAGTAAGCTAATACTTTCACTTAATATAATGGCAGACATGATTATAGCAGATATAGGGTCTACATAAGAATATATCGCCACAGTTTGACTTGGAATATCTTGTATTACAGAAAAATAAATAAGATAAGCTATTCCTGTATGAACTATGCCTACTGTAAGTAATAATCCTATAGACATAGTAGTAATTCCTGTAAAACTTATACCATCCGTTAGTAATACATAAGGTATTAAAAATAAAGCTGCCACTAATAATTGAATAAGAGAACTTTCTATTCCTGATATATTTTTTAGGAATTTATTGAAAATAACTACAGATGCATAAAAACAAGCTGCTCCTAACCCATATAAAATTCCTATTATATTATTTCCTCCACCGCTATTTTTTTCTAATCCTGCTATACATAACATGCCTAACATTGCTGCAATAATGCAAGACACCTTTACAAAGGTTAACTTTTCTTTAAATATAAACGGTGATAAGAACATAACTATAATAGGTGCAAGGTAATAACATATTGTTGCTGTGGAAACTGTTGTGTAATTATAGGCTTGGAATAAAAATATCCAGTTAAATGCTAAACATATACTACAAGCAATAAGAATCAAGAAATTTGATTTTATTGTTTCTTTATTAATTTTTTGTTTAGTTATTAAACTAAAAACAATTAAGAATGTAGCACCTACTACTGCTCTAACTAAGGCTATCTGACTAGATGTAAAATCAATATTTTTCACGAATATACCTATACTTCCCCATACTAGCATAGCACTCATAAGTCCTATTTTTGCTTTTTTCAATATGCCTCCTCCTTTATAATACCTTCTATATACTTACATACTATATTAGTAAGGTAAATCCTTTTATTACTATAAGAATGATCTGTATCAACGATTACTTCTTTTACATTATTTTTATATTTATTTATCTCATTTATTAATGGTATATGATGAAGAGAAATAGGTCCAATAGTATCTCCACTAGCTGCAATTATAAGTAATTTCTCCTTTGCTAAGTTCGATGCTTTATTTCTCAAGTTCCAATTATCACCATTTTTCATAGTTTCATTTATAAGAGTCATAACATTAGTTCCATTTAAAGGGTCCATAGCAGAAGAAAACATTGCAATTCCATCTATTAATTCTTTCTTGTCTTCTCTCATCACACAACCTTTTAAACCAAAATCGTAGGGACTTATTGCTACAGAGGCTTTTATTCTATCATCATTACAACAATTTAAGGTTAAAAAACCACCCATACTATGTCCTACAATAAACACATTATTTTTATCAATTAAATATTTTTTCAATGTTTCTTCTTTAAATAAATAATCTATAGCTGATTTAACGTCTTCAATACAATTTTCAAAAGAAAAACTTCCTTTTACCCCCCAACAGCCTCTATAGTGAAATACTAATACATTCAGACCTGCCCTTCTCAACCCATGGGCTAAATCATGATTATCTTCATATCCAGGAAATCCATGTAATAAAATAACAGCAGGATTAGGTCCTTTACCAGTGGCAGTTAGTATAGTTCCTATTAAATTTTCATTGTGACTTTTAATTTTTATATTATAAATATCTGGAAAAAATTCATTTCCTATTTCTATTTCTGGATCAATAAATGCTTTTTTATAATCCATAATAACACCCCCTTTATTATAAAACTTATTAACTAAATTATAGCTAATACTTTTATCAAAATCAAAATGGATATTTATTACCTTTTTTATTTATTTTTATAAATATGAACATCATTACAATTTTTTTCTATATAATATTATATAGAGTAATCTAAATAATATATAAAAGAGGACTAGTATTATGAAAAAGAATTTAAATAAGAGCAACTTGGTTAAGGCTACTTATGCTTTTTTTGCAACATTACCCTTGCTTATAACTCTTTATTTATATCCACTTATTCCAGATAAAATACCTACTCATTATTGGCTTGATGGCACTATTAATAGATGGGGTAGTAAAAGTGAATTACTTATTATACCATTGATTATTCTTATTTTTGTATATTGTCAACCAATTATATTTAGACTTAATTTCAATGATAAGACTGAAGATAAAATTACAAGATGGCATAATATTTACTTCTTATTAATTTCAAACATGTTAGTGTATACAACACTTTATATAAGCTTAAACTTTCAAAACTGTTTAAGTACATTTAATTTTTATAACTTTTTCTGTTGCTCCATTTGCATTTTCTTCGCCTTCATTGGAAATTATATACAAAATTGTAGTAGAGGCTCTAGTTTCTCCATAAAAATAAAATATACTTTAGAGAACCAGGTTATTTGGAATAGAACCCATAAGTTCTGCGGTATACTGTGGCTTACTGGAAGTATTATATTTTTACCAATGTTTTTATTTAGTAATGGCTACTATCTTATGATTCTAGCTATATTAATGACGTGTATTTTTGTTTTTGCGCCTATTTACTATATACATTATTTACATGAGAAATATATAAAAGGTGAATTGTCAGAAAATACCACTTCTAAAAGAATACAACATTCTCATTAAAAATAAATCAAAAAAACTGACGCCTAAAGCGTCAGTTTTTTATAATTATAATGAAATAGCAGTCATTTTTTATTTATATTCTGTATGAGTCCAGCTTATTTTATCAACGTATTTTTTTACTAAATCATAACACATATCAGGATGTATAGTTTCTTCAGTTGATATTGTTATAGTAGACATGGATATCGCAAACTTTAATGTATCTACTAATGAAATGTTCTCCATATATCCATAAGCTATACCTGCTACAAATGAATCTCCTGCTCCTGTAACATTTACAACTTTTGAATCATTTGCTCTTAATCTGCCTTCTTCTTTTTTATTAATGTAATATATTCCATCCTCATCTAATGTAATAAACACGTTTTCTATACCTAAATCAATAAAATATTTTCCAGCTTTTCTTATATCATCATCATTTTTAATTTTAAATCCACACATTATTTCAGCTTCGTATCTATTAGGCTTAATAGTATGGAAGTGTTTTATTAAGTGCTTTACTCCTTGAGCTTTAGCTGCAGATACTGGATCTAATATAAATTTAGTTTCTACTCTAAATTGCTCTAAGATATATTCTACTATGTCCGGTCTATCTGAATCTAATATCATATATTCAGAATTTTTTATTGTTTCAGCTTTAGAATCTATAAATTCTGTTGTGAATTTATCTATTATTTTCATATCTACAACTGCTGATACCATCTCACCTTTATGGTTAAGTATTGCCATATATGTTGGTGTATGGCCATCTTCTATAATTAAGGAATCACTCATATCGTAATTCATTAGCTTAGAATGTTCAATAATTCTGTTTCCTGTTTCATCATCTCCTAATATAGAGATAAATTTAGTATTAACTCCTACTCTAGACATACATTCGGCTATGTTTCTACAAACACCTCCGAAAGAAGTCTTAACTTGACCTGGATTTGAGTCGTTGCATCTATAATTATTTTCCGTAAAACCGCATATATCAAAAACTGATACTCCAAATACTAATGCATAGGAATTTTTATTAGTCATATTATAATCGTAACCTTTCTAAGAAATTATTTTTATATTTTAACATATCTTCCACGTATTTTTCTACAAATTTCAACATTTTTATATGTATTTTTTTAACAACTAGACCTTAATTTATTTTCTCCCACATCTAAAAACTTATAAGTTACGAAATATTCACTAAATTTCTATATAAAAATACTCTTATAATCTAATTTTCAAAAAATAAAGAGAAGCAACACTTTAGGTTTTCACACCTAAATCATTACTTCTTGAGTAGTTTTTCTATGATTTATATTATATATCAAAAATATAAATCATATATGTATTCTCTTCTTTAGAAGAGTTTTCAACTTTCTTTAATACACTTTTATATTGAATTCTATCTAGTTGTAATTTTGTATATTCTCCTATTGGTAAGTCAATATAATAGCCTATGTTCGAAGGATATCCATATAAATAAGTAACTGGTGCATTATCTTTTACAAATAGAATATTAACCATTCCTTCACTTACTGAATCTTTTAATTTATAAAACTTAAATCCTATTTCTTCTTCCATATCAGATTTTGAAAGATAAGGCTGAAATACATATATTTTGTCATAATCAAAATCAAATAAATTCTTAGTTATATACTCATTATTAGATATATCTTGAGATAATTTACTTTCCAAATTTTTAGTGTTTTTATTTAAATCTGTATTTATTACTCCAAAATACCATATGATTATTATGCAAAGTACACATACTAAACAAAATAATATCTTCTTTAGTTTTTTATTTTTCATTTAAAATTTCCTTTTCCCCTTAATTTTTTATATCCTTGGACGAAGGAAAAATACTACAAACAAGGAAAGCACAATATTTATGATTAAAGTTACATTATACATAGATAAATTATTTGTCTCTATCATCATTAATGCAAAAATAATATTTAAAAATCCACCTAGAAATATTAATGTAGTTACTAATTTATTTCCTTTTAAAAATAAATATAGTAAAACTAACATTATGATTATATTTATTAAAATATTAAAATATCCATCGTTTATGACAACATTTATACTACCCTCTAATGTTTCATCATTTAAATTATATTGTAAAAAATTCGTTGTTAAAAAATTATACAATAAATACAAAATAACAGTTGATTTTTTAACTATACTTAAATCTTTTCTAATCTCTAAAACCATTAACCCCACCATACCTTTTCAATTTCTAGATCATCATCGTCTTGTGATATATTTTTATCCAGTATAAAGATTCGTCATTATATATTTATTTTCATTAACTTTTTCTATCTCTATAATTAAGTATTTATCACTTACCCAATTATCTTCTCTTTCCACACCATTGCCTGTGATAAAAACAGTAGAATAATCCTCTATAGCTTGAACTGCAAATTCAACTTCTATTAAAAAACTTTCTTTCTTTTCTTCATATAGTTTCACCTTGTTAAGTTTATAATCTTTTAATATGTTCACTTTCTCATTTTTATCATTTATATAGTTTTCAAATGTATTTTTTAAGTATTTTTCAAATAATAATTTTCCTATTTCTTCTTTATCTTCTAAATTAGTTTCAATGGTTGCATATATTTTATTATCTTCTGCTTCACTTGAATAATCACCTTTATCATTACTACAACCAATTATAATAGATGTTACAAATATTAAGAGACAAAATAACAAAGCAAATTTCTTCATATTATATATACTCCTATCATTGATTTATTTTTTTAATTCAATTTCTTCAAGCTTATCACCTTTAATTTTATACTGTAACATCTCAATTTGAACTTTTTTATCATCATATTTAGTGTATGTTACTATACTGGAACTTTTATCATAGTCAGTTTCATAAATATATCTTTTATTATTTTCTAATTCTTCTCTAGTGCCTATCCAATTAGGATAATTCTCTAATTCTTCTATATCTGATATATCTACCATAGCCAACTCATCTATATATTCTTTTTGTACATATTCATGAGAAACTTGTGATTCCCTTCCTAAACTTTTTACATAGACTACCGCTTGATTCTGTACATCTTTATTTAACTGATCTGCGTAATCATTATTTAAAGCCTTATATGCTATAGACTTTGGAAACATTTTTTCTACTGAGCTTTTATGCTGTTCTCCATCTTCAGCTTCTTCACTATCTAAATAATAATAACCTCCATCAGTTAATATAAACTCTCCCTCTTTAACCTTTGAAAATTTAATTTTCATTGGTATATTCCATGTTCCACTAGTCATATTGAATATACCATTTTCAAACTCATAGCTTCCATATGAAGCCATTAAATATACTTCAACAGAATCATCATCTTCATCTTGACCTAAAATCACATGACTTTCCACAGGTAATTCACCACTTGTATCTACATTTAAATCCATTCCATATTGTACTACGTCAAAAGGAAATAACTGACTTGCATATTTGTCTATTATTACTTTAGATATAGCTTTTTCTAAATCTTTAGATTCTCCTTGCTTTGTATATTTTGATAAAATTGTATTATCTTCATCTTGAACCAAAGTTTTTTCATTAGTTAGCAATATTCCACATAAAACTATAAGACAAATCATTCCTGTTATAGTAAATATTTTTTTCTTCTTAGTAAAATGTTTAGCATTCTTTATAAGTTCCACTCTCTTTTTAATAGTTTTCTTATCATCTGCCATATTTAATCCTACACTTAATTTTTTAGGGAAACTTATTTTCTCCAATACAGTAAGCATCGTAAGACCGTATTTATTATGCTCTTCTTCCTGTAAAACTGATAATACTCTTTCATCACAAGCCATCTCCATATCATTTTTCATTTTTTTAAATAAGAACCACATTAATGGATTAAACCAATGAACACATTGTAAAAATATAATTATATTATTTATTATTGTATCTTTGTTTTTGTAATGACAAAGCTCATGTAGAAATATATGTTGTAGTTCATTTTCACTTAAATCAATCAGAGTACTAGGCATTAATATTTTAACTTTCCAAATTCCTATTAAAGATGGAGAACTTATCATATCATCTATTACAACTTGAATTTTTCTTTTTATATGTAATCTTTTCTGGCAATTTAATAGTACTTTCTCTAAGTATTTCTTATCTTCTCTACTATTTTTCCACATATGTTTTAGGAAGAATAAATAAAAAATAATATGTGCTCCTAAAGTTAATATTGCACCAGTTATCCAAATAAAAGGTACTATATTAATAAATGAATTACTATCATTTATTGCTTCAGCACTAGATATACTACTTGCTTCTTCTCTTGAAGTTGGTGTATCTGAGTTAGCATTATAATTTTCCTCAATATATGTAGGAATCTTAATTTGTGAAGTAGAATTTACATTCTTGTTAATACTTACAGGTATTTTATTAAATAAACTTAAATTACTTTCTGGACCAAAGGGCATAACTAGTTTTACAATCAATATCATCCAAAGCAAATAAGCATATTTTTTATTTATTTTTTTATTTAGTATGGACTTAATAATAAGTATAGCAAGTCCAGTTATACTACCATAAATAGTAGCATTTAAAATATACCCCCATATGTTCTCCATAATACACCTCTTTCTTATTCATCCCTAAGCATATCTTTTAGTTCTTCTATCTCACCCTTAGACAACTTTTTATCTTTTATAAAACTTAATACCATTTTATTTATAGATCCACTATATAGTTTTTCTAAAAATGATTTACTAGCAGAATTTTTATATTCTTCTTCACTTATATTAGGACTGTATATATATGACTTTTTATTACTCTTGTCTACACTTACAATATCCTTTGATACAAGTCTTGTAATAAGTGTTTGTATAGTCTTTGGCTTCCAATCACTTTTATCTTTTAATAAGTCTACAATTTGAGAACTTGTAGCTTTTTCTATCTTCCATAATACCTTCATAACCTCTAATTCTGATTCTGAAATATTTTGTTTCATAAGAACCTCCTTTTAAAACTTACATTTGTAATCTTTATTTAAATCTTACAAGTGTAATCCATAAAAGTCAAGATATTTTCTTCAAAAAAAGATGGCCTTATAAAAAGTCCATCTTCTTGTGTTCTGTATTAATTTTTTTATATTAACTGTCTTATATTTAACTTACATGTAATTTGCTATAAACTCCTCCACTACTAATAAGCTCCTCATGTGTACCTCTTTCAGCTATACCATTATCAGTAAGTACCACAATTTCATCAGCATTTTTAATAGTAGATAATCTATGTGCCACCACAAGGTTTGTTCTATCTCTACTTAATTCTTCTAGAGATTTTTGTATTTCTCTTTCTGTCACATTATCTAAAGCAGAAGTAGCTTCATCAAGAATTATTATTGGTGGATTTTTTAGAAACACTCTAGAAATTGATATTCTTTGCTTTTGACCTCCAGATAATTTAACACCGCGTTCACCAATATATGTGTCATATCCTTCGGGTAAACTTTCAATAAAATCATGTATTCTAGCCTTCTTAGCTGCTGATATTATTTCCTCTTGACTGGCACTTGGCTTAGCACAAATAATATTGTCCCTAATTGTTCCCGTAAATAAGAATACATCTTGCTGTACCACACCTATATTTTTTCTAAGCGATCTTAAACTTACTTCTTTTACACTTGTACCATCAATTTTTATATCACCTTTTTCAAAATCATAAAATCTTGGTATAAGATTGCAAAGTGTAGTTTTTCCCCCACCAGATGGACCTACTAGTGCTACAGTTTTTCCTGCTTCTATTGATAGATTTAAGTTATCTAATACTTGTTTTTTATCTTCGTAAGTGAAGGAAACACTGTCAATTTCAATATTTCCTTTTACATTATTAAGTTCCACAGGACTATTTACTTCTTTTTCCACATCCTCATTTATGATTTCCATAAATCTTTCAAATCCAGTCATACCATTTTGGTATTGTTCTGTAAAGTTAATTAATTTTTTAATTGGTTCTATAAACATTTTTACATATAAAATATATGCAGCATAATCACCTAAATTAATTTTTCCTATAAAAGTAAAATATCCACCAGCTACTAAGGCTACCATTTCTAATAAATCCATAAAAAAGTTCATTCCAGAGAAATAATCAGCCATTACTCTATAGGCACTTTGTCTAGCTTTTTTGAAAACATTATTACTTTCATTAAATTTATCTAATTCTTGTTTTTCATTACAGAAAGATTTTGTAACCTTCATTCCTGCTATAGAATTCTCCAGTGTAGCATTTACATCACCTGTAGTTACCCTTGTTTTCATAAAAGCTCTTTGCATTCTTTTTCTTTGTGTAATTGTAAAGTATACTACTAACGGAAGTATAGCAAATATTAACAATGTTAATGGCACATTTATATTTATCAATATAAAAAATGAACCTATAAACATTACTAATGATATAAATAAATCCTCTGGTCCATGATGAGCCAATTCAGATATATCCATTAAATCATTTATAATTCTAGACATGGTAACACCAGTCTTGTTGTTATCAAAATACGAGTTAGGTAGTTTTTGTAAATGTGTAAAAACTATACTTCTCATATCCCCTTGCATTCTAACGCCTACTACGTGTCCCCAATATTGCATAAAATGATTTAACATGGCTCTTAAAATAAATATAAACAGTAAAGTTACTGCAAATATGACTAACATTCTAAAATCCTTGTTTGGCACTACTTCATTCATTATATTTCTTGTGATCATTGGATACACAAGGCTACACGCTGCAAATAAAAATGCCGCTACTAAGTCCATAAAAAACAACTTTTTGTAGGGCTTATAATATTTAATAAACTCTTTTATCATGTATTCCTCCTAATATTTTATCGTCATATAAAGTCTACTATAGATTTATACACACTGCAATTGATTCTTAATCAAAAATTATTATCATTTATTACATAATAAAATAAAAATCACCTAATTTAATATGTACTACAGATTTTTACTGAGTATATTAACTAGGTGATAATTTTTAATTTTATGCTTCTTCTAATACTTCTGCTATATCCTGCATTGCATGTAAAGCTAGCTCTGCAAACTCATCAAAATTCATACCTGTAAGTTCTATAGCCCTCATTGCGTCCCTATTTGCATTTGCTGCAAATCTTTTTTCCTTCATTCTTTTTATTACAGACTTTGTTTTTACACTAGTTATTTTCTTATCTGGATAACCTTTTGCTATGGCTGTTATAAAACCAGTTATTGGATCTACTGCATAAATAGCTTTTTCCATTAAGCTCTCTCTTACTACACCTTTATCATCATGGTGACCAAGAATTGCTCTGTATAATTCTTCGTCTCCATATGCTTCTTCTTTTAAAAGTTCCACTGTTTTAAAAGCATGGGCATCATTTACTACCCCAGGTTCTCTCCCTGTAATATCTGAATCTAAATCATGTAAAAGTCCTGCTATTGCCCATTTTTCTTCTTTTTCTGGCTCTAATTTTTTAGCCACTTCTCTCATTACAGCCTCCACAGCAAAGCTATGTTTTAGCATATAATCAGTTTTTAAATATTTTTGTAATAATTCTAATGCTTCTTCTCTCATATTTGTAACTCCTTACTATTAATTTTCCAATACATATGTATTCGACAAAATAAGTATAATTCCTTCAATAAAATAAGAATTTTGTTATCTATTCATAACATGATATTTGAATTTTTAAATTAAGGCTTTTTTCTTTTTCATTTCATCTTTTATAATAATACTCCACAATACAACTGCCATAACTATATTTAAAATATTACATAGTCCAGCAGCTATCGATATTTCTATTCTTATGGCATGAGATGCCATTATTATATAGTTCCATATTATATGAAAAAGTATAATAGGCCAAATATTATTAATCTTAATTACTAATCCCACAAATGAAAATCCTAATAAACTGGAACTTATTACCCTCCATACTACATCTAATACAGGAATACCCATGATTAAAGTAGTTATATGACAAATTGAAAAACCTAAACTACTAAAAATCATTGCTCCTATCATAGATTTATCAGATTTGAAGGAATCTAAAACTATCCCTCTAAAAATAACTTCTTCACAAAACCCTGCCATTGATACACCTAAAAAAGTTAATATTAGAAGTTTATAAGTATTAATATCAAATGAATTTATGCTAGTATATATTCCAACAATAAATCCTTTTAACATAAATATTAGTACTATTACATAAGGCAAAAACCATATTAAACTTTTTTTATTAGCTTTTGTAAATCCTGCATTTTCCCATCCGTAATATTTTTTTATCATATATATGATACATATAGTTGGGGGAATTTGTATTATTAATTTTTGTATTATATTATCTTCGTCTACTTGCATTCCATCTATTATATTTCCACCAATTAAATTGGAAATTTTATTAGATATAATTACTCCTATTATCATTACTAAAAAATACACTAAGATTGTTACTATTGCTCTCTTTTTTTTGTCCATTGTATTACTACGCTCTCTTTCAGTTATCGTCTTGTGTGTTATATTTTCCCAATTAATATTATACCAAAATAATAAGTTTATTTTCTAATAAATACAACAACTTTTAAAAATATAAAAATAACTTTTATTTTATAAAAAATATGGTTATTTTTTGATTAAATGTTAAACACTATATTATGATTATATAAAATTTTTTAATAAATATCTTATTTATAACTAAGATATTTAAATTTATTAATCAAAAGAAAGGAAGATGACATAATGAGTAACAAATTACCAAAAGAAGCCTATGGTGGCGTACCCGGAAAAGACTATGTGCCTTACATAACTGACAAATCTCAAAAAGGTACAAACGTGGCAATATTAATAATAGGTGTAATTCTTTCTGCAGTATTTGCTGCAAGTACTGCCTATTCTGGTATGAAGTCTGGACTTACTGTTGCAGCAGGAATACCAGGTGCCATAATAGGTTCAATGCTAGTAGGAGCTTTCGCCCGTGATAAGGGCATACTTGGAAAAAATATAATTCAAGGAATGTCTTCTGGTGGTGAGTCCATAGCCAGTGGTTTAATTTATGTATTACCTGCAATCATTTTAATAGGAAGTAATATTACTTTCTTAGAAGGTTTAGTAACAGGTGTGGGAGGAAGTTTATTTGGTATAGGTGGCTCTTCTTTAGTTTATAATTACTTAATGATTGAAGAACATGGAAAATTAATGTATCCAGAGTCTATGGCAATATCTGAAACCCTAGTTGCTTCACAAGGTGGTGGCGATGCTATTAAATATATGGGAATTGGTTTTGTAATAAGTGGTATTATAAATGTTTTAACTAGTTCCTTCTTAAATCTAATTAATAGCACTATGACTTTTTTAGGAACTCCATTTTATAAGTGGAAATTCTCCACAGAAGTGAATCCACTTTTACTTGGTATAGGATTTATAGTTGGATTAGATGTTTCTTTAACTATGTTTGCTGGATCCATATTATCTAACTTTGCCATTGCTCCACTTATCGGTTACTTCTCTGATATGGCATCAAAAGATATGTTTATATGGAATGATGCTTCCGTAGCTATTAGTTCCATGGATGTTAACTCCATATCAGGAAGTTATGTAAAATATATTGGTGCAGGTATGATGCTTTGTGGTGGTATAATTGGAGCTGTTAAGCTTATTCCTACTATAGTAGTATCTATAAGAGAAACATTAAACGCAAGAAAAGGTAATAGTGGTGAAAAAGGTGATTCTAGTGAAATGTTAATACTTATAGGAGGCGTTGTAATAGGATTAATTGCTGCCTATTTAATATCTAGAAGTATTACTATGGCCATAGTTGGAGCTATAGTTGCCCTAATATTATCCTTCTTATTTGTAATCGTTTCTGGACGTTTAACCGGTACAATAGGAACTTCAAATTTACCTGTATCCGGTATGACAATAGCTTCATTAGTTATATTAACACTAGTATTTGTTGTTTCAGGATGGACTTCTCTTGCTGACAACAAATCACTACTATTATTTGCAGCCTTTATGGTTACTGCCATATCTGTAGCTGGTGGATATAATCAATCTCAAAAAGTCACTTATATAATCGGTGGTAGTAAAAAAGAGATGCAAAATAGTTTTGCACTAGCATCTATAGTTGGTGTTGTTGTAGTTATTGGAACAATCTCTATACTTGCTGGTCAATTAGCAATCACAGGAGCAGATGCACCATTTGCTTTGCCACAAGCAAACTTAATGTCTACTTTAACATCAGGTATAATGTCAGGTAATTTACCTTGGGTTATGGTTATATCAGGTATAGTTATAGCTTTAGTGTTATTTATGTTAAATCTACCAATAATGACTATTGCCATAGGTTTCTATTTACCTATATCAACTACTTCAATAATTCTAGTAGGAGCATTAATACGTTTATTTGTTGAAAAAATGTCTAAAGATACTCATGAAAAAGAAGTAAAAGTATCTAATGGTATAAGTTTATCTTCAGGACTAGTTGCTGGTGGTTCTATTATAGGTTTAATAGGTATAATTCTACAAGTATCAGGAGTTATAACACCTATGGTTCCAGCTGGATTTACTGCTAGTAATATGATGGCTTTTGTTTTACTAGTTATTTTAGTAGTAGCTACTACAATACCAATAATGATGGCTAAGGTAAAAAACAGTGAAGACTAATAATGATATATTAAATTTAAAATTTAAAATATGCGATGATTTAAAATTTATAATAGATGAATCTGGAAAAGTAACTGTCCTTGAAAAACAAGACCATAAAATCCAGAAGATTCTTAGAATATTAAGATTTAGAATTCCTATGTATAAAGAAATTGAACTAGATGAATTTTGTAGTACTGTATTTACTTCTCTTGACGGTGAAAAAACTGTAGAGGAGATAGGACATGATTTAGATATAAAATATGGAGAAAAGGTATATCCTCTTTATGAAAGATTATTACTTTTTCTAAATCATATCTCTATTAATTGCAACTATATTGAAAAGATTGATTAATTTCAAATCTGAAAATATAATATTGTTTAATATAATTAAAGGGTGAACTACATAATGTTCACCCTTTTTCCATAGAATTATAATTATTTACTTTAAGAAAAATCTTTATCCACAGTTATAACACAATTTCTTTTGTCATTTATGCTTAATATCTCTTCTGTAATTTTATTTTTAAGTTCTTCTTCTTTTTCATTTGCATTAATTATATTTGCATCTGCTACTATATCAAAGATCAAATTAACTTTATCATCACCTTCTGTAATTCTAAAGTCATGCATGGATTTTACTGCTTCATATTTCTTTAATATTTCTTCAACCATTTTCTTTTCATCATTAATCTTTTCATCATGTATACACATAGGATCCATATGAATCACTAAATATATATTCAATTTTTCTGAGATTTCTCTTTCTGCATTATCTATAATATCATGTATAGTTATTATATCTATATTAGATGGTATTTCTGCATGTATTGATGCCATACACTTACCTACACCATAATTATGTATTATTAAATCATGAACTCCAATTATATTGTCATAAGATAATACACCTTGTTTTATAGCATTAACTAAATTCTCATCTGGTGCTTCTCCAAGTAAAGGGCTTATTGTATCTTTTACTAAAGTAAATCCTGCATAAAGTATAGCTACTGAAACAAGTAGTCCTACATAACCATCGATAGGTAGTGCTGTGAATTTTGATGCTAAAAAAGATATTAATACACAACTGGAAGTAAATACATCACCTAATGCATCCATTCCTGCTGCTTTTAATGCAGATGAATTTATTTTATTTCCTATAAATTTATTAAAAGTACTTAGCCATATTTTTACTAATATAGATAATAATAATAAAACAAAAGGTATTATTTCAAAGGTAATAGGTACTGGATTTAAAATTCTCCCAATTGATGTTTTTATAAACTGAACACCTACAAGCATTACCATAAATGCTACGATCAAAGCTGATAAATATTCCATTCTTCCATGTCCAAAAGGATGTTCTTTATCTGCTGGTCTATTAGCAAGTTTTATACCTATCATAGTTATAACTGAAGATGCCATATCTGATAAGTTGTTAAATCCATCTGCAGTTACAGATACACTTCCACTTATAAAACCAACTGCAACTTTTATAACCGATAATATTAAGTTTAAAATTATTCCTACTATACTTGCTAAATACACATATCCATTTCTAGTTTTCTCCTTATCTGTGTCTTCTTTATCCTTTACAAATTTATTTATTAATAATTGTGATACCATTTTTAACTCCTTCTATAGCTTATTTATTTCATTTTATAATTATATTATAATTTGTATAATACATTTTATTCTTTCTTAAATTCTTTTTTAGTAGCTTTATTATAATTCCCACTTATCAAAAATAACTTCTATAATGTAAAATATACTATATTGTTATATTCTACCAAATAAACTCCAATATAACAATTCGTAATAAAATAAAGCAGATAGATATTCTATCTGCTTTATAAGTATTATATTTATTTATTTAACTGGGATAATATACCTTCTACTATTTCACTTCCATTTTCAGGGTTAAAAGTAGCTATTGCTCTAAGAGGCATATATTTCATCATTTCAGCAAACATATTCCCTTCACCTAAAGCACCTCCTGCAAACAATTGCATCATGCCTTGCATTATAGCTTGAACCTCTGGTAAATGAGCTATATCTCCAATAGCAGTATTCTTAGTCACTGTCATTTTTATATCAACTGTTGAATTAACTATAACAGCTTCTTCTAAAACTATATCTTTTGAGGATTTGCCTATTAATATTTCAAATTCTCCACTTTCCACATACCAATCTTTTATATCTATGTTGTAATAAGCAAAGCTTCTTTTATTTAACTCAAAGTGAACTTCTTTTTCTTCTCCTGGCTTTAAACCTATTTTTTCAAAACCTTTTAATTCTTTTTCTGGTCTTATGACATTACTCTTAACATCCCTTACATATAATTGAACTATTTCTTTTCCAAATCTATCTCCAGTATTTTTTACTTTTACAGTAACACTTAATTTTTCAGTATCATTTATTTCTTTTTTATCTACTTTTAAATTACTATATTCAAAGTTTGTATAGCTAAGTCCATATCCAAATGGAAATAATACATCTAATTCTTTCTTATCATAATATCTATATCCTACAAATATTCCTTCTTTGTATTCTACCTTATTAACTTCACCTGGGAAGTTTAGATAAGAAGGATTATGAGATAATTTCATAGGGAATGTTTCAGCTAACTTACCACAAGGATTTACTTCACCATATAATATATCCGCTATAGCACTACCAGTAGCTTGACCTGTAAGGTATCCTTCCACTATTCCTTTTACATCATTTACAAAAAGCATCTCTATAGGAGATCCATTGCTTAGAACTACTACTATATTTTCGTTTATAGCTTTTAATTCTTTTACTAGTTCTTCTTGGTTTTTAGGTATATTTAAATGAGTTCTGTCAAATCCTTCTGATTCATATCTTTCCGGCAGACCTATAAATAAAATAACCTTATCAACTTCACTTGCTATTTTTTTAGCTTCTTGCACTAATTCTTCAATAGTATCATCTTGGCTTAAATCGTAACCTCTACTGTATAATACATTATCCTCTCCAGTTAAATTTACTATTTCTTCATATGTATTATCTAACTTAGTAGGATTTATATGAGAACTTCCTCCACCTTGATATCTAATATTTGTAGCAAGTTCACCTATTACAGCAATCTTTTCTGACTTTTTAAGAGGAAGTATTTTTTCTTTATTTTTAAGAAGTACTACACATTCTCTAGCTATCTTTCTTGCTAATTCGTGATGTTCTTCTTTATTATATGTTGCATTTTCTTTATTTTCTTCTACTGCTTTAAATGTTATATTTAGTAATCTTTCAACTGCTCTATCTAATACTTCTTCACTTATTTTATTATTTTTCACAGATTGAACTATTAAAGCGTCTGACACACCATTATCAGCTGGCATTTGAAGTTCAAGACCTGCTTCTAAACATTTCTCTCTATCATTTACAGCTCCCCAATCAGAAACTACAAAGCCTTCATAACCCCATTCATCTCTTAAGATTTCACTTAATAATTTAGGATGTTCACAACAATATTCACCATTTACCTTGTTATATGCACACATAACAGTCCATGGCTTACCTTCTTTTATAGCAGTTTCAAAACTAGCTAAATATATTTCTCTTAAAGTTCTTTCATCTATTATTGTATCTATAGTCATTCTTCTATGTTCTTGGTTATTAGCTGCAAAGTGCTTTAAAGAAGTACCTACTCCTTGGCTTTGAGTTCCTTGTATTTGGTTTTTAGCTAATTCACTTGAAAGATATGGATCTTCTGAGTAATATTCAAAGTTTCTTCCGCATAATGGTGATCTTTTTATATTTACTCCAGGACCTAGTATTATTGATACATCTTCAGCTTGACATTCTTCTCCTAGAGCTACTCCCATTTCTTTTAATAAATCTCTATTCCATGAACAAGCTAATGCTGATTCAGTTGGAAAACATGTTGAGGGTACACTTTCATTTATTCCTAAATGGTCTGCTGATGCAGCTTGTTTTCTTAGTCCATGAGGTCCATCAGTCATCATTATTGATTGTATATTTAATCTTTCTATTGGTTTAGTATTCCAAAAATTTAACCCTGAGCATAAAGATGCCTTTTCTTCTAAAGTCATTTGACTTATTATTCCTTTTATATTCATATATACTTCTCCCTTTAACTTAAGTTTTTAATATTTTATTTAGATAGTTGTAGAAGATATTTCATTTTCATCTTCTGTATTTTTCACATACTTATTTTTTAATATTGTAAATATGACTAATGTTATAGTTACTCCCATAGTAACATCTGATGCAAAGTGAGCTCCTACTATGATTCTGCTAATTGGCACTAATAATATCCATAATATAGCAAAACCTATAAACCAATTTTTCTTATCTTTTAAATCAGTTATAAATGTTGGTATAAGCGTAATCCAAATCATAATTGCTGCATTTGCACTATGACCTGAAGGGAATGACATAAATTCATTTCCAGATGCCAATCCTTGTGGAGTAAACCACTTGGAAAATCCAGCAAAAGAACCTACTGCAATCATATGTCTATAACGTTCTCTTCCCCATAAGAGTTTTATAGAATTAAATGCAATTATTACAAATACAAATGTTAACACTCCCACTATGGCAGCTTTTCGTAACTCTTCTTTATTTGTTGTTGCATATTTCTTAGCAATTAAATAAGAAACACCAATGTAGAAAATCATAAGTATAGGAATCAGTACTTTAGGACCATTAAAATATTTAATTGGTAACATTGCTGCCATAGATGATAAAAACAGTAATAAAACAATATATCCCATTGTTCTCAAATTATATTTTAATGATTTTTCTTTATCTCTCGTCAACATTAAAGCAACTGTACAAAAAGTAGCTATAACTGCAGCAGGAAACTCTCCAATTGCCTCAAACAGTAATCCAAATTTACTTTGAGGGTTATAAACTTCATGAGAAATTTGCAAATCTGTAAATGCAAATATTACTAACAAAATTCCTATAATCGATAACCCTATTGTATATTTTTTCTTCATATACTTCCCCTTGATTCAATATATTTTATTTACTGTATTTTAAAATAAAATTACCCATTTCTATAGCACAGTCTTCACTTTGTGGATATACACCTATATTATCTCCATAAGCATGACCAAATCCTTTATATAATACAGTTGTTGTATCAACTCCACCTTTTGTGAGCTTTGCAGCATAAGCTAAACATTCTACTTTTAAAAAGTCATGTTCTCCAACTGTAATAAATGTAGGCGGTAAATCTTTCATATCTCCAATATATGGTGTTAAGTACTTATTTTTCACATCACTAGTTCCTAAAATACTTTCCATGCCATCACTCATTCCATTAAATATATCTAACATCATTTCTACACCATGTCTATGTTTAGGAGCTATCTCATATTCATCTTTACTCCACTTGAAATATTCATCTTCCACATTAGCCATATTTACAGTAGGGTAAAGTAATAATTGTCCTTTTACCATACCTAATTTATCTTCTAAATCCTTTGTAGTACAGTATTGAGTTAAATTCCCTCCAGCGCTATCTCCTGCTACAAATATATTCTTTTTATCTCCACCAAAATCTTCAGCGCTATCATAAATCCATTTTAGTACAGAGTAGCAATCATTATGACCAGTTGGATATGGATTTTCTGGCGCTAAACGATAGTCTACTGAAAAAGCTAGAATATTTGTTTTTTCTACTATTAATTTAGCTAATTCTTCAACAACATCTGGAGAACCTCCAAAGAATCCCCCTCCATGAATAAAGTAAAGTATTGGAGCATTTTCTTTCATAGTTTCTGATTTATATACACGAACTGGTATTTTATATCCATCACTAGCTTCCACATTTTCATTTATAATATCAATGCTTTTTTTTACTATTGGAATACTCTTTATTTCCCCAAACATATTTCTCAGCTTATCAATTGACTTTGGAGAAGTATCCATTTTCATCATACTTTTTGGCATAAATCGCATTATTTTCATTTGTTTTTTGCTATCATTATAAAGACGAGGATCCATTGCTCCTACTTCATCGCTATCAGGCAAGTTCTTAACTAAGACTTTAGTACCTTTAATATCAACCATTTCTTGTCTTTCAACAATCTTATCTAATAATTCCTTAGAATACTTTCTAACCATTTTTACTCTCCCCTTTATAGTTTATATTTTAAAATCCCTAAAAACGTTTTCTTTTTTAGTAAAAAATAAACATACAATTGTTTTCTAAAAATTGTATGCTTATTTTACTAATTAAAATTTTATCATTTCCTATTAAATTATTGTTGTTATTTCTTGCTCTCTTTTATGTCAATTCTTGACTCCTTATAACTTTGTCGATATTTATATGGGGTCATATTATACTTTTGCTTAAATACATTTATAAAAGACTTTACATTTGAAAATCCATGTAAAAATGCTATATCTTGAATATTATCATTAGTGTTTATTATGTCTTCGTAGGCTTTAGAAAGTCTAATGTTATTTAAATAAACTTTATAAGTAACACCAAACCATTTATGAAATTTCCTTGAGAAGTATTCACTACTCATAAAAAATTCCTTAGAAACATGTTCTAAAGTTAGCTCTTCTTTATAATTTTCACTAATATATAATAATATTTCCTTTTGTCTTTCTCTATACTTAAAATAGCTTTTTCTATTTTCCTTTTTTATATCACTTTTATAATTTGTAAGAAGAATATGTAGTATTTCGTAAATATATGAATGTATTATAATATAATCTAATTCTATTGGCTTTAAATAAAACTCTTTAATTTCTAAAAAAATCTCTACTAATCTATCTTTTTTTATATTAGAACTTGTAATATCAAAGTGAACATTATCAATATTAGGATATACTTTTTTTAGGAAGTCATAAGACAACACCATTAATACTCCTCCATACATCTTCCCCTGATATTTCTCAATTTCGTGAACATCTCCACTATTTACAAGAATAAACTCCCCTTCACTTGATTTAAACTTTATACCATTTATTACTCCCTCTATTTCCCCTTCAGTAATAAATATAATCTCAATACTTCTATGCCAATGAGGAGGACTATAAAAATATCTTTTTACATCACTATTTTCTTTACCAAAGTATCCTAATAATGCAGGAAGTTTAGGATTTAAATTAACTTTTTCATATATGATATTATTCATCACGTCATCCCCCTTGTGTCTAATATCTATGTTTTTATTTCATAATAATTTTAACATTATTAAATAAATTCCTCTATAATATCTTTCAAAAATATATTTCAACTCTTATTCATTAATTCCTACACCATTATCACTCACCACAATATGAGCCTTATCATTAATAATATTAGCATATTTATTTCTTTGAAAAATCACAATCATATTCTAAAATCTCTGCATATCCTTTTATAGAAGATATAGGTGTCTTTATATCACGAGATATATTTGCAATCCAGTCTTCTCTCATCTTTTCTATTTTTTCTCTTTCTATTTCATTATCATTTAATTTATTAGATAAAAAGTTTAATTTTGAAAATACCTTACTATAAACTCCTATTTCTTTGTAATGCACATTATAATTGCTATAATAACGTCCATAATATTCATTTTCAGTTTCTAGCATTGGCTTTATAAAACTCATTTGTAAAAACAGTACTAATAGCAAGCCTAGAGTTATTAGATTTATTTTTTCTTTTAAGATTTTTTTAATCTCCCACTTAATCATTGTAGCTCTTCTCTCTTTGTTATCATGTACTCAGTATAAGGTTTGAAGTTTAAATCATTATAAACTTAACCTTAAATAAACCTTAAAATTCGCTTTGCTCAAAACTCCCAACACTTATAATAAAAAAACAGCTTCCTATGATTTTTCATCATAAAAAGCTGTTTTTTATTTATAGTATCATCATATTTTTATTTAAATCATTCATCAAATCTTCAAATTCAGGAAAATGAAGGGACTGCATTCCATCTGACAGTGCATCATTTGGACTTGGATGAACTTCTATCATCAAACCATCAGCTCCACAGGCCATAGCCCCTAAAGACATTGGCTTAACTAGCTCTCTAACACCAGTTCCATGGCTTGGATCCACTACTACTGGTAAATTAGTTTCTCTTTGTATAATAGGCACTGCTGCTAAATCTAATGTGTTTCTAGTGTAATCATTGTAAGTTCTAATTCCTCTTTCACACATTATTATTTTATGATTTCCTTCATGTGAGATATATTCTGATGCTCCTATCCACTCACTTATAGTTGCTGATATTCCTCGCTTTAACATAACAGGCTTGTCTTGTTTTCCAACCTCCGTTAAAAGTGTAAAGTTTTGCATATTTCTAGAACCTATTTGAATTATATCACTTACTTCATATATTTTTTCCAAATCTCTAATATCCATAAGCTCTGTTATAACAGCAAGTCCAGTTTCCTTTTTTACAGTTTTTAAAATTTCTAAACCTTCTTCTTTTAATCCTCTAAAAGAGTTGGGTGACGTTCTTGGTTTAAAAGCTCCACCTCTTAATATATTTGCTCCTTGTGATTTAACAAACTTTGCAGTTTTTAAAAGTTGTTCATAACTTTCAATTGCACAAGGCCCTGCCATTATCATTTTATCTTCTTTTACTTTAATGCTTTTTCCACAGGAGTTAATTTTAATCTTTATGTCCCCATTAAATAATGTCTTTTTCATATTTATTTGCTCCTTTATTTCCTCTTCAGTAACTATATTTTAATTAATACAACATAATATTTTATTAAATGTTTCATTAGATGAATCAAAAACTACATCTTCTATTTGAGTAATTTTCATAATTTTCACTAAACTATTTGAAATAAAAGCAAAATCATAGTCCTCTAGTTGATTTAATTTAATATTTGTATCTATTATCTCTATATTTAAATTATTACAAATATCAAAGATTCTTTTCTTCATTATACCATTTAATATGGGTAATTTTTCATTTGGAGTATATACTGTATTATCTTTTATAAAAAATATATTGCTCATTGAGCATTCTAAAATATGGTCCTCACAATTTACAAATAGACCATCATCAAAATTATTAAAATTCGCATATCTCTTTGTATAAATATTCTCATAGTAGTTTGTAGTTTTATGTTTATGAAGAATACTATTCCCCCTTTTTATTGGTGAAATATTTAATTTATAACCTTTCTCATAAGCTTCTTTATCATAAGGTATATCTCTCGTGGAAATATTGTAGCCTTCATCAAATACAGTTAATCTTAATGCTTTATTATTTATTTTATTTATATTTACATATTCCAAAATTTCTTTTCTTAAAAAAGCCTTATCATATTTAATATTTATGTTTAACGCTTCAATAGAATCAAACATCCTCTTCATATGTAAGTCTAAATCTAGTGGGGTATCTTCTATTTTTATAGTTTCAAATAATCCAATGCCAAACTTGCTCAGCTCACTATTAAAGCTCACATTCTTCTTCATAATAACCTCTCAAAGCCTTCATTATAGATTTAGCCTTATCTAAAGTCTCTTGATATTCATCACTTGGATCAGAACCCCAAGTCATTCCTCCACCTACTTGGAAGTACACATCATCCTCTTTTTTCACCATAGTTCTTATGGCTATATTTAAATCCATATCACCATTGAATCCAATATATCCAATAGAACCTGTATAAACATTTCTTTGTGTAGGCTCTAATTCATCTATAATTTCCATAGATCTAATTTTAGGTGCCCCTGTAATAGATCCCCCTGGGAAAGTTGCTTTTATAACATCTATAGCATCTTTGTCATCTTGAAGTTCTCCTACTACTGTAGAAACTAAGTGGTTAACATTTGTATAGGGCTCTATTACGAACAATTCCGGTACTTTTACACTTCCTATTTTAGATATTTTTCCTATATCATTTCTTACTAAATCAACTATCATAAGTAACTCTGCTCTATCTTTTTCACTATTTCTCAATTCTTCTTGAAGTTTTAAATCTTCTTCTTTGTTTTCACCTCTAGGTCTAGTTCCTTTTATAGGTCTAGTTTCCACTTTTCTATCTATACATTTTATAAATCTCTCCGGAGAGTTAGATAAAATATTGAAATCACCAAAGTTTAAATAAGCTCCAAAGGGTGCAGGGCTTACTTTTCTTAAATCTCTATATAATTCATAACTAGATAAAGTAGTTTTTCCAGTAAATCTTTGAGTTAAGTTAGCTTGATAAATATCTCCAGATTTAATATAATCCCTGACTTTTTGTACAGAATTCTCAAATTCTTTTTTTGTGAAATTAGACTGTAGTTTAATTGGAGCTACTTCTTTCTCTTCATAACAAATTTGATTTATACCATCCATCTCTGCTTCACAAATTTTATTTTCAATAATAAAAGTAATAATTTTTTCTTTTTCCATATCTAAATCTGGTGTAGCTATATAAGTCTTTTTCTCTAAATGATCTACTACTATTACATAATTGTATAATCCAAAATATAAATCATATACATCTAAATCATCTTTTGCAGTTCTTGGAAGGTCTTCTAAATAGTTTCCTAAATCATAGGATAAGTAACCAACTGCACCACCTATGAAAGGTAGATGAGTGTTATTTTCTACTTTGTATTTACTTAATTCTTTCTCCAAATAATTTAGTGGATTCTCTTCACTAGCTTTGTATTTTAGTATTTTAAATGGATTACTACTAATAAAAGAATATCTACCTAACTTTTCTTTATCCATGGCACTATCTAAAATAAAACTATCTTTTTCATCTTTAAAAATTGTAAATAATTCAAATGCATCCAGTTTAGTATTAATCTCTTTGATCATATTATATTTCCACCCTTTCTCTAGCCTCTTTTATAAAGTTTCTAAGCACCTCATGTCCTTGCTCTGATAAAATAGCTTCTGGATGGAATTGAACACCTTCAATAAGATAATTTTTATGTCTAAGCCCCATTATCTCACCTTTTTCAGTTACTGCAGTTATCTCTAAATCCTCAGGTAAGCTACTTTTTTCTACTATTAAAGAATGATATCTTGTTACATTCAATGGGTTATTTAACCCTGTAAATAAACCTTTATTTTCATGTACTATGCTATGTACTTTTCCATGTACAGGTTCCAATGCTTTAACTACCTTTCCTCCAAATACATGACCTATAGTTTGGTGACCTAAACATATGCCAAGAATAGGTTTTTTTCCCTTAAAATGATTTACCACATCTATACAAATTCCTGCCTCTGTTGGTGAACATGGACCTGGTGATAAAACTATTATTTCTGGATTTAAATCTTCTATTTCTTCTACTGTTATTTCATTATTTCTTTTCACTAATATTTCTTCCCCTAATTCTCCTATATATTGAACTAAATTGTATACAAAAGAATCGTAGTTATCAATCATAAGAATCATTTTAAGTCCCCCTAAATACGTATTTTTTCAACACTTAATATAAGTATAGTATAATTTTATCCTCAATTTTCATATTTTTATATTTTATAGACAATTTATCTATTTGTATTAAAATGAATTTCTGTACACTTTTTACTCAAAACAAAAATCCTAAGTACATGAATATCATATGCCTAGGATTTCTATTAGTTAATATAAGTTTTGCATTATTAATAATATTGTATTTTTCTGTAAAACATCGCATAATCAATATATTATCAAAAAATTTAATGAAATTATAATCTTCTTTGGAAATCTTTTGGACAAATTTAATCTAATACAAATTACTCTTACGATATAATCTAAATATTTGGATAAAATATTTGTATTATTAAATAAGAAGGGATTTTTATATATGATTGTAAATATTACGGATTTAGCCAAAGTAGCTCTTGATGATATGTTTAAACAATATGATTTATATAACAAAGATGCAATAAATCAAAATAAATATATAAGAGTATATATAAAAGAAATAGCATGATATGGTCCTGTATTTAATGTAGCTCAGGATGAGCCTACTTCGAAGGATAATGTATATGTTATTGATGATAAATACCAAGTTATAATTAATAAGGATTTAGTAACTAAATTCACTGTAGTTAATATTTATTATAATTCAACTGGCAGTTATGGTAATTTTCGTATTACTACTGATTTAGAATGGAAAGATGATTATCATTATAGTGAATGGGGCAAACCTTGGTAATAAACAAAAAAACTCTCTAAATATACTTAGAGAGTTTTTTGTTTATATGATTTTTCATTTACATAAAAATCTGTAGCATCATGATATTTTTTAACAACTGCTTCTGTTGCAGTATTATTTTCTACACCCTTTGATGAAAGATTATTTAACTTAGTTTCGTCATCATTTATTTCATAACTTACATTTCCATATTTATCTACATTTAATTTTTCAGATTTATTAGCTTTTGCTTTTTCTTGCTTAATAAGAGTAGCTGCTTTAACTAATCCTGAATCTTTTGTTGTTGAACCAGTATAATAATCATAGTTCATTAAGTTGGCATGTAAATCACTTATTGCCATAACCTTAAAGTCTATAGTAGATTTTGATTCTTTAGATTCTGTATTCTCTTCTACTACATCTTCTGTTTGTTCAACTGTTTGGATGATTTCAGCTCTCGATGGTTTAGCTGATTGATTTTCAAGTGCAAATATTGGTTGTACACTTTGACTTAATAATGCTGCTGCCATAGCAATTACTGCTATACGTTGTCCTTTTTTCTTAATCATTACTACTTCTCCCTCAATACTTAAGATTATTTCAATGTTGTTTCATAGTAAAATAATTTATTTAATAATTATATAAAACAATATTGATTAAAATTATAAAAACAAAAACCACCTTGAAATCTCAAGGTGGTAAAGAATGTATATGATGTTAGGATTCACATCTACAATCTATTTCCGATATAGATTGTAGTTTGCTATTGAATATGCACCTAACTATCATTATGTACAAATAGTAATTATTCTAAACATGTAATTTTATATTTATATAATATAAGTCATCATACATATATTCTATTTCATATTCAATAGCACTTAATCGATTTGAAAAGTACTCTCTTTTCTATATAAGTGACTTTCTTACAATATTATATTAAAGATATTACTAAATCTTCATACTTATTTATTGAAAAATACTGGAATGAAAAATCATTCCAGTATAAAGTCCATCTTTTGGATTTCAGTACATTTACTCCTGTTTTTTAGTAGTTTATCCTTACAATGACATTTATATTTATTTATAACTATCTTCATCTTCATAATTTCTAGTATACCCCTTACCACAACCACAACTTCTATCATCTAGTTCTAGATAACAATTGCTTTTTATATGGTTATATACATCAATTTTTTTACTAAATAAAGACTTTGCTGTCATAACATTTTTAAGTGCTTCTTCCACTAATACCATAGTTTCTTCAATTAAATCTTCTACTTTTTCATTATAAACATTATATTGATTTTTTGTTTCATCACATTTACATGTTGACCAACTAACGTCATTCTCCCTTATACAATCCTCTTTCCATTTATCTATCTGATCGTCTATCTCAGATTGCTCAGTGTTTAATCTCATTAAATTATCTAGCTCATCTACTGCATATTGTAATAATTCTATAACATCCATTATTTCCTCTTGTGTTTCTTCCTCTACCCCTTCAAAATTATCTAATATTTCCTCAACATCATTAACTGAGCATTTAGATTTACAGTTACAATTGCAGTTGCAGTTATGATTAACAGAAGCTTTTTTCATATTTTTATTATATCCCATTAATAACACTCCTCATATTTAAATTACAGAACATATAATTACTGTATCTAATATAAATATATTTCTAATTACTAAAAATCGTGATTGTTTTCATCATCATCTTTTATGTTTTGGCAATTTCTAAAAATGAAAAAAACACCTAGATATTATCTAGGTGCCTTATGTTATTAATTGATTAAATTATTACTTTTCTCCAAAGGCATCTGCCCAATCTTTTTTGAACTTCTCAATACCTTGATCAGTTAATGGGTGGTTTAACATTTGGTAAACTAGTTTAGCAGGAACTGTTGCTATATGAGCTCCAGCTAAAGCTGCATCAGTCACATGTACTGGATTTCTTACACTTGCAGCTATTATTTCTGTATCTATACCATGTATATCAAACATTTCTGCTACTGTTCTAACTAAATCCATACCATTAGTTGATATATCGTCTAATCTTCCAAGGAATGGAGATACATAAGATGCTCCTGCTCTTGCAGCTAATAATGCTTGGTTAGCTGAGAATATTAAAGTTACGTTAGTTTTTATTCCTTTAGCTGCTAATGCTTTAACTGCTTTTAGTCCTTCTGCAGTCATAGGTATTTTAACTACCATGTTTTCGTGAATTTTAACTATTTCCATAGCTTCTACTATCATTCCTTCAGCATCATCACTATTTACTTCTCCACTTATTGGTCCATCTACTATAGATGCTATTTCTCTAACTACTTCTATGAAGTCTCTTCCTTCTTTTGCTATTAATGATGGGTTTGTAGTTACACCACATATAACGCCCATATCGTTTACTTGTTTAATATCTTCCACATTTGCTGTGTCTAAAAATAATTTCATGATTTATTTCTCCTTTATGTTTATTCTTTTGTGTTTTTATGTATTATCTTTTGCTGAATTAACATTACTTTAAATGATATTTGTCATTTTATCCATAAATACTTGTATCAATATAAGTTTTATTTACTAATTCACCCTTACTATTATACTCGTAAAGATAAGTGTTGGCTACATTTCCTTGTACAAAACTTACTGGAGTATATTTTTTTCCTTTTGTTACACTACTATTTGACCAAAATTCTACAGTAATTTGCCCACCTACAGTGTATGCACGAATATAAACTGGATAATCATAAGTATTTTTAAATTTTAAGTTTTTGCTACCTGTTGCTAAAGTTGCATCTAAACCTCTTTGTACATAGGATACACTTTTAGAGTGATTATATCTTTCTGTTGGAAGAATTCCTGCTTTTAATTCTGCATTATAAAGTGTTGAAGATACTTGACATACGCCTCCACCAGGTGCATCTTTATGTGTTCCATTAACTATAACTGGAGCCATATAATATCCATTATACAATTCTACTGGGCTTACTGCCTCTTCATAAGAAAATTCTTCTCCAGGCATTAATATAGTATTATTAATTTTGTTGGCAGCATTATCAATATTTAAACCTCTATTGTATCCAGTTCCTCCATAATATGTTGTAGCAGTAGATATTTTAGTATCAACTTTCTTTAAATGTGCTACATCTATTTTAGGTTTAGTTGTTTTATATTTTTCATTTATAACAACTGTAGTTTTACCAATTTCACTACTATTTATTGCAGCTACTATTTTATTATTTAAATCCTTTTTATCTATAGCTTTACCATTTTCCCCTTCTTTAATTGATAATTTATCTCCCTGAGATGTTATTGTTGGCTCTACTGTATCTATTTCACTATCTTTATATACATCTTTTATTTTTTCTTTTAAAACCTCTTCATTTATTTTTAAATCAAATTGATAATTTCTTTGTACGCCTAAAGTAATTAATCCAAATTGTGATAAGAAGTTTTCATCTCTACCAAAATCATATATTTCATTTTCTGTTTTATCTTCATTATAATCTTTTACTAAATCTTTTACCTTAAAATCATAGCTTTTATCTTCTACCTTTACGGTAATTGTATTATTGCCTATAAATGCTTTAGTATCATTTATTTTATTTTCTAACTCTTTTTCATTTAATTTGGAAATATCCTCATTATATAGCTCCACATTTGGATAAACTAAATTATCATATCTTCTAGCAGAAAAATATATTATACCCAGAAGTATACATATACATCCTCCTACTATATATAGTTTCTTATGTTTATTAATATTTATCGTTTTATTTTCATCTACAGTTTCTATTTTTACATTTTTAGTTTCCTCCTTATCATTTATCGTCTCCTCCCCTTTTTCTTCCTTTGTTATTTTTTCTTCCTTAGTATTTCTAGTTATATTTCTTTTCTTTTTTGATGAATTTTTATTCTTATCGTTACTCAATTTTTCAATCCCCCCTTAAATTTATCATTAATAAATTCTATTAATAAAAAAAAACTTTATTCAGATAAATATATTTCAACATTGTAACAATTATTACTAAAGGAAATTTGTATATGAAAAGAATTTATGTTAATATATCTAGGATAGAAATCATAGGAAAAAGGTGATTATATGACAAAGTTTAAATACGCTTTTGATAACAATAAAAGATATCATACTTGGAATTATTATCTTAGAAATAACTTCGGACAAAAAATTTTCAAGGTATCTATAAATGCTGGGTTTACTTGCCCAAATATAGACGGAAAAGTAGCTTACGGTGGTTGTACTTACTGTAGTAAAGAAGGTTCTGGAGATTTCGCAGGAAATCCTAAGGATGATTTAATAAAACAATTTGAAGATATAAAAGAAATGATGTTGAAAAAATGGCCAAGTGCTAAGTATATAGGATATTTCCAGGCTTATACTAACACTTATGCTCCACTGGAAGTTTTAAGAGAAAAATATGAAACTATATTAGAACAAGATGATGTTGTAGGACTTTCTATTTCTACTAGACCTGACTGTTTAGATGATGATGTTGTAGAATATTTAGGAGAGTTAAACGAAAGAACTAATTTATGGGTTGAACTAGGCCTACAAACTATACATGACTCTACTTCTAAAATTATAAATAGAGGCCACGATTATCAATCCTTTTTAGATGGTGTAGAAAAATTACATGCTAAAAATATTAAAGTTGTAGTTCACATTATAAACGGACTTCCTGGTGAAAATTATAATATGATGATGCAAACTGCTAAGGCTGTGGCTGATTTAAAAGTTCATGGAATAAAAATTCACTTACTTCATGTTATAAAAAACACACCTATGTCAAGAATGCTTGATAAAAATATGATGAGTTTAATGACACAAGACGAATATGTAAATCTTGTTTGTGATCAGTTGGAAATCTTACCACCTGAAATGATAATTCATAGACTTACTGGAGACGGTAAAAAGGAAGACTTAGTAGGTCCACTATGGAGTTTAAAGAAGTGGGAAGTGTTAAATCAAATAGATGATACATTAAAAACTAGAGATTCATATCAAGGTATTAAATATAATAAGTAAACATAAAAAGCCTCAAATAAAATTATTTATCTGAGGCTTTTTATATTCACTTCTACATATTAAAAAATAATATTTTTTAGCAACGGATTTATCTGCAGCGGTAGCAAAGATATATCGTTGGCGATATGAGCGAAGCGAATTTTATAATTTATATTTATAAATTTTAAAGGGCAAATTTAAGCTTCAACAACTTTTCCAATTTCAAAGTCATCTTCAGCGTTTTCAACTGTGGCAGTTTTAGCACTTTTAATTGCTACTACTGCAGAAACCATCATTAACATAACTCCTATAACTTTTACAAAGTTAAAAGGTTCTCCCATGATAGTCCAGCCTATTATTTGTGCAAATACTAATTCTATAGAAGCAATTACACCTGCTATTGATAATTCAATTCCACTTTTAACACCTGAAGTATAGCAGATATAAGCTAGGGCACCTGAAAACAAACCAAAACCTATAATGTTTGGTAATACGTTTAAATCAGTAATACTTCCACTTACTCTAGTAAAATCTACTCGACTTATAAGCATTAAAGCTCCAGTTAAAAATGAATAAATCATCATTGTTAAATTATTTACTTCATCTAATATGTTTTTACTTATTATCGGCATTAATGAATAAAGAACTGCCGCCATGATTCCAAATATAATTCCAGTACTACTTATACTTTGTAAATTTAGATTTCCTCCTGTAACAGCAAGTATAGCTGCCACTACACATGTTGATAATGATATTAACTTCATTTTATTAATTTTTTCTTTGTAAATTACTTTTGAAAATACTGTTATAAATATAGGAGATGTATAAAGTAACACTGCTGCTACTGCACTCCCTGAACTTTTAATTGCATTTACATAACAATAATTAAACATTCCTTGGCATAATAAACCTATTATAATAGAATAAAAAAGTCCTTTTTTTGAAATTTTTAATAACCCAGGATTTTTAATTATTGCATACATTACTAAGATTAAACAGCCTACAGAAAGTCTTAAAAAACTTATTTCTTCTGTACTTAGACCTGCTTTAGCTAAATTTGTTGTAAATAGACCTATTGTTGACCAAAACATACCTGCTAACCCTATATATAAGTAACCCATTTCTTTTGTTCCTCCATCTATGTCTTAAGTTTTCTCCAACTTTTATTATAGCAAATACCGTGCCAAGTTTTAGATGCTTAATTATGATATTGCATATAAAGTAATTTATTTAAATACTTCCATATTTAAGGTTATATATCATCTTTTCATTTTATTTTTTGTGATAAAACAATCTCATATTGTTTATATTTAATAATTAATTCATTATTACAATAAGTATTCATACTAAATAAGTTGTAATTGACTTAGTAATGCAATATAATTGAGTTGATTGCGACTTATTCGAAACATAAGAAATATTCAAGTAATATTTAAGTCGTAAATGACTTACAAGGGGGATAATTTTGAAATTCAGCGAGGATTTTTATAAAAAAGTAATAGATGCATCTCATGATGAAATCTGTGTTACAGACAACAAAGGTATTTTAATTTACTGTAATAAAGCCTTTGAAAAAAATTACGGTATGAAAAAAGAAGACATGCTTGGTAAAAACGTTCTTTATTTACCAGAAAATGGTTACTCAACAATTGGACCTGTTCCACAAGTTTTAAAAACAAAAAAAGCTTGTTCCATGGAACAGTTTACCAATGCAGGCAAACAATTAATTTTGACTGCCACTCCTATTTTTGATAAAAGCGGAGAAATTGAATATATAGTAGAAAACACTAGAGATATAACAGAATTAAATCAAATAAAAAATAAACTGGAAGATACTCAAAATGAAGTAAAAAAATATAAAAACGAAATTGAAAATATTTATAGAACTACTTTAAAAATAGAAACAGATATTATCCTTACAGGAAGTGTAATGAGACCTATAATAAATACAGTAACTCAGATTTCTAAAACTGATGTTATAGTACTTCTTCTTGGTGAATCTGGTACTGGAAAAAGTTCTTTAGCTAGGTATATACACAAACATAGTAGAAGAGATGATAAACCTTTTATTACTATAAACTGTGCTACAATTTCTGCTGAACTTTTAGAATCGGAGTTATTTGGTTATGCTCCAGGAGCTTTTACAGGCGCTTCTTCTAAAGGTAAAGCTGGTTTAGTGGAACTTGCCAATGGTGGAACTTTATTTTTTGATGAAATAGCAGAAATTCCACAAAGTTTACAAGCTAAGTTTTTACAATTAATTCAAGAGAAGACTTTCATTCCTGTTGGTGGCATGAAAGAAAAAAAAGTTGATATAAGAATAATTTCTGCTACAAACTGTGACTTACTTAAAAAAGTTGAAGAAAAGACTTTTAGAGAAGATCTTTATTATAGATTAAATGTAATTGAACTTAAAATACCTCCTCTTAGAGAAAGAAGAGAAAATTTACTAGAATTAATTAAACATTACTTTGAAAAATATTGTAGAGAATTTAATATGAATAAAATAATAACTAAGGAGGCTGTAAAGTTGATTTCTTATTATAGTTTTCCTGGTAATATTAGAGAACTTCAAAATATTATTCAAAAGATAATATTAACTTCTCCTACTCATGTTATTACAGAAAAAAATATTCCTAAAAATATTTTTAATTACAACTCTGAATTTAATATGGAAGATAATGATGATTTAGCTTCAGATCAAGATTTTGATACTTTAATGGAATCCTACGAAAAAGATATCATTTCTAAGGTTTATAATCATTACAAAAGTTCTTATAAAGTTGCTGATCACTTAAATATTTCTCAATCTAAAGCAAGTAGGTTGATTAGAAAATATAATTTATAACTCTTTTTCTTACTCAGATATTCTCCATCAATTGATAGAGAATATCTCAGCAGAAAATTTTTGAGCAACGGGATAAGTCTGAAGCGCTAACGAAGACTTAGACGTTGGCGACATGAAGTGTTTCGCCGACGCGTCGCTCAGGCAACGCGATTTTTGAGCAACGGGATAAGTCTGAAGTGCTAACGAAGACTTAGACGTTGGCGACATGAAGTGTTTCGCCGACGCGTCGCTCA
>JAVXJA010000006.1:57374-93172 GCA_036648085.1 Terrisporobacter sp.
GGCAACGCGAATTTTACATCCAAGTTATATCTGGTTTCTTTCTAGGTACCGTTCTTTGATACTTAACATCCGGATATCCTATTACCATGCAAGAAATTAACTTTTTACCTTCTTTAATTTGTAATAAGTCTAAAAGTTCTTTATTGTCACCGGCTCCTCTTATAAAGAATCCATTAAAGTAAGTTCCAAGACCTATGGCATCTGTCATTAACTCCATATTAGAAGAAGCCAAACCTCCATCTATTTCATTATTAGCACTAACTACTATGGCAAGAGGTGCATTGAAAAATAATCTATCATATTTTTTAGGATCTTTCTTATGGGCTTCATACATATTTACCCACAATCTTGCATACCTTTCAAAATGTCTATTATCATCATTTAAATTATCTAAGATATACTCTCCTTTTTTTCTTAAAATTTCATAAGTTAAATCTTTTATTTTATCCAATTCCTTAGTAACTACTGTGAAAGAAACATCTTGGCTATTAGTTGAAGTTTCTGTAAAACGTCCAGCTTCTATTATTTGTTCTATCTTTTCTTTTTCAACTTCTTTATTCTTAAATCTTCTCACACTTCTTCTAAATTTAATAAAATTAAGTAAAGTTTCTGGTTTAATATCAAATTCTTCTTTTTTATATGATACAACTTCATTCATATCGTACTCATCTGTGCATACTGCCTCTACTGGACAAATTGCTATACAGTGACCACATTTTAAACAAGCTTCATTTTTTATGTATGCTTTGTCTTCTTTTAAATAAATATCACTTACGGGACAATCTTTAATACATTGTTCACATGATATACATTTTTCTATATCTACTTTAAACATATTTTCTTCCTTTCACCTTTATATATTTTTAATTTCTACTTACTATATAATTCTATCTTACCCAATGAGATGGTTTTATTAATCCCTTTGGTAGTTTTGTTTTAGAATCACCTTTAGCAGTATTAATTTGTGATTGAGTTAGGAAGATACAATTTTCTAAGTTAGCTCCACAAAGATTAGCATCTCTCATATCTGCACCTATAACCATGGCACCACTTAAATCACAGTCTTTTAAATTTGCTGCTATTAATAGTGATCCTGCTAAATTTCCTCCCAACAAATTAGTATTTGTAAGGTTAGCCCCTATAAAATCAAAACCTGGTGCTAAAGGCTTTTTATTGCTTTTCTTTTTACTTATTACTTTTCTAACAGCTTCTCCCACTGTTTTTAAAAGGCAGTTTACTTTATTTCTATGATTTTCTATATCAATATTTAATATATATGATCCATCTAAGTTAGTAAGTTCTTCAGTTTTTTTTATCATAGTCTTTAATTTATTTTTAGTAACTTCGTCTTGTGCAAAAGTTAGAGCATCGCATAAGTACCATAACATTTCATGTAATTGTCTCATAATCACAAATACATCAAACATTTCTATAGCTAACTTAGAATCCTTTTGCCAAGTCTTATCTTTATATGTAATTTGTGATACTTTTTGACCTGCTCCAAAACAGTCATAAGAAGTACATCCTTTTAAACCTTTTTTATTTAAATCTTTATGAATTTTACAAGTAAAATCTTCTTTAAGATTTGTACAAGGTGTTCCTCCTACTTTATCTTTTGGAAATCCATCACTTTTAGAAAAATAAAGGGCTACACAACAAAATCCCTTACATTTACTACAATCTATTTTTAAAGTATTTAATAGTTCTTTATTATATTCATTTCTATATATCATTTCTTTCTCCTATTTCTTATCTTACACTTTCATTGTAAAAATTTATCATCATATCTTCTTCTATTTCCTTAGCACAGTCCTCATATCCTAAGTATTTTAAAATTTCTAAACCAAATACTAACGCTGTAGCAGGTCCTCTAGAAGTAATTATATTTTTTCTCCTTATTTATTCTAATATTGAATATAAAATTGGTATCTTTATCAACTTGATATTAGTTAGATTTATTGTTATTATTTAATAGATAGTTAATTTAATAAATAAAAAATTCCTTCAATAAAAAAAACGATTTTTCATAATATAAATTTAGCTATACATAAAACTCGAGGTGAATTCATGTTAATAAATACACACTTTATTATTTCCAAGTCAGTTTTGGAAAATCTTGAATGTAGAAAAGCTTTTTTCATAAGTGAAAAAAACTTTATTTATGGTAATATAAAACCTGATATTTCTTCAAAGTACGTCCTAGAAAAACATTATCTTGAAGAATCTTTATCTATGGTACTAGAAAAAATTAAGAACTTATGTGAGCTTACTTTAGATTCATTAAAGAAATATTTTTCTATAAGTAAACTTAGTCAAGAACTTGGTGTTATATGTCATTTTCTATGTGATTTCTTTTGTGAACCACATAGTGAACGTTGGAGATTTACTCATAGTATAGATACAATGAATAAACATGTTGCTTACGAAAAAGGTCTTAATTCATTTGCCAAAAAAATGGATTTTAAAAATTGTAATTTAGGACATAAAGTTCAAGATAATATAGAAGAATTTTTCCATGATCTTTATGATAAATATAAATCAAAAGATACAAGCTTTGAAAAGGATTTAACTTTTTCATCTCATGCTTGTAATGAAGTTGTTAATCATGTAATTGATTCAATTTTAATAAATACAGCTAACTCATACAATCTTCAAAATTGTGTTTAATAAATAGGGATTTATATATCCCTATTTATTTTTTTTGAGCAACGGACCTGTTTCTGAGCCACGTGTGGGCGAATCACTTTAAGGTCGTTGGCGATATGAGCAAAGCGAATTTTTTATGATTTCTATTCCTTCTGCTACACTTTTTACTACAAAAGCTGCTTTTTCTTTTACTTCATCTCTTCCCTTTTCCATAGCAAAACTATATTTTAAATTTTCCAACATGCAAACATCATTAGGAGAGTCTCCCATAGTTGCTATTTCATCCAATTCTATCTTATTTAACTTACAAACATGTTCTATTGCATGTCTTTTTGATACATGATTTGGTACAATATTTAAGGTATATGGACCAGATAAATAAATATCACAAACATTATAAAACTCACTTTTATAATAATATTCTATTCTTTTTAATTCATTTAAATCATCAGAAACTATACCCACATTCCCTACTAAATCATCAAATGATTCCCTTTTTAAAAAGTCTGGATCTAGTACATAATCATTACTATAATGATTGAATATGTCTTTTCCACCACTTAATACTACTTTTCCATTATATTTTAAATAAATATAGGCTTTATCAGAACTAAATCTATTTATTAATTTTTTTACAAGATAATCATCTATTGGCTCACTAAATATTAATTCTTTATTTTTATCATGAATAAAAGCTCCATTTTCACAGATATAATATCCATTTAAATTAAACTTATCATTGACCATTTTATAAGCTTGATCAAAAACACGACCTGTTGCCACATGAAATTTCACTCCACATTTTTCTATTTCTTCTATAGCTCTTGCGTCTTCATCACTAATTCCACCATTATAAAGTGTTCCATCTAAATCACAAAATATATGCTTTATCATTTTTCCTCCATTTATTACTTTATATTATTCTTTAATAATTCAAGTCTTAAATCGTTTAAAATACTTTTACATGCTCTATATCTTATTCTTTGTCTATCACCATTGAATATGTATTTTTTAGTTATGGTCTTTCCATTTATATGTATTCCAAAATAAACTAAACCTACAGGTTTTTCCCCACTACCACCTTTTGGACCTGCTATTCCTGTAGTAGATATACCTATATTCGTTCTATGTCTACTTGCTACACCTTCTGCCATTTCTTTAGCACATTCTTCACTTACTGCACCTACAGTTTCTAAAGTTTTTGCACTTACTCCTAAACTCATCATCTTAGCTTCATTAGAATAAGTTACACAGCCTTCCATAAATACTGAAGATATTCCTGGATAGTTTATTAAATCAGAGGATACCATTCCTCCTGTACAAGACTCTGCTACAGCTATTTTAAGATTGTTATTTACTAAAATTTTTGCAACTTCATCTTCTATAGTTGCTTCTCCTAAAGCATATACATAAGTACCAAATCTTTTTTTTATTTCTTCTTCTACAGGTTTAATAAGTTGTATAGCTTCTTCTTTAGATTTAGCTTTTGATGTAAGTCTAACTGTACATTCATAATCCTTTGCATAAGTAGCTATAGTTGGATTGCTTTGACTTTGTATTAAATCAAGTAATTCATCTTCTATGTTAGATTCACCTTTTCCTATAATTCTTATTACTTGGGATTCTATTATATAATCAGTTTTTTTAAGTAAATATGGTTTAACATAATTATCATACATTGGCTTCATTTCTCTAGGTGGTCCAGGAAGAACTACTATTATTTTGTTATTCTTTTCCATGATACAACCTGGAGCTGTTCCATGGTCATTTTGCAATACTATACTTTCCTTTGGAAAATATCCTTGCTTTTTATTGTTCTCTGTAGGTATTCTTCCACTTTTGTCAAAATACTCTTTTATAGAATTCCAAGACTTTTCATGTAATTCTAATTCATATCCAAAGTATTTTGCACAAACTTCCTTAGTTATATCATCTTCTGTTGGACCTAACCCTCCAGTACATATAACAATATCACTTCTTTTTAAACTTTCATCTAGACAATCTAGTAATCTCTGTTCATTGTCTCCCACAGTCATCTGATAATATACATCTACTCCTATGGCTGCCAGTTCATTAGCTAAGTAATGAGTATTTGTATTTAATATATCTCCTAAAAGTATTTCTGTTCCTACTGTTATAATTTCTGCTCTCATTTTTATCACCTCTTATTATATTTAGAATGAAGGTGGAGTCATAGCGCATACTAAGACACATTTACCATCTCCATAGTTTTCATAAACATGTGGTCTTTTACTGTCAAAATAAAAACTGTCCCCTTTTCCCAGGATATACTCCTCATTTTCCAATATTATTTTCATTTCCCCCTCTATTATATAACCACATTCTTCACCATGATGAGAAACAAACTCTTTATTCACCTTTGTTTCTTCATTTAAGGTTATTAATAAAAACTCAATATTTTTATCAACTAAATTTGGCATTAATAATTCATAGGATTTTGTAGAATCATTAGTATCTATAGACTTTCTATCGTTTTTTCTAACTACAATCTTATCTTCCGTAGTATCTTCTTTTACATATTCATCAAAAAAGTATCCTACATTAACATCAAGAATATTTGCTATCTTCCACATAACTTTAATAGATGGAACTACCATATTTCTCTCGATTTGACTTATTAAACCAGTACTAAGTCCCGTATCCTTAGAAAGCTCTGTTATACTATATTTTTTACTTTTTCTTAATTCCCTAATTTTTTTCCCTATATCTATATCCATCTCAAGATTTTTATTCATATTAATCCCCCATTTTCTACTAATATTTCAATCTTATCTTTTCAATATATTAATTATATAAAAATTAAAAAGTTCTATATATATTAAAAATATTAATTTCTATAGTTCAAATTTATATGAAAATACTTTAAAATTCAAGTTAACTTTAAAAATATTTAAACAATTCATCATAATTCAATGAAATTCCAATCTACAATCCTCCTTTTTATCAATATATTAAAATTTTCAAATTCTTTTCAATATATTGAAATCTTTACCAACTTGTACTACAATTATATTAATTTCAATATATTGAAAAATTCAAACTATATTTATAGGAGGTTTTTATGAAAACTTTAATCAGTGCAGATAATATATGGGTTTTATGGGCATTCATAACTGGATGGGCAGCTTTTAGTATTTATCTAGAACAAAAATATGAATGGGCTTCTAAAATATCCGGCGCAATTATTGCCTTAGTTGGGGCTTTAATTTTATCAAATTTAAAAGTTATTCCTACTGAGTCAGTAGTTTATGATCAGGTTTGGTCTTATGTGGTTCCTTTAGCTATTACTTTACTTCTATATCAATGTAATATAACAAAAATTTGGAAGGAAAGTGGAAGAATACTTATATTATTCTTAGTAAGTGCTATAGGTACTATGATTGGTTCTACTGTTGGATATTTAGCTTTAAACAAATTCATACCAGAACTAGGTCAACTTGCTGGAATGATGACTGGTTCTTATATAGGTGGTGGTGCTAACTTCGCCGCCATGGCAAGTGCCTTTGATATTCCTGGAGATTTAGTCTCTGCCGCAGTTGTTTCTGACAATCTATTAATGGCTCTTTATTTCTTCATATTAATATCAATACCATCAGCAGCATTATTCAGAAAACATTTCACATCTCCTCACATAAATGAAGTAGAAAAGCAAGGTGTAGATGAAGGTGAAACAGCTGCTTCATCTTATTGGAAAAGTAAAGAAATATCTTTAAAAGATATCGGTTTCTGCATAGGTAGCGCATTCTTTATAGTTGCTTTATCTGTAAGCTTAGCAGAATTCTTATCTGCTATTATACCAACAAGTAATGGATTTTTAAAAGTACTAAATACTTTACTAGGAAATCAATATTTAATAATAACTACAGTTACTATGACATGTGCAACACTTAAATCAGATTTCTTTGGAAATTTAGGTGGTGCTCAAGAAATAGGAACATTTTTAATATATTTATTCTTTGTTGTTATAGGTGTTCCAGCTTCAATTTCATCTATAATGAACAACTCTCCACTTTTATTAGTCTTCTGTCTAATAGTAGTAACTATAAATATGCTAGTAACTTTTGGTGTGGCCAAATTATTTAACTTCCATTTAGAAGAGGCCATCTTAGCCTCTAATGCATGTATCGGTGGTCCTACTACTGCTGCAGCCATGGCTGTATCAAAATCTTGGACAAAACTTATAGCACCTATAATGTTAATAGGTACTTTAGGATATGTAATAGGAAATTATTGCGGAATATTAGTTGGAAACTTCCTAATGTAAGCTTTTAAATAATTTATGAAAGAAGGTGTAGCATGATATTTGATTGTCATTCAGATACTTTTACAGATATAACCTTGAAAAGACATAAAAATGAAAGAAATATTTTTAAAAATTATCACTTAAATAACTTCAAAGAAGGTAATGTTTGTGGTAGTATTTTTGTAATTTGGATTGATCCACCTTATGATAACAATCCATCTTTTAGAGCTAATCAAATTGTTTCAGCTTTAAAAGATGAGTTAGAAGAAAATAATGATGTTATAAATGTAGTAAAATCTTTTGATGACATAGGAAAGGGATTTGTTAAAAGTAAGGTAGATATAGTAATTGGTATGGAAGGTTTAAGTCATATAGGTAATGATATTGATAGAATCAATTATTTTTATGATGAGGTTCATGCTAGACATGCTTCTCTTACTTGGAACGAAGAAAACATTTTAGCTACTGGAGTTTTAGGTGATGAAAATAGAGGTTTAACCTCTGCTGGAAAATCTGCTGTAAAAAGACTAGAGGAATTACATATGATAGTAGATGTATCTCATTTAAATGAAAAATCTTTTTGGGATTTAATGAATACTGCTTCTCGACCAGTTATAGCTTCTCATTCTAATGCTAAATCTTTATGTAATGTTAAAAGAAATCTTTCTGATGAACAGTTAAAAGCCATAGCCAGTAGTGGTGGTGTGGTTGGATTAAATGGTTTTAGTGGTTTTGTAAGTTCTAATAAGGAAAAACAAAATCTACAAGGATTTGTAGACCATATTGATTATATGGCTGATTTAATAGGTGTAGATCATATTTGCCTTGGCTTTGATTATTGCGATTATATAGATTGTGATACTCTATCATCATTTTCATCAGATGTTACTAATCCAAATGTGAAAAATCTTCAATCTGCTTCTCATTCTAATAACGTAACTAAAGAACTTAGAAAAAGGGGCTATAGAGAAAATGATATAGATAAAATAACTCATAGAAACATCTTTAGAGTAATGGAAGATGTTCTAAGATAATAGTATTTTTTAAGGAGTATCTCAAAATATTTTTTTATTATTTGAGATACTCCTTTTTACTATTATAAACCACATACTTTGAAAATTAATCCTACTGTGGTACTTTCAGTAAACACTTCTTAAACATATAATTATTACTAGATAAGAATAAAATATTTTTTTTAAGAAAATATAATTATTATATATAAATAGGAGTGAATTATTATGAAGAAAAAAGTAGCAGTTTTAATGGGTGGTATATCTTCTGAAAGACAAGTTTCTTTAAATTCAGGAGCAGCTGTTCTTAATGCATTAGATAAAGATAAATATGAAGTACACAAGGTTTTATTAGATGATAAAATGGATGTTATAACTAAAATGCCAGAAGGAATAGAATTTGCTTTCTTAATGCTTCATGGTAAATATGGTGAAGACGGTACAGTTCAATCTATATTAGAATCTATGAATATTCCATACTCTGGATGTGGTCCTTTAACTTCTGCAATGTGTATGGACAAAAATATAACTAAAAAAATGCTTAGAGATTCTGGTGTGGCAACGGCAGGCTGGACTATAGCAAAATCAATCGAAGACATAGATTACGATAAAATAGAAGCAATGGGTTACCCTGTTTTTATCAAACCAAATAGTGGAGGATCTTCTGTTGCTACATTTAAAGTAGAACGTAGAGAAGATGTAAAAGAAGCAGTAAGACAAGGTTTAGAAGTTGATGAGATAGTTATGATAGAGCAGTATCTACCAGGAGATGAGTATACTTCTTTCATGCTAGATGGTGAAGTTTTCCCTACTATAAAAATATCAACAACTACAGGATTCTTTGACTACGAAGCAAAATATTCAAGTGGTGCAAATGCTGCTAAAGAAGAAATAGTTTATTTAAATGAAGAATTACAAGAACAAATAAATAAAGCTTCTAAAATAGTTTGGGATATATTCTACTGTAGAGCTTATGTAAGAATTGACTTTATATTATCAGGTGGTAAATTCTACGTACTTGAGTTAAATACTCTTCCAGGAATGACAACTACAAGCTTAATTCCAAGAAGTGCTAATGCTAACGGATTATCTTACTCTGAGTTAGTAGATAAAATAATGGAAACTTCATTAAATGCAATAAAATAGTATGTGTAGACTAAAGTTACTTTATTTAATATAATTAGTTTATATTAAATTTGCCTAATTGTCATCATAAATGACTTGATTAGTTGCTGAAAATAAAGCTTTAGGAGTGATAACTTGTTATTTTCCGATTTAACCATAAATAAAAATGAACCAATATATATACAGATAAAAAAATATTTAGAGGAAATGATTTCAAAAGGTCTTCTTCCTCAAAACAGCAAGCTCCCTTCTACAAGGGAGCTTAGCCTGCTTCTAGATGTTAGTAGAAATTCCATACTTGCAGCCTATGAAGAGCTAAAATCTGATGGTACTATCTACTCTATTTCTGGAAAAGGTACCTTTGTCAAAAGTGATAATAATATAAATAATAGCAATTGGAAAATAAACTATGATAACTTGGAAAATGATTATATAAAAATTGCCAATGATATGGATATTATGAAAAGTGAAATTAGATGGAAATCTGGTCAAATTTCTTTTAAAAGTATTTCTCCCGATGGAGAATTGTTTGATATGGAAGAATTAAAAAAATCCTTCTTAAATAGATTTAATTTAGAAGGTCATAAGCTTTTAAATTATGGTTATGCTCAAGGTTATAAACCTTTGATTGATTATTTAACAGGATATATGAATAAAAAAGGTGTAGATACTACTAATAAAAATATTTTAATAGTAAATGGCTTTACAGAAGGATTAAACTTGATTATATCTACCTTAACTAATAAAGGTGACTACATCTTATGTGAAAACCCCACTCATAATACTTCTATTAAAATTATGAAAGCTCATGGCTTAAATTTAATTCCTGTAGAAATAAATGAAAAAGGGCTTAACTTTGAAGAATTGGAAGAAAAATTAGAAAAACATAAAAATAAAATTAAATTTGCTTACATAACTCCTTCTTATCATAATCCTACAGGAGTGGTTATGTCTCCAGAAAACAGATACAAATATTATAATTTAATGAAAAAATACAATATACCTATTATTGAAGATGGGTTTAATGAAGAGTTGCTTTACTCTTCTTCTCATATCTTCCCTATTTGTTCATTAGATAATAAAAGTAACGGTGTAATTTATATAGGAAGTTTTTCAAAGATACTTTTCCCAGGACTTAGAATTGGCTGGGTATTATGTGATAAAAATCTAATTAATAGACTTGAAAGTGTTAAAAGATGTACTACTATTCATGTTTCCTTTTTAGATCAAGGAATATTATATGATTATCTTCAAAATGGAGCTTTTGAGAAATATATTAAAAAGACTAGAAAATACTATGGAGATAAGTTTAATTTTGCAAAGCAATGTGTAGAAAAATACATTAATGCAGAATATGTTTTAGGAGATGGTGGTCTTCACTTATTTTTAATATTAAAAAATATAAATGCTCGTAATTTATTAGAAAAATGTTATGAAAAAGATGTCATATTTATGCCCGGTGATTTATTTTATATAGATGACAAAGGTAAAAATACTCTTCGCTTAGGACTATCTAGACTATCTGAGGATGATATAAAAAAGGGTATAAAAATCATAGGTGAAACTATAAATGAAATGAATTTTTAAATTTAACATAAGAAAATGCGTAAAATTTAATCTATTTTACGCATTTTTATTATGATTTTTATATACTAGATAAAGATTCTCTAGAAAGTGACTCTTCTTTATCATCGGCATTGTTAAATACTTTCTCAAATATAAACATACTTCCAATTGTAATAATCACTCCCGTTATATTTGCAATGATTCTTAAAAACACGGCTTTATGAATAGGCATAATTAAAGATGCTGTTGCAAGAGCCGCAAATGAATTATATGTTGTTTTAACGAAATATGTTGTTAAAAACATAGAAAATAATCCACCCATCATCATAACTGTCGGTTGATAACTTTCTGGAATAACATATCCAAATAAAGTAAAGCATATAATACTACCAAAAATAGTTGCTGGAATACGTGCAGATTTTCTTTCTCTTATACTTTCTTTCATTGGTGGAATTAACGATGATACTGTTAAGTTTATCCACATACTTTTTTCAATATGTAAAATATCCCCTACAAATATAGCAAATGTTAGGGTTACTAAGTATATTAAGTTCCATCTTTTATATGACTTATTACATAAGAAGTTTTGGAATTTTTCTTTATATGGTTTATCAAATGTTTTGTTTTTATTTACAACAAAATAAATTAAACCTATAAAACCTCCTACTACTGCTAAACTAATTAATCTTTTTGTGAACAAATCTCCAGATACATCATATCCTTTAAACATAATATATCCCATCATAAAAGGTAGATAAGCACTTGCATTTTTATCCCCTCTACCAACCATTAAAATACACTGTATTACTACTAAATTGATTATTAAACCTATAAATGGATTAATAAGAGACAACTTTGCAAATACACCTACACCTACAAAAGTTATTGGTATCAAAATAGAAGCATATTTTGTATCATATCCAAAATCATTTCCAATAAACATTAACGTTCCCATAAGTAGTATAACACCTACGATGCTATTATCACTACCAAAGAACTTCTTGTATATACTAATGAATAATACACAAAACACAAACAAGAAAACTTTACTCAATATAAACTTAATATTGGGTTTTACTTTTTCAAAATTCATTCTATCATTCCTTTATTTTTTAAATTCACCGACATTTGGGTCGTCGAATAGTTTACCACAATTTCATATTTGCTTTCAATACTTTTTTTACTTTAATTTATAAAAATTTTCTTTATTTTATATCTATAATGTAATGTTTTAATAGTTTTTTATCTTTAATAATAATTTATTTATGTATTGTATAATTATTTTATCCTTTTTTATTTAAAGGTTTAGACTTGATATGCTTTATATGTTATAATTATATTGAATTAATAACCTTACTTTTTAAAGCATGTTATACGTTATTAATTTAAAGTATATATGGAATAATAGACATATGCTAATTTAAAATTTTATAATTAACAATATATAGGGAGGAATCTTTTTTATGACGGATATGAACCTTAATCGACAAGAATTAGAAAATATATATGGTAAAATAAGTCCATTTGAATTCAAAAACAAACTTATACAATTAGCAACTACTTCAAACAGAAAAAGTGCTAGAACACTACTTGATGCTGGTCGTGGAAATCCTAACTGGTTAGCAGCTACACCTAGAGAGGCATTTTTCACTTTTGGTCAATTTGCTATAACAGAAAGTAGATATTCTTGGGATGATGGTGACTTAACTGGGTTACCTAAAAAAACTGGTATATATAATCGTTTCTGTACATACGTAGAAAATAATGCTTTTATGCCAGGAATTGAAACACTTAAAGAAATAATTGAATATGGAATAAATGAATTAAACTTTAATCCAGATGATTTCTTACACGAATTAACAGATGCAATAATTGGGGACAACTATCCATTCCCTGATAGAATGCTTATTCACATAGAAAAAATAGTAAAAGAATATTTAAAAAGAGAAATGAAGTACGATATAGACAAAGGTGGAGATTTCAACGTATTTGCCGTTGAAGGAGCTACTGCTGCCATGTGTTATATATTCGACTCATTAATAGCAAACAACCTTCTACTTAAAGGAGATAAAATAGCTATAATGACTCCAGTATTTACACCTTACTTAGAAATACCACATCTTCCAAGATATGAGTTTGAAGTTGTTTATATAAATTCTAGTGAAATGGATGATAAAGGTGAACATACTTGGCAATGTCCAGGTGAAGAATTAGATAAATTAGCTAATCCAGATATAAAAGCATTATTTGTGGTTAATCCAAGTAATCCGCCATCTGTAGCTATTTCAGACAAATCTATTTCTAAAATAGTTGATATAGTAAAAAATGATAATCCTGAATTAATGATAATATCAGATGATGTTTATGGTACATTTGTTCCTGGATTTAAATCTTTAATGGCAGATTTACCATATAACACAATAGGAACTTACTCTTATTCTAAATACTTCGGTGTAACTGGATGGAGACTGGGAACTATTGCTTTACATGAAGAAAATGTATTTGATAAATTAATAAAAGAATTACCTTACTCAATAAGAAAAAGAACAAACAAAAGATATGCAGATATGAATCCAATACCTGAAAATGTACCATTTATAGATAGAATAGTTGCTGATAGTAGACAAGTTGCACTTAACCATACTGCTGGACTTTCTACTCCACAACAGGTACAAATGGCATTCTTCTCTGCTTTTACACTTATAGATAAAGAAGATATTTATAAAAATAAAACTATAGATATCTGCCGTAGACGTAAGAAATTATTATTTGATTCTTTAGGTTTACAAATGGATGAAAATCCTAATGATGCTTGTTACTATACTCAATTTGATTTATTAGAATGGGCAGAGAAAAACCATGGTGTTGAATTTGCTCAGTATTTAAAAGATAATTACAAGCCAGTAGATATACTATTTGATTTAGCAGAAGAGTCTTCAATAGTTTTACTTGGTGGTGGTGGATTTGCCGGACCTGAATGGTCTATAAGAATCTCTCTTGCTAACTTATACGACGAGGCTTATGCTGAAATCGGAGTGGCTCTTAAGAAAATTCTTGATGAATATGTTTCTCATTGGAAGAAAAGTTTATAATTAATATATAAAAAGATAGTTCATAATCCGAACTATCTTTTTTGTATTTCATATATATCTAAAAATTATCATTACGTAAATATTTAAAAACTAATACAGATTCTGTAATAAAGTTTGCTTTATGTGCTGATGAACAATTACAAGAAGCTTATGCTTATTGTAATCTTCATGGATTATGGATGATTAAAGCATAATAAAAATTAATCACTTTCATGATTGCCATCCTTTTTAATTATGTCTATTAAAACTATAAGTGATGTTATAGTTACTATAAAGTATGCTATATTTGTAAAATTAAAGGAGTTTTTTCCCTGTGTTAAAAATATATAAATAAGTAATATTATAGCTACACATCTTAGTATAATCCTTAATTTATTTAAAGCCATATATACAACTCCTTTTGTTTTTACTTTATAATTTATATTCTATTATTACCTATTATTACAATTTATCTAACTCAAAATTTCATAAAATAAATATGTAACTATTTAAAATAAGGTTTTGTAGTCTTTACTAGTTGATTTTAAAATACTTTATTATCACAATAAACTAAATGTACCATTGTATCGACCTCCATATGTAATTATAAATATTATACCACTTTTTACCTATAAAATACTTTTTGAAATATTTTCATTTCGAATGTAAAGTTTACTTGACATAGTTTTGTAATATGTTATTATTATGTTACGGAAAGTTAGCTTTACATATTTTTTATAAGGAGTGCACTATATGAACAATAGGTTAGAAGAAATTAGAAAAGAAAAACAAATTACCCAAGAAGAACTAGCAACTGTATTAGAAGTTTCTAGGCAGACTATTAGTTCTTTAGAAAAAGGAAGATATAATCCATCAATTATTCTTGCTTTTAAAATTGCACGATATTTTAATATGACAATTGAAGAAATATTTATATATGAGGAGGAGAATAAAAATGTCAAATAAAAAAAGTAGTATACTAATAATAATATCAGGGGTAGGATTAGCAGTAATAGGATTATTGTCGTTAATTTTCATAGATAAAGGAGATATAATTTCAAGATTATCTGGATTAGTTTTTGCCTTAGGATTCGGATTTATTGGTGGTGGTTTAGGTAGTTTATATAAAATCAACCGTATTGAGAAAATACCTGGTAAATCTAAGCAAATGGAAATTGAATATAAGGACGAAAGAAATGAGCTTATCAGAGATAAGGCTAATGCTAAGGCTGGAGAAATCTCTAACTGGTTTGTTTTACTAATTGCATATATTTGTATTGTAATGGGATATCCAACATGGCTAATATTCCTTGTTTTAGGAGTATTTATCTTAAAATATATTTTATGGATAGTTCTTATAAATAAATATAATAAGGTACTTTAATAAAAAGGAGAGAATTCAAATTCTCTCCTTTTTATTAAAAACATTTATTCAAACATCTATCACATCTAGAGCCTTTTTTTTCACATTGTGAAGACAAGCAAACTACTAATGCCACACTTTTAATAGGAGTCATTTGTCCATATTCATTTATGCTTATATTATTATTTTTTACATACTCATAAATAATACATTGATTTTTTACTTCAAAACCTTTATCACCTGGATACAACTCACAATAAATATTAATATCAGTCTCTTTCTTTAAATATTTTTTAATCTCTTCTCCCACATAATCCAGTGCAACTATACCTATTTTATCTAAAACCATAGCCCTTATCATGTCATTATTATTTGTATAATATAATATTTTTTCTTCTATCTTGCTTCCTATAGTATATAAAACTGCATAAGCTTTTTCGCTATTTTCAAAACAACTTCTTACATACTCACCAGAAAAATTATGAATATCCTTGTTTATTTCATTTATATAAACTTCTATATCCAAAATATTATTTATATTTTCTATTTCTTCATCTATAACTTTATTTATATATGGTGTAGCTTTTCTATTTTTATATCCTAAAAACTTCAATACTGTTTCTTTTTCAATTTTAACATTATGTATTTTCATTATATTTCTATCCCATCTAAATCTTCATACTTCATTCTTCCTGTTTGTATAGCCGATTGAAGATTTTTAACAGGTGAATCATTTAAACAATTACATCCAAATGCACATAAGAAATTATTGTATCTTCTCATTGCTTTTGTTAACTTTATAGTTTCTTCTTTAATTTTATCTGGTGTTGATCTTCCTAATAATTGTATAGGATCTAAATTTCCTATTAAAACTATATTCTTAGGAATTTTCGGCATTACTTCTCTATAATCCATAATTTGATCTAAACTTACTGCATCTATATTGCAGCTTAACATATTATCTAGTATTTCAGTAGTATCGCCACATATATGCATACTTTTCCAACAATCAAGCTCTTTATATATGCTATTTACATTTGGAACAACGTATTTATCAAATCTTTCTTTATTTAAAGTTACAGCTGCTGGCTCTGATATTGATATAAGTTTAGCTCCTGCTTTGTTTGCTGCGATAGCATATCTTTTCACTGTTTCAGTTGTAAATTCTAAAAGCTTTAAAACAAAGTCTTCATTAGTTATTATACTTCTTAATAGATGAGTTGCCCCTGCTAATTGAACTGCTAAAGTAAAAGGTCCTTGTATAGATACATATAAAGGTTTGTCTATATTTTTTGCTATTAAAGATAAGCTTTCTATATTTTTAGGCATTCTTTTACTTGTATAAGGGTCTGGAACTTCACATCTTGATATAGCTTCCATATCTATTATTGTATGATTTAATACACTTGGAAAATCATAATCTGGTTTTAATATATCAAGTCCTATAGTCTCGCAAAATATTATTCCATCACAAAATGAGTATATAAAATCAGACTCAAAATAATCATTCATAGTTTTAGCAAGTTCCAATTGATTCTTTGGACTTTCATATACTTCATATGCTTTTTTGTCTATTAAGAAAAGTCCGTTTGTTGCCATATCCGGTAAAAAGAATCCTCTATCTTCACTATTTATATATTCTAATAAAGTCATTTTATATTATCTCCCCATAAGTTTTTTTATTAAAGAAACTGCCTTTGGTGCATTTTCACTATATCCATGAGCACCTATTTCCTGTGCAAAGTTACTGCTTACAGGCCCTCCACCTACTATTATCTTTGGATGTTTCTCTAATTCCATATTATTCAGATCATTTACAACACTTTTCATATTTTCCATAGTTGTAGTCATCATAGATGATAAAGCAATTATATCTGCCTTATTTTCTATAGCTGAGTTTATTATATCTTTACTTTTTTGATTTACTCCTAAATCTATTACATTATATCCAGAGGCTTCCATCATTATCTTAACTATATTTTTACCAATTTCGTGAGTATCTCCTTCTACAACAGCTAAAGCTACTGTTCCTTTTATATCTTTTTTAATTTCTCCCTTATTTTTCAATAAAGCAATACCTTCATTTAGTGTGTCTGCACATACTATTATTTCAGGTAAATAATATTCTTTTTCTTCAAATTTATCTAAGGCTCTGGTCATTCCATTATTTAAACCTTTAGCATAAATATCTTCTACACTTAAACTTTCATAATCTAATGCTTCTAAAACTAGGTCTTTTATTTCTTCTTTTCCCATATTTACTATGCAGTCTGAAATTTCTTTTAATATATCCATCATAATCCCCCATTATCTTAGGCTATTGTTTTTTGTATAATTATCTATACCTACAGCAACTAATAGTACTACTCCTTTTACTACCATTTGGTAATACTCACCTATGTTTAATAATATCATTCCATTTGATAATATTCCTATTATCAGACAACCTATTATTACACCTGATAATTTACCTACACCACCATTTACACTTATACCTCCAAGAACTACTGCTGTAACAACATCAAGTTCAAAGCCTGTTCCTGTATTTGGAAGAGCGCTATTTATTCTAGATAAACTAACTACACCAGCTAAAGCAGCCAAAAAACCTGATATTGCATAAACTTTGTATTTAAGTAAATCTACTTTTACTCCTGATAATAAACTTGCTTTTTCACTTCCTCCTACACCATATACATGTACACCAAAATTAGTCATATAAAGAATAATAAATCCAATTATATACACTCCTATTAAAATAAATACTGGCACAGGTATTTTTCCTATATAGCCTTGTCCTATAAAAGAAAATCCTTGTGGGAAACCATATATAGGAAGACCTGATGTAGCTATATAGGTCAATCCTCTATAAATAGTCATTGTTCCTAAAGTTGATATAAGAGGTGATATTTTTATTTTATTTATTAAAAAGCCATTAAAAAGTCCCATTACTATACCAATTATTAATGTTATAGGTATGGCTAAATACATACTAACTCCACTTGTCATCATTTTAGCTAGTAATACAGAACTTAAAGCTAACATTGCTCCAACTGATAAATCTATTCCACCTGTAAGTATTACCATAGTCATGGCCACTGTTGATATTCCAACTATTGATATTTGTCTTATTATGTTTGTTATATTATTAAAAGTAAAAAAATACTTACTTGTTACAGAAAATATAAATATTAAAACTATTAAAAATATAACTATTCCATAATCAAAAACTCTAGTTTTTATCTTTTTATTTTTCATAATCTCTCTCCCTTAATAAACTAGATGAATCTTTAAATATTTCCTCTGATGATACGCACCCATTCTTATAGCTAGATACTATTTGCCCATTACTCATTACTAAAATTCTATTACTCATTCTAAAAATCTCTTCTACTTCAGAAGAAATCATTATTATGGATTTGCCCTCTTTTGCTAAATTTTCTATTATTTTATATACCTCTTCTTTTGCAGAAACATCAATTCCCCTAGTTGGTTCATCAAAAATTATAATATCACTATTTGTAAGAAGCCACTTCCCTATGACAACCTTTTGTTGATTACCACCACTTAAATTATTTACATGTTCTTTAATTGATGAGTATTTTAATTTTAAGGTTTTTAATGTATCCTCTACAACTTTTTCTTGTTTTACTTTATCTATAAATAAACCTTTAGTAAAACTTTTTAATGATGATATAGACGCATTATCTTTTATACTCATCTCTAACATTAGCCCTGTGTCTTTTCTATCTTCAGTTATAAAAGCAAGACCATATTTGATAGCATCACTAGGACTTTTTATGTTTACCTTCTTTCCATTTATATAAATACTTCCATCTGTAATTTTATCTACTCCAAAAATGGCATTTGCTAACTCTGTTCTTCCTGAAGCTACTAGTCCTGCTATGCCTATTATTTCACCTTTTTTCAATTCAAAAGATACATCTTTTATATATTTACTGCTTATATTATGAACTTTTAAAACTTCTTCTTCACTAGAATATTCTTTACTGTATTTTGTTATATCTAAATTTCGCCCTACCATATTTTTTATAATCATTTGTTGATCTAAATTTTTATTTATATCACTGGCTATTAGTTTTCCATCTCTAAATACACTTACAACATCAGATATCTGTAACACTTCATCAAGCCTATGTGATATATAAATTATAGTTACACCATTTTCTTTTAACTTTTGTAATATTAAAAATAGATTTTTAATTTCACTTTTAGTAAGAGATGCTGTAGGCTCATCTAAAATAAGTACTTCTACATTTCTAATTAATGATTTTGCAATTTCAACTATCTGCTGATTTCCTATACCTATATCCTTTACTAGCTTATTAATATCTAGGTTTACACCTAAGTTCTTTAAAATTTGCTTACTTTTTTCTCTCATATACTTTTTATCTAAAAATATATTCTTTTTTTCCTCATAACCATAAAATATATTCTCAGCTATTGTTAAATAAGGTATTACATTTAATTCTTGATAAACACAGCCAATACCATTTTTCATACTATTATGAGGAGAGTTGTTACTTACTTCTTTTCCCTTGTAAATAAACTTTCCTGAGGTTTGTTTGTGTGCTCCCGTTATTATTTTTATAAAAGTAGATTTACCTGCACCATTTTCTCCAACTATAGAATGTATTTTACCTTTTTCAAATGCTAGATTAATATTATCTAAAGCCTTTGTCCCACTATATTCCTTTGTTATATTTTCTAATTTCAAGATAAAATTGTTCATATTATTTCCTTTCAATCATAGATAAAAGCTGCCTTGAAAAATTTTCAAGACAGCATTCCATATTATTTAAATTCAGCTACATTTTCTTTAGTAACTTGAGTCATTGGGAATTTTATCATATCCTTTATTGAACCTTCTTCTACTACTTTTTTAGCTGTATCTATTATGTTTTTACCACTTTCAAACGGTGCTATATCAACACTACCTCTAAATATAGTATCTTCATCTATTTTCTCTATTGCTTCATCAACCGCATCAAGACCTACTAAACATACGTCTTTCCCTGTTCTATTTGCCCCAACAAAGGCTTCATAAGCTCCTAAAACAGCATCATCACTTACACCTACAACTACGTTTACATTTGGATTTGCTTGTAATATATTTTCCCCAGCTTTCATTCCAGTTTCTCTATCATTTGCATCAACTTTAGACACAATCTTAGCATTTGGTGCATGTTTTTGTATACCTTCTATTAAGCCCTTACTTCTGTTTAATACTGCTGGTATTTGGCTAAATGTTAAAACTGCAACTTCAGCTTCACCATTCATATTTTCTGCTATGTATTTACCTGCTATTTCTCCACCCATAAATCCATAATCATACTCATCTAAACTAACAAATGCATCCACATTTTTCATTTCTACATTTGCCGCAATAACTTTTATACCTTCTTCTTTAGCCTTATCTACCATAGGTTGTAAAGCTTCTGTATCATTTGCACTTAATACTATAACATCCACTTTTTGAGTTATGAGAGTTTCCATAGCATCTATTTGTGGTTGTGCTTCATATTTCCCATCATGAACACTTAATTCTATCCCTAATTCCTCAGCTTTTTCCTTCATTCCATCAATCATTGAAATAAAGTATGGACTTGTTATATCCATTGTTACATAACCTACCCTTAATTTTGAATTTGTTTCCCCATTTTTTGCATTTGAGCCACATCCTACTAATCCTAATACCATCATCATAGACATAGCTAAAGCTATAATTTTTTTCATGACCAATCTCCCTTATGTATATTTTTAAAATTACTAAATCTTTCATAATTATCTTCTCTGTATTCAAACAATAATTTATTTACTTCTACAATACTTCCAATTTCAAATATTTCATTTTCAATATCTGTATTTCCCTTATATTTTATAATATGATGAGTGTACATCCCTCCTACAAAACCTACTTTCACTATTTGTCCTTGTATAGATACTTTTTTCGCTATATAATTTGCACTGCTTACTATTTCTTTATCCTCTAACCCAATAATCATATTTTCTACATTTGACTCGTTTAAAAGTATGGGGAATTCGTCAATCATAGTAGCTTTTTCATTTATAAGAATATCACAATATGAATATTTGTTGAAATCAATATTTTCTATAAATATCCAGTATTTATAGATTTAATCTATAAGCTTTTTATAAATTTTGAAGTTTATTTAAAAAACATTTCAATTACATTATTTCTAACTTCCATACAATAAAAAAACTATCTCAATTTTAAGATAGTTTTTTTATTGATATTTATTATTTTAGTAATATTATAATCTAATTACCCCTTAAGTCCTCTTGATTGACGATCCATATCTTCAACTACAACATCATATATCTCCCCAATAGAAGCGCAGTATTCCAACATATGTTTCACCCTTTCTCCATTTGATTTATTCTTATTATAAACTTATTAATAAATTGTTATTTAAATATAATTATTTTCACTTCATAAATATAAATATCTATTTCATTTACCTTTGTAAAAACTATCTATATTAATTTTCCGTTAACATATCTACAACAAATATTTCTGTCGTCTCCCAAATAAATAACCTTCTCTAACCTTTCAAGTAAAGTATAATCCTCAAAACATAAATCACTATCATCAATAACTAAAGCATCAAAATCATATCCTTCTTCAAAACTACCAACTTTACCAAAGAAGGATCCTCCACCCTTAGTAGCAATATAAAAAGCCTCACTAAGAGATAAAAAATCATTATCCTTGTCATTAGACCATAGAAGTTTAGACAATTGAATAGCATAAACCATAGTCTTGAAAATAGAAAAACTATGTCCTCCACTAACATCAGTACCAAAACCAATTTTCACACCACTATTAAGGAGCTTTCTTATAGGCATAATTCCGCTTCCTAAGTTGGCATTAGATGTAGGACAGTGGACTACATAAACACCCCTATTCTTCATAAGATTAATTTCTTCTTCTGTTAAATGAACACAGTGAGCCATTAATGTTTTAGTACTTCCAAATAAATTATATTTATCATAAACACCTGCATAAGAAGAAGTGTTAGGATGAAGTTCTTTTACCCAATTTATTTCCCCTAAGTTTTCACTTAAATGAGATTGTACTGGTAAATTATATTTCTCTGCAATTTCACCGAGTCTTTCTAATAATTCATCACTACAAGTAGGCACAAATCTCGGAGTTATTATTGGCTTAACTAGTGAGTATTTATCTTTATATTCCTCTATTATTTCTATTGTATCATTTATAGAAGTCATGGTCTTTTCAAAAAGGTCTTCATGGGAGTTTCTATCCATGTTTACCTTCCCTACGTAAGCTCCAAGTCCACTTTCTTTAAATAAATCCATTAATATTTTTGTTGATTCTTTATGTATAGTTGCAAAGGCTACTGCTCTAGTAGTTCCGTTTTTATATAATTCCTTAACAAACCTAGAGTATACTTTCTTTGAATAATTTATATCTTCATACTTTGCTTCTTCTGGAAATGTATAATCATTTAGCCAAGGTATTAGTTCTTTATCCATTGCTATTCCTACGTTTCTATATTGTGGCGCATGACAATGTAAGTCATTCATCCCTGGAATTATTAACTTGTTTTCGTAATCTATAATTTCTAATTCTGCATATTCTTTCGGTAAATTTTCATATGTCCCTTTTACTTTGTTATTTTCTATTATTATGTATCCATTTTCTATAACTTCAAATTTTTCATAAGCTGAAGTAAATATTATATTCCCTTTGACTATTTTCATATGTATCTCCCCAATGCTGTTTAATTTTCTCAACACCTTATTGTATCATTTCTTGCATTTGTTATAAACAATATTTACCTTTAAATCATGCTACAGATTCTATATCTTCTAGTTCCTTTAAATATAAAAAGCTGTATTAAAATAATATAAAATCATTTCAACACAGCTACTTTTTATTATCTATTAACTTTATTTTTCTTCGTATAGCTCTATTATTGTATCATCTTTTATTATAAATGCTATTCTAATGTTTTCACTTAAATTTACTGGCTCTACTATTACACTATCAGCTTCTTCTAAATATTTTTCTAAATCATCTACTTCATATGCTACATGTGGATTTTTATGCATTATAGATGGAAATGGTGTTCCTTCTTCAAATTTTAAATACTCAATTTTAAAATCATAATCATCTGGATTTGTCATCCAAATTTTCATATCTTCATTATATGTCATATTTTCCTTTTTATCTGTTACTGGTATTCCTATATGCATGTATTTTGCAGACATATTATTCCCCTCCTATTTCATATCTAAATAAAATTCATATGCTAATTTATCACTAAAGTTTTCATGAACTACTTTTGCAACTGCTTTTGCCATGGCTTTTGGATTTTCTGCTTGGAATATATTTCTACCCATGTCTACTCCATGTGCCCCTTCACTTATTGCTTTGTATGCCATTGTTAAAGCTTCTTGTTCTGGTAATTTTTTACCACCTGCAATTACTATTGGTACAGGACATGCTGCTACTATTTTTTCAAATCCTTCACAGTAATAGGATTTTACAATATGAGCTCCACTTTCAGCTACTATTCTTGTTGCAAGTGAGAAAAACTTGTTATCTCTTACCATATCTTTCCCAACAGCTACTACACCTAAAGTAGGTATTCCGTATTTTTCTCCTGCATCTACACTTCTACATAAAAGTTCTAAGGAGTTTTTTTCTCCTGGTGCACCTATAAAAGTTTGCACTGCCATACAAGAAGCATTTATTCTTATAGCACTTTCTATGTCTGTTGATATTCCACCACCTATGCTCATGTCGTCATACATTACGCTTGAGTCATAAGTAGTTCTAAGACATATTGCCTTATCTTGTGTGGGTGTGATACAAGTTCTAAGTGCTCCTCTTGTTGCCATTAAAACATCTACTTCTTCCATCAGTGGAGGTATTACCACGTCTAATCTTTCAAGACCTGAAGTAGATCCCATTATATATCCATGGTCAAAGGCTAACATTACTGTATTTCCTGACTTTGAATTAAATATTTTTGATAATCTATTTTTCATTCCCCAATCACAATGATTCAATCCTTTTACATGAAAACCTTCACTACTAGGCTTTATATCTAAATGAAAATCCTTTGATATTTTGAAACCTTCTTTATCTGCCATTATTTTCTCCCCGTTGCCAAAACTTTATAAAATTATATAAAATTTGTTTAATTCCTTCTTCACAGAACTCTATTTCAAAAGTTATAACTAACAATCTACTATAGTTTGGTGTAGCTCTCAAAAGGCTTAAATTCGGATACAACGCGTCCTACTTAGATTAGTAATTTCTCAAAATTCACCTATACTAATCCATACCCAAGGGGCATGCTATATTTATTTTATATACTTCTATAAAGTTTTGGCATATTCAACTAAGGTCGTTAATCTTAGCCAGTTCTTTTATGAACTTCTTAGTATTTCTACTAAGCGTAGACTATATCATCACCTAATCGGTGTCCCCCACTTCCACTCACTTGAGTGTACGAGCAAAGCTCTAGTCGTTGAAGTTTCTCCTATTGGGAGCTTACCTGCTGATTGCCAATTATTAAAGCACTTAGGATTTAACCTTATGCCATCTAACTAATTTTTTCTACTTTCGTTACCTTTGAGCAACCACGTTGGCGACATGCAATTTTGAGCAACCACGTTGGCGACATGCAATTTTGAGCCACTGCGTGGGCGACTCACTTCACACTTAGGCTTATTTCATCCTTATGTTGTGGTTTAGTTAGCTTTATGGGTTTCCAGCAATTCAAGGGATTTTGGGTAGATTTATATCTACCACTCCATACTCTTTACGAATATGGGAGGCTGTCAACAATTTTCTAAGTTATAAAAGTCAATATCATTTTGCAAACTCTTATAACTTATTTGTAACTGTTATTTACCTCTAAAAAACAATTTTTTCTCTTTCTAATATTTAGTTTTAAGTAATTTACTTTAGTTATTTTTTCATATAAGGAGTATTACATGGAGCATTATATAACTCTAATAATTCTTCATCCATTCTTGCCATAAACATTTGGAATCCTGCTTGTTCTTGTACAGTTAAAATTTCGCCTACTTCATTGGCTACTATTTCTATATTTTTTTCTTCTAAATATTTAGCGCAGGCTCTATATACTATTAATTGCTCCATAAGTGTAGTTGATCCACTTCCATTTATGATAAGCATTATTTTTTCCCCTTCTTTTATTGATAAATCTTTAAGAAGTGCATCAACCATTATTTTTGCAGTTTCATCAGCACTCTTCATAGTTTGAGTACCTCCACCACCTTCACCATGTTGACCCATTCCTACTTCCATATCTTCTTCACCGATTTCTGATATCATTTGACCAGTAGCTGGGTGAGTAGCTCCTCTTGATGCTACTGATAATGTAGCCATATTTTCAGCAAATCTACTTGCTATTTCATTTACTTCTTCCAAACTTTTACCTTGAGATGCTGCTGCTCCTGCTATTTTATAAGTAGGTACACATCCAACCAAACCTCTTCTATCATCTGAATTTTCTCTAGGTGCGTTAGCTACATCTTCTTGAGTCACTAATTTTATTACATTTATATTAGATTTTTTAAGTTGTTTCATAGTTAAATTAGCAGTTAGCATATCTCCTGCATGATTTAATACTATAAATAATACACCTTTTCCCTTATCTGCCATTTCTATAGCTTCTACACAAACCTTTGGATTTGGTGCTGCAAATATATCTCCAACTACTGATATATCCACCATTCCTTCTCCAACAAAACCACTTATTGCTGGCTCATGTCCGCAGCCACCTAGAGTTACTATAGTTACACGATCTGCTTCTTCTAATTTTTTATTTACTACCAAATTATTTTCTTTTAAATCAATTATTTCTTTATTTGCTAATGCTAATCCTTCTAGTAACTCTGATGTTAAATTTTCTGGGTCATTTATAAATTTTTTCATTTTCATAATTAAATCCCCCTCATAATTCACCTATATATTTTACTTACAACTTTCTCTATCTAATCCTTCATAAAGCCCTTTAAAAAAATACTTCATCGATACTGCTCCTGCATCTTGCGTTCCTATTGTTTTTTCTTTATATGACTTGGCTCTTCCAAACTTAGATATGAAATTCTCACTTGCTTTAGCTCCCTCTTGGGCTGCATCCATGGCTGCTTTCATTACTTCTTCTAAAGTTCCATTAGCTTTTTGCATACTATTTACTGCTGGAATTAAGCTATCCATCATAGTCTTGTCACCTATTCTAGCAGTAGTAATATCACATAGCTCCTCAAGAGCATATTTGAACATATTCTTCACATCTTCTACTTTAACTTCCTTAACTCCTTCATTTATTCCTAGTGCCATTCCTGATATGAAGGTTCCCCAAAGTGGACCTGCTGAACCTCCATTTACTCCCATAACCTCTGAACCTAAGTCATCAAAAAAATCATGTAAATCCATATTGTTTTCTAAATTATTTAATTTCTTTATCATTACTTTAGATATTTTTTCCATAGTAACACCATGGTCACCGTCTCCGAAAGTTGAATCAATATTTGTTAATTCTTCTTTCCCATTAATCATACTTTCACAGCCACTTACAAACATTTTTTTTATTGTAAGTCCATCAATTATCATGTTTACACCTCCAAGTTACATATGTAACCTTTTTAGTCTTATATAATTGCCTTGTGTTTTTTCTGTCATGGTTTCTATAAGTTTATAGTAGCACCACTTTTCCCAAGGGACAACATTTCTAATGTATGTATACAATAATCTTGAATTTTCACAAAATAAAAAGACTGTTAGGATTCCAGTCTTTTTATTTTAGTTACATATGTAACCTACAATTTCCAACCACTTAACTTGAACAAAGCGAGTTTTTATATAATTTTCATACCTAATTCATCACTTATAATTAAGTCAGTAATAAGTCCCGTATTCAAAGCTCCTATTATACTTTTGGGACTAACTTTGCTTGAGCAAATGGCTAATACTCTTTTACATTTTTTTAATTGATTTATATTAATATTAATAACATAATCAAACTCAGGTTTTATTATGTTTCCTTTGTCATTATAAAAATGCGATATAAAATGGCCACAAGCTTTTTCTTTAATTAACTTATTACCAAATCTCACTGATGTTGCCACATCTGGTGAAGATGGAAAATTAGAAATATTAATTATGGCTAAGTCTAAATTTTCCCAACCTTTATTTATATCTTTAAACATTTGAGAATACATATATATATTTTTTTCTTTTTCATTTTCTACTATTGCTGGAGCGTATATATAATGGGAATTTAGATTGTTTTTTGAAGCAAAAATTCTCACCAGTTCATTTGTTTGATAACTTCTATAAGATGCCATTATTCCACCAATTAAAGGGTATACGTGTCCTAAAAAGCTATTATTGTGAGCATTTTCATCATAGTAATCCATTAACTTTCCTATCATAGAACCCCATCCTATACCTATTTTATCATTGGAGTTCATTAGAGAGTTTATAACTTCATAGGATTTTCTAACTATTTCCTCATCTGTTTTTTCATTTTCTATGGTGTTATTTACTATGTAAACTTGATTTACTTTATATGTTTTCTTTATATTTCTGTCTAGTATGTTGTTATCACTAAAATTTTCGTCTATTTCTATTTTTACTATTCCCATGTTTTTGGCTTCTGTTAGAAGTTTGCTTACCATAGGTCTTGATATGTTATATTCTTTTGCTATTTGGTTTTGTGTGTAGTTTTCTTCGTAATATTTTTTACATATGTTTATTAGTCTTTTTATTTTTTCTTCCTTTGTTTTCACTTTTTCCCCCATATTCCATTGTCTTTTAAAAAACTACATCTCTGTCAGCACTTCTGCCCATATTTGGTCTACCTCATAAGTAGTCAAATCCCAAGATTTCTTCTTTGAATCTCCACTAACCTTTACTATCAAGAATTTATCATCATCTAAATTATCTCTATATGAAGGTATTTGAGAATTAGTAGATGCCACCAATAAGAATTGACTATAATTATTTTCATCACTTCCATTATTAGTAGATAAAAAAGTCTTTACCTTTTCCATATCACTTTTACTTCTTCCTTCTAACCCATTCAGCTCCACTATCCAATGCCCTAACAATTGATCTAATCCATACTGATTTTGCATATTTTCAATTGTAAAATAATCTAAAAATCTATTTCCAGACAACTTCTCAAATAAAATTGATTTACCTATACCTTCTGGTCCATCTAATATAAGTAATGATTCAAACTTAGTTTCGGGATTATAAATTTTATCAACTGCCATTTTTAGTGTTTTTCTTGTTATTTCTTTCGTATAATCACAGTCCTTAGCTCCAAGATAATCTATTAATAAGTTGTCTACACGAGGTAGCTTGTCCCAATTTGGTAGACTTTCTAAATACTCTTTAATTGGATGATAAGCACGATTTAATAAAACTACTAATAATGCCTCTTCCATCTTCTTAGGTGCATATATGTTATATTCTTTTTCCATATATATATCCAAAGAAGAATTATCTATTTGATTCCAGACACGTTTTTCTTCTCTCCATTTTCCCCATGGTAAATTTCCCTTTACATAAATACAATTTTCGTGAGTATTGAATACTATATTTTCTAAATTTTTATCATTTTCAAGTATTGTTACTATATTACTAAGACTATCTTTAATATTATTTTCATCATCTAGCATTAAATTACTTTTCCAATTTTCATCACTTATATTTGATAATATTCCCATAATATTCTCCCTTTATTTTTTATTAAACAACTAACAACAACTAAACAATTTAACAATATTTCACATATACTTTTTTACCTATATGTAACTTGTCTATAATGTATTTAATATTTTCTATTTATACTCTTATAGTAAATTCTTGTTTAGTTGTTTAATATACCCTTCAAATACTTGAAATATAGCTATTTTTTCATTAAACAAGGATATAAACAAGCTATTAAACAAGCTCTTACTTGTTATTTGATTATACGTTCATAACATCTTTGATTACCGTAAATAGGCAATAATTTACTTCCCGTTTTGTTTTTGCTATATCTATCCCAGTTTTCTATTTTTTTCATAATAGCGCTAATAGCATAAGAATCTGAAAGTTTCATAATAGCTGGGTCATTACCAAAACATTCACTCCAAATTTCTATATTGCTTGTTATAATTTTCAACTCACTTCCAGCTTTATTTTCTCCTATAAAGCTATTACCCCTTAGGAAGTTTCTACGATTACATAAGTCCATTTCATTCCAATTTTTAGGAAGTAGCTTATCTAAATATACTCTAACTAATCCTTCTCTTTCATCTTTTTCCATGGCAGAAGTTTGCTCTATAATAACTGTATCTCTATCTTTTCCTTCTAATTCTAAACTTTCACCTTTTTCAACATAAAGAAGAACTTCAGCCCAAATTTGCTTTACTTCATCTTCTGTCATATCTATAGATTTTTTTAAAGTATTTTCATCTGTTCTCACAGGCCAAAATCTTCTGTTTCCTGTTAAATCTCTTAAGAAACCATCTTGTGCATTAGTAGTTCCTACTATTATACATTGTCTAGGATGACTTTCCACATTGTAGCCATAGCTTGCTCTATATTTATCATCTGAACGAGATATGAAGGATTTAACTGTCTCTACATCAGTTTTCCTAATTCCAGCCAACTCTCCCAGTTCCAAAATCCAGTATCCCTGTAATTTTTCTGCCCCTGATTTATCCTTCATATCTGCAATAGTTAAACTATCAGAAAACCATTCTCTGCCAAGCTTTGAGAAAAGTGTAGATTTTCCTATACCTTGAGGTCCATTTAGTATAAGTACATAATCAAACTTAATCCCAGGATTATAAACTCTCTTAACTGCTGCCACTAAAGTTTTTCTTATTACTGCTTTTGAATAAGAATTATTTTCTGCACCACAATAGTCTATAAGTAAATTGTCCACACGAGGTGTTTTGTCCCAAGGAGGCATATTTTCTAAGTAGTCTTTTATTGGATGATAAGTACGCAAATTTGTAACTGTACTTAAGGCATCTGTGGTTTTCTTTGGTGAGTATATTTTATATTTTGAACTAATATAGGCTCTCAATGAAGCATTGTCACTTTCATTCCATCCAGGCTTTTTCTGTGGCCAAGGAAGTTTGCCCAACACAGATATTCCATCAGAGAGACAGTTATAAACTATATTTTGCAAATTTTCATCTTTCTTCATTATTAAAATTAGATTCTCCAAAGTATCTTTTATTTCGCCTTTTTTAGTTAAAGCTAAATCTATTTGCCAAGGATACTCCTCTTTTATGCTTAAATTTTCGTTCTCACTTATTTCAATATTTGTAAATTCTTCTACTGCACTTTCATAACGTTCCTTTGATAATTGCAGTTTTGTTTTTTTATCATTTATAATAAAATCACACATAGCATCATAAGAAGGTGATTTTTCTTCATTTGAAATATTTCTTTTTTCATCTAAATGACCAAATTTGTGAATTCTCACCAAATCAAAGGCATTTAATAATTTTGTACTAGCAGGGTCTGTACTATGATGAGAATAAGCAAATTTATTCTCATAAATCACAACTCCAGCAGCAGACGTGGCAGGTATATAATCATATCTATTTTCTATGGAAGACCTACTATATATATGAGTTAAAAACGTCTCTATAACTTCAGTTATAGAATATGTACGACAAAAGGTTCCCACTATATTTTCTTTTAATAAAGGATCAGATTGCTTATTTATACACTCTTTCATATTTTCTTTTTCTCTAATAGACAAAGGATAACTACTTATATTTTTGTAGTTTTCATATTTTGATAAATAAACATCTGGATCCAGCTGTTTTCCTTCTATTTCTTTAAAAATAAATTCACCATCTAAGGAAGTTGATGGCCAATACATTAGTCTACATGCTTCATAAGTACTATTATCAAACATTTCCATACCTATTTCTTTTGCCAGCATTCTAGTCAAAGGCTCGTATTCTTCTTCATTTACATCACGACTTAGAGGTATTATTAAACGAAGTCTTGTATTTGATTTTGAGTGCTTGTGTGTAGAGTATATGCAACATCTAAAATCAAATTTCTCTGATATTTCCTCTATTATATTGTCCCTTCCATAATCCATGTCTAATGTTACAAGTGATCTACAAATAACATTTCCTTTTTTTCTTTTCCCCTCTTTTAAATGACCTCCTACAAATCCCCCTACATCTTTTATATTGTCTTGTTCTATTTTAGTAAGTTTTTTATATTCTTCTATAGTCTCCCAGGTTCTTGTAGTTTTTTTCACTTTAATACAAAAGTCTTCCCAAGATATATTTTGATTTTTCCAATTTTTTTGTGTTCTACTTCTTCCTGTTGCTATTTTCATCTACCCCTCCATGTATTTAGATATTATATTTGGAATTTTTTACCTTCCTATATATATTTTATCACATTTTAGTACACTGATTCCAATGACTTCACTTATTTTAGATTAAATTAAAAAAGACAAAAATAGATTTAATTTCTGTCTTTGTCTTTTTTAAAATTATATACACTTTTGTACATATTCTTTTGATTTAATTTGATTTATTGCCACATATACAGTTTTATCTTTTTTAAGTTCTACTATAAATCCTGTTTCATTGTAATTGTAAATATGAATCCTTATTGATAAACCTAAATTCTCCATGGTACAATATGTATAAAAGTTGAAAGGGAAGTAAAAATGGTTAAATTAAAAAAAGAAGCATTATCTGTATTTATAATACTATCATTGAGCTGTATATTTATGGCATTTATTGATGGAGTTTTTTCAGCAAATTACATACAAAAATCAGTTTTTAAAATCCTTAGGACTTGGAATTTGTGTTTATGTCTTAATTATAGGTGCTTATTTTACCATTGGAAACTATTTTGATTTTAATCAAATTACATCATCTTTGGAAAGTGGAATTGGTGTTAATTACAATAATTTCATCTTTGTTGCTTTATACATATCTTTTATTAATTCACTTTTGGAAGAGTTCTTTTTTAGAGGGTATGCTTTTATTTATCTAAGTAAATACGTTTCAAAGAAAGTAGCTTATATTTTTAGTAGTTTAGCCTTTGCTCTTTATCATGTTGCTATGATGATTACTTGGTTTGATATTATACTTATTTCACTACTTATTTTGTCTTTATTTGTAGGTGGTGTTATTTTTGATTTCTTAGATGAAAAAACAGGAACTATTTACAATTCTTGGTTTGTTCATATGTTTGCCAATTTTTCTATTAATACCATCGGGTTAATTTTATTTGGTATTATAAAACTTTCTATTTAATATAGTTTTATACATAAGAAAAACACCTTAGATATTGTGTATAGAATTCACTTTATTCTTCTAAGGTGTTTTTTCATATTAGTAATGTACCTTTTCTAAAAAACAAAATGACTTAACTTGCTACACAGGTCTCCCAAAATAAGTCTGTTTTCCACTTTCAATTAAATATCTAATATGACACTCTTCATACTTCTCATCACTTTCTCTTAACCACCAATAATCTTCTAAACTCATGCCCTTGTTAGCTTTGCAAATTTCCCAAGCATCATAACAAGGAAGTCCCATTAAATCAAGAATATGGTCAACTGCATCTCTATTAGGTGGCATTACTCTATCTTCTACCCACCATAATACATTTTCATGTTGTGGCTTATAATTCAGTGAAAGATTTGTATAATCATAAAGTATAGGTGGCATATATTTTGTATTATCAATGTTTTCATTTAAAGTAAAAGAAAATTTGTCTTTTTCAGAATCATATTGTATTATTCCAACTTCTATATCTTTACACATTAGAGTAAATTTTTCTAACATAATTTAATCTCTGGTTCTAAAAATATATACAAGTGTACTCATATTAAGCAATTTAATATAATCTTCTAGATAATTCGCGCTTTTTCTATCCTTTGATAGTTTTAAGCCTTGGATGTACCAGTTAAGTGTATATTCTTACTACACTTTATCCTACAACCGTATCTTACTTACAAATATTTTAATTTTTATCTAACGCCTCCCTATGAGTGCAATACAAATTCCATAAATGGGTTACTTATATTGGTCATTAGATATTATTATTATTTGTAACTTAAACTTAATTATGCAAATTATCTATTATTTGTATATATTTTTAGAGTGTTCAATTAGGTTCGTTAATCCTAACCAGTTCTCTTAAGCAACCACGTTGGCGACATGCAATTTTGAGCCACTGGGTGGGCGACTCACTTCACACCTAGGCTTATTTCATCCTTATGTTGTGGTTTAGTTAGCTTTAGGAACTTCCAGCAATTAAAGGAGTTTTGGGTAGATTAATATCTACCACTCTACACTCTTTATGAATGTAGGGAGCTTTTTATTTTCAAAAATATACTTGTATACGTTAGCGTATACTTGAGTATATTTTTGACAACTATTTAGTTACTCCTCTACTAAAGTACACATGGCATTTACTCTTTCTTTTCCCAAATCATCTTCATATGATTTTATAATATGTAAAAAATCTTCATTGTCATTATCTAAATTAACTTTTGGTAGATTCTTTATAAGTTTAATTTGACTCATATGCTTCTTCTCAAAAGGCTTACTTTTATCAAATCTTTTCATCATATAATTGTTTTTATTAATAGTTCTTATTTCTTCTAAATTTAAATCTGAATATAAGCTAAGACCATTATCAAAAATAGGACAATATCTTTTTTTCCCATTTACTATATATCCAAAATTATTAAAATGTCTATCTATATTATTAACAATAAAATCTAATATTAAAGTCTGATTAATTTCTTCTTCAAATTCTTCACATCCCTTACTTTCAATAGATGTTAATTTGTAATCTACGCCCTTAAATCCAAGTTTTTCTCTTATCTTAGAGCATATGCATTCTACTATTGGTTGAACTTTGTTAAATATACCATAATGTAGTGATCCACTTTTATAGTAATTATCTTTGTCATTCCACTTAAGTAGTACTCCTTTAAATGTTTGACTTAATCCTACTGAATTTAAGTTAGTTGTATATATGTTATTTTTTATTTTAATCACCTTCTTTATCTCATAATTACTATGTTCACATATGATCTGTATTATAATAATTAGTTTATAATTACTTTTTCCCTTTTATTTAAAAAAATTACTTTATCTACATTCCTTCAAACTATTATATCATATAAATTATTTAGACTTAAAATTATAAATGGGCTTAATCACCTCAATAATATCCACCGTTTCATGAACAAATCTCAAAATATCATCCAAAGATTTATACGCCATAGGAGCTTCGTCTATAGTTTCTTCACATACAGAAGTCGTCCAAATATCTTTCATACTACTTTCAAACTCATTCATATTCAGTTTCTTCTTTGCCTCACTTCTACTCATCAATCGTCCTGCTCCATGAGGTGCTGAATAGTTCCAATCTTTGTTTCCTTTTCCTATGGCAAGTATACTTCCGTCTCTCATATTTATTGGAATTAATAGTTTTTCTCCTTCATATGAAGATATACTTCCTTTTCTTATTATATTATCTTTGAAATTTATATAATTGTGAGTTGTATGAAAACTTCTAAAATCATCAACGCTTTTATTTTGTAATTTATTCAAAATAATATTTGACATAACTTCTCTATTAATCTGTGCATATTCTTGACATATTTTCATATCATGTAAATATTGTTCTCTATATTTTCCAGTTAAGAAGCATAAATCTTTTGGATATTTAGGTTTTAGATCTTCGTATCTTTTTATTAATTTTTTTAATTCACCTTGTATTTCTTTTCTTCTACCTTGGGCTTTAAAAGTTTTTATTAATTCTTCTTTTTCTCCAAAAAACTTTTCTTTTCCGCTACATAGTCCTATAGCCATATTCTGATAAAACTCTGCAACTTGCTTACCTAAATTTCTACTTCCAGAATGTATTACTAAGTATTTATTCTTATTTTTATCTTCATTAACTTCAATAAAATGATTACCTCCACCTAATGTTCCTATACTTCTTTCTATCCATTTACTTTGCTTTAGTTCTCTATAACAATGCAATTCTTGTAATTTTCCAAAATTATATTTTTTACCTTCATGAACATTTTTTCCTGAAGGTATGTATTTATTTATAATATTGTCTAATTCATTTAGGTCAATTTCTATATTGCCAAGTTCCACTGTAAACATTCCACAGCCAATGTCTACACCAACTATATTGGGTATTACCATTTCTCCCAGTTGTGCTGTAAAACCAATTACACAACCTGCACCTGCATGAACATCAGGCATTATTCTTATTTTTCCATTTTCAACAAACTCTTGATTACATAATTCCTCGATTTGTAACTTGGATTTTTCATCAATCTTATCAGAAAATATTTTAGCTAGGTTATACTTCCCTCTTACTTCTATCATACATATCACCCCTTAAATTTTTGAATAAATTAAATCTTTTTTAAATTTATTGTTTTAAATTTCATATGTAATCAAAGTTCAAATTACATTAATATTGTTCATTAAATTTACTACATAAATTAGAATTTGTTAACTAAATAGTTTTATACATTTTAATAGCATTAGACTTATATCCATTCCATTCTAATTGTATTTTTTCACAATGGGTAAATCCTTGCTTTTCCCAAAAACCAACTATAGTAGTCGTACTTTAAATAAAATGTATATAATAAGTTCAAAAAGTTAACCAT
>JAVXJA010000007.1:0-9284 GCA_036648085.1 Terrisporobacter sp.
AAAACTATAAAATTTGTAAAGTATTTATAAAAAATTATAGAGTTTATACGTCAGTGAAGAATTATATGATACATATATATTTGATAAACCGAAGGGGTTATCAAAAGGAGATTTTGAGAAAAAATTTGTGGTATTTCCAGAATATTTAAAGATTGAAAATAATGAAATAAAATTTGATTTTATAGAGTGTAAGGATTGCAATGATATTACACTTAGAATATACAAATAATTCATGTAGAGAGATATTCTATAAGTCTATATAATATCAACACTTAAAATGATATAATAATGAACATGAAAAAAATAGTGGAGGTTTTATATGGATTTTGTAGCCATTGACTTTGAAACAGCTAATGCACAAAGAACTTCAGCTTGCTCTTTAGGTATTACTGTTGTGAAAAATAATAAAATAGTAGAAGAAAAATATTGGCTCATAAAGCCAGAACCATTTATATTTGATCCTAGGAATATATTCATACATGGAATAAGACCTAAGGATGTAGAAAATGAAAGGGAATTTCATAAGGTGTGGCCAGAAATTAAGCCTTATTTAGAAAATAATTTAGTAATAGCTCACAATGCTTCCTTTGATTTTTCTGTACTTAGAAAAACTTTAGATTTATATAATATTGAATATCCTGATTTACAGTATTGTTGCACACTAGTAGCATCTAAAATATTTTATGGATATTTAGAAAATCATAAATTAAATACTGTAAATAAACATTTAGATTACAGTTTTAAGCATCACCATGCTAGTGAAGATGCCACGGCAGCAGCCAATATTTTAATAAATATAGCTAATGAATTAGAATCGAAGGATATTAATTATATTGCTGAAGAAGTTGGTTTTAAATTAGGAATTTTAAGAGAAAAGACTTACTCTCCATGTAGTAAAATCAAAATGGGAAGAGTATCTAATAAATGTAATATGTGTAATAAAGAAGGATCAAAATCTTTATTTTCTTCAAAAACACATTATTTTCAAAATAAGATAGTAGTTTTTACAGGAGAATTATACTCTATGAGTAGAGCTAAGGCTACAGTTTTAGTTAATAATTTAGGAGGTATAGTTAGAGGTTCAGTTACTAAAAAAACTGATATTGTAATAACTAATGCTAAAGGTATAAATAATTTAAATCCAAATCAAATGAGTAATAAACTAAGAACTGCAGTGAATTATAGAAATAAGGGACAAGAAATAATGATTATTAATGAAGAGGAATTTGAAAAAATACTTATAAATAATATTGTTTCAATTTAATTATTTATAAAAAAACATTGACTCTATACCAACTATAGACTTTATAATAAGTATTAGTGAATTTTTTAGGAGGTATAGTATGGTTACACAATTTTTAAGTTACGCAATACCATCGGCTTTGGCCAATTTTATATCGTCATTATATACTGTTATAGATGGAATTTTTGTGGGTCAAGGTGTTGGTGATACGGCACTGGCTGCCGTTAATATAGTACTTCCTTTTACTGTTGTATTATTTGGAGTAGCAAGTATGTTAGCAGTAGGTGGGGGAGCATTAGTATCTAAGAATGTAGGTGCTAATAATATAGATAAAGCAGTAGATATATTTAGACAAGTAATTAAAGTATTAATAATTATATGTATAATTACAAGTTTAGTTTGTATAGTATTTGCAGAGCCAATAGTAAGAATGTTAGGAGCTACAGATAATTTAGCACCAATGGCAACGGACTATTTAAGATATTATGCAATTTTCTGTACACCTAACTTAGTAGGTATAGTACTAAACAGTTTTGTGAGAAATGATAATAGACCAAAGCTTGCAATGATTTCAACAATAGCTGGAGCTATAACAAATGTAATTCTTGATTATGTGTTTATATTCCCATTAGGTATGGGTATTAAAGGAGCTGCAATAGCAACAGGTCTTGGACAAATAGTTACAGTTTCAATACTTCTTCCTCATTTCTTAAGAAAAAGAGGAGTATTGAGTTTTGGAAAAGTATCTTTAAGTAAAGTTACAATAAAAGAAGTTATAAATATAGGATTCCCATCCTTCTTTGGACAATTAAGTTTCTCTATAATAGTGTTCTTACACAATATAGCGTTCTCAAATTATATGGGGGAAATAGGAATATCAACATATAGTATAATAAACTATATAACAACTAATATATATATGGTATTATTAGGATTAACATTTGGAGCACAGCCATTAATTAGTTATAATTATGGTAGAAAAGATTCTGAAAAAATGTTAAAGTTTTACAAAATAAATGTAATATCATCTTTAGTAGTAAGCTTAAGTGCTGCTGCAATGTGCTATATATTTGGAACTCATCTAGTTGGTATATTTACAACAGATCCTAAAATAGCAGGTTTAGCTTATAATGGTATAAAAATATCTTGTTTAGCTTATGTAGTAGGTAGTATAAACTTAGATACCCTAGTATATTATCAAGCACTTGAAATGCCTAAGTTCTCAAATCTATTTTGTATATTTAGAGCAGTAGTATTCTTACCAATATGTTTATATGTATTACCAAAAATATTTGGACTAAATGGTATATGGGCAAGTGTATTAACAACAGAAACATTAACATTTATAGTTATGTATGTAATAGCTAATGTTAAGAAGTATACAGCTCTGGTTATTGGAAAAAGAGATAATGAATATGATAAGGTAGTAGAACAAGTGGCTACTATATAATATAGAAAAAGATGAACTCAATAGATAGAGTTCATCTTTTTGCATATTAAAAGAAATAGGATAAAATAACAACAAATTTTCTTGTAGCTAGTTGTAAAGTAGTGAAAACTCAATAAATAGTTTTGTAATTAATTTATTGGAGCAATTAAAAGAATAATCTGAGCAATAAGCTGATGTACATATATCATAAATTTGAGGACAATCATCAGTTAGAGTAATTTTATGAGTTATATATTCTTTATATATATAAGGCCTAATACAACAACCACATTTATTTTTATAATATATATTTTGAATTAAATATATCTTGATGTTCAAGACCTTTTCAGTAGAATTAGAATCTAACCAATGATCAATAACATAAGCATTAATTTTTATATATTCAATAGTGATTAGATCACAATTTAATTGATTCAGATTAATACAACTATCTATATAAAAACCAGGAAAAGAATGATTTTTTTCTATAGCAGTAGGTTTGATATAAGTAGTGTCAAGACTACCTTCTAGAGTGCTATAAGAAACTTTAATAATATTTTCTATATGAGGATCAGATTTCATATATTCCTCCTTTAATTAAATAGACTTTTAGAATACGTAGAAATGATTATAATAATTCAATATATTATATTAAAACTATCTTAAATTGTTGCAAAAATTTAATGTTAAATATATATTATTTGAAATTAAGATTATTAAATTATACTAAGATATAAATATATTTAATCTAAAAATGAGCAAATAAATTAAAAAATATAATATTTTAGAAACACAAAATGCTAATTTTAAATATATTATATTAAAGTATAAAATAAAGGGGTAGTTATATGAAAAATACAGAAATATCTTGTAATTATATGGATGAAGTAGAATTTGACTCATGTGAAGAAATTAAAGATTTAAATGTATACAAAAAGATACAGAATTATAAGAACATATCTTGTTCGCTTATATCTGAAGTAATTAACTTAAGATGTATATGTAACAAACTATATATATATATAAATCTATATAATGTATGTCCAAACTCTAGGGTAGCAATAGATATACTTGTATATTCAAAGATAAATGGGTGCTTACAATATAGAGGTTTTAAATCAGTCACAGTAAAAATACCACCTTTAGAAAAATGTTGTTGTTTTGCTGTCATAGAGCTTGAAGAGGTTAAATTTGACCTTCCAAAATTTTGTTGCAAAAGAGAAATAGAAACAAAAGTTATAGCTAATTATTTTTAAAAAATGTAACAATATGATTTTTTATGTCATATAGTGTAGTGTAGTAGAACTACTACGAATAAACTTAACAGGGATGTGTTATATAGTGGGAATACTAATAAGTAAAAAAATTATAACTCCAGAAGCAACACCTTTAAAATGTGACGGTAAGGCTACGGTTGAATTAATGCTGAATGCGGCTGGTTCTATTCAATCAAATCCTGTAGATATTATGTTGGTGCTTGATCAATCAGGAAGTATGGCAGGTGCTCCATTAGCTGCACTTAAAGCTGCTTCAAAACAATTTATTGAAATTATAGATAAAGCAACTAATAATGGTACAGCAACAGGAACGTTATCAGGTGGTAGCACTATAGGTATTGTAAAGTTTGATGCCACAGCCACGTTTGTAGCTCCTCCAGGAATGACAAGTAGTGTAACTGACTTAAAAAACGTTATAGATGGTCTTACTCATTTAAATGGTACTTGTCATGGATGTGCACTTCACGCAGCAAGAACAAATTTTAATTCTGCTTCTACAAACAAAAAAATAATAATTTTATTTACAGATGGTGAAAATAATACGTTCACTTATAATGCAGATAATGAAGCAAACTTAGCTAAGACAGCAGGTATGGAAATTTACTGTATAGGACTAGGCGATATCAATGTAGCAAATCTTAATAGCTGGTCTACTGATCCTGATAACACTCATGTTCTTATAGCGCCTACTCCTGCTAACTTAACACAAGCTTTTGAAGATCTTGCGGCGAATATTAACTTACCTGGTGCATTGAATATAGTTATTGAAGATACAATATATCCGGATTTTGAAATTATTGAAGGAACAAATCGTATTACTTTCGGTGGAAGTCCACTTCCAACTCCAATATCTATAGCTACCGTATCACCTGATAAAAAATCTATAAGATGGACTATTTCAGTACTTGGAAAATCTGGAAATGAAAGTGCGTCATTAAAATTTGATATAAAACACGTAAGTTGCACTGGTGGAAATAAATCAGTTAACAAAACAATAACATACTTAGACGAGGAAGGAAATACTGCGAGTTTCTCAACTGAAGATAATGATGTTGAAGTTAAGTGTATTGAAGATATAGAAACTGATTGTTGTACTCCTCCAGAGGTTGTTAATTTTAATGAATGTGAAGAATATAGAGAAGTACAACTTCCACTTAATGGAGAAGCATATGATTTATCATGTGTTGGTAGATTATTAAGTGTAAATGTAAAACTAAGTAAAATTTGTCCAAACCGTAAAATTGTAGTAGGAGTAATGGTTTATGAAGTTGTTGATAACATGTTGGTACCAAGAGGATTTAAAGTTGTTGAAGTAGATACACCTCTTGCAGGAAGTAATGAAATGTGTATTTGTAAAAGTTTTAATGTGGGACCTTTCGAATTTATTTTACCTGAAGAAATAAGTCTTTGTCAAAATAGAGAGTTTAAGGTAAAAGTTATAGCTCACTATTCAGATATACTTTCTAATTATAAAGTTACATGCTAGATTATTTTTAAAGAAATATCTGTATTAGAAAGTAAAATAGATATAAATAACTTTCAATAAATAAAGTTCGACAGATTTAGATAGAGTATACCTATTGTAATCTGTCGAACTTTATTTATTTTATACATAAATTTATGATTAAAGAATTTTACTTAAAGGTTGATAATAAGTAGGGAATAGTAGTAATATTATTGTAAATGTGAGAAAAAACTAGGCGGTGATAAAATTGGGAAAATATTTATCTATTGGACAAATGGGAAAATTAAATAATATTTCAGTTCAAACTTTAAGGCATTATGAAAAATTTGGGTTATTAAGACCTTCTTATATCAATGAAGAAACAGGATATAGATATTATTCAACGAAGGATTTTAATACGATTGACTTAATAAAACAATGTAAAGCCATGGGATTATCCTTAGATGAAATCAAAGAAGTGGCTAATAATTATACTTCATTGGAATCTATAGTAGATATACTTGGGAATCAAAAGAAATTAATTAATCAGAAAATCAAAGAATTAGAAAATATAAAAAATAAGATTGAATCCCTTGAAGATAAAATAGGTTTTTCTTTGAACAAAGGCATAAATAAAGTGTTTATAAAACATAATGAAGAAAGACAATTTATTAAATATAACTTCACGGATAGATTTTCTGATGAGTTTGAAATAAATCTAAGAAAGATATTATTAGAAGTGGAAAGGTATTATGAAAATGTAAATGCAGAAATAGCTTTCACTGTTTCTTATGAAGATATAAAAAAAGAAGGACGAGCAGAATGTAAAAATGTGATGATAAACCTAGGTGAAGGTATTTACTATGAAGATGATAAAGTAATATCTATGCCAAGAGGTGAATATTTAACCATGTATTTTGATGATACATATAGAGATTCTGGAAAATATTATGATGCAATTGTGGAATATATAAATGAAAATAATATAAAAACAATTGGGGATTTTAATGAGATATATATAATGACAAGAGTTGGAAGTGATGGAATAGAAAAATCTTTAGCTCAAATAGAAATCCTTATAAGATAAAGTCATATTATATTGCTTCAAAATCTATGGATAATCTATGAAATGAAGAAATATCAACATGTACAGAACTGTAAAAAAGTACGATTCTGAGCAACGGGATAAGTCGCAGCCAAGCAAGAGTTAGACGTTGGCGACATAAGGGAAGCGAATTTTTTGTTGAGTTAATGTGTATAATCACAACAAGGAGTATTAGATTTATTGTAGGGAGGTGTAAATTTGAAAATAAAAAAGAGTTACATAATTATAGTTGTAGTTTTATTAATAATTCTAGTAGGATCATTGGAGGCAATTTCAAAGTTAAAAGGCTTTATTGTTAATAAACCTAAAATAGAAATTAATACAGATAGTAAAGTTGAATTTTCCAATAGCCAAATAGAATTACTACACACATTAGTAGGGTTAGAATCTAAAAATATGAAGATACTAGATAATCCTTTAAGTATAGAAGGCATTTATGAAGTACCAGAAGGAACTGTACTTAGTTATATAGAGTATTTTTTAAAAACTTCTAAAAATAAAGACATACAAGATATAGAAGTTAATATAGATGAAGAAAGTCTAAGTATAAATGCTAAATATAAATTACTTAATACTTTTAAGACACCTATAGATATTAGTATAGTACCTTCTCTCACAAAATCTTCTCAAGTAAAATTACATATAAAAGATATAAAGGTTTTAGGGCTTAGTATAGATGAAGAACTTATTGATACTATAGTAGATAGTTGGTTTTCAAATATGGAAGGTATAAGTGTAAGTAAAGGTGATGTTATTATGGATAAAGATATTTTTAAAGGTGTAAGTGTAAAAAGTATATCTCTTAATTCCTCAAATTTATCCATGGGTCTTAGTATAAAATTAGAATAAGTTTGATTTTAAGATATACGAATATTGTATATCTTTTTTAATTCTTAGGAAATTATATTTTAAAATAAATTACCAAAAAATGTTTAAGGAAAATATTATCAGGTATATATGATAATAAGAAGATTGTTAAAGAATTATTTATCAATTTTAATAGGTCAACTCAAATGTCATTTTATAAATAAAACTTAAAAATGCTAATTAAAATTATTATATTGTAGGGGGAATAAACAAATGGATTGTAATAGTTGTAAAATGTGCAAAAGCGCAGATGAAAGATTAGAAAGTTTTGTATCAACTAAGGAATTTGATACTGCATTTCACAGAACTGAAACTCAAAAACAAAAATGTGGGTTTGGATTACAAGGTGTATGTTGTAGATTATGTTCAAATGGACCATGTAGAATAACACCAAAATCACCTAAGGGTATTTGTGGAGCAGATGCAGATACAATAGTTGCAAGAAACTTCTTAAGAGCAGTAGCATCAGGTTCAGCTTGTTATATTCACGTAGTAGAAAATACTGCATTAAATTTAAAGCATGTTGGGGAAACAAAGGGAATAATTAAAAGTGAAGCAGCATTAAATCATTTAGCAGATAAATTAGGAATAGAAGCAGATGATAAATATGAAAAATGTATAAAGATTGCAAACGTTGTCATAAGTGATTTATACAAACCAAGATTTGATAAAATGGAACTTGTTGAAAAAATAGGATATGGACCAAGGGTGGAAAAATGGAAAGAGTTAGGAATAATGCCAGGTGGTGCTAAGTCTGAAGTATTTGATGGAGTAGTAAAATCATCAACTAACTTAAATAGTGATCCAGTAGATATGTTAATGAGTACTTTATCTCTTGGAATTTCAACAGGATTATATGGATTAACGCTTACAAATCTTATAAATGACATAATGCTAGGAGATCCAGTTATAAGAATGGCACCAGTAGGATTTAGAGTAATAGATGAAGATTATATAAATATAATGATAACAGGACATCAACATTCAACATTTACATCATTCCAAGAAAAATTAAAACAACCAGAAGTAGTAGAGCTTGCAAAAGCTGCAGGAGCAAAAGGATTTAGATTAGTTGGATGTACTTGTGTAGGTCAAGATTTACAACTTAGAGGAGAACATTATCAAGAAATATTTGCTGGTCATGCAGGAAATAATTTTACAAGTGAAGCTGTATTATCAACAGGGGCTATAGATATGGTAGTTTCAGAATTTAACTGTACAATACCAGGACTTGAGCCAATAGCTGATGCTTTAAATGTAAAAATGGTCTGTCTAGATGATGTGGCTAAGAAGAAAAATGCTGAGTATATTTACTTAGATAGAAATAAGTATGATGAAATAGATATGAAATTAATAAATGAAGCCCTGACTTCTTATAAAAAGAGAAGAGGTGTAGTTAATATAGATATACCTAAAGATCATGGTTTTGAGCAATCTTTAACAGGTGTTAGTGAAAAGAACTTAAAAGAATTCTTAGGAAACTCATGGAAGCCATTAGTAGACTTAATAGCTGATGGAACAATAAAGGGTGTGGCAGCAATAGTAGGATGTTCAAACATGACTGCTGGAGGACATGATATAAATACAGTGGAATTAACTAAAGAATTAATTAAGAGAGATATTATAGTTTTATCGGCTGGATGTTCAACTGGAGGATTAGAAAATGTAGGACTTATGTCTCCAGGAGCAGAAGAATTAGCAGGAGAAAACTTGAAAGCAGTATGTAAGTCTCTTGGCATACCACCAGTATTAAACTTCGGACCATGTTTAGCAATAGGTAGACTTGAAATAGTAGCTACAGAACTGGCAGCGTATTTAGGAATAGATTTACCACAGCTTCCACTAGTACTTTCTGCACCACAATGGTTAGAAGAACAAGCACTAGCTGATGGAGCATTTGGACTAGCTTTAGGATTACC
>JAVXJA010000007.1:9384-75199 GCA_036648085.1 Terrisporobacter sp.
AACAACCCAATTCCTATATTCTGTAGACATTGTGATGAGCCAGAGTGTGTAATGACTTGTATGAGTGGAGCTATGAGCAAAGATAAAGAAAGTGAAATAGTTTCATACGATGAAAATAAATGTGGTTCATGTTATATGTGTGTAATGTCATGTCCATATGGGCTTTTAAAAGTTGACGATAGAACTAAGCAAAAAATATTAAAATGTGACTTATGTAAAGATGAGGAATATCCTAAATGTGTAGCTAACTGCCCAACTGGAGCTATTAAGCTACAGAAGGAGGAAGTTTATGCAAAATAATAATTATGTAATAATAGGTTCTTCTGCTGCAGGAATAAATGCAGCTAAAATCTTAAGAAGTTTAGATTTACAAGGCAATATTAGGATAATATCAATAGATGATAAGGTATACTCTAGATGTATGCTACATCATGTGATTTCTAACCATAGAAGTGTGGAAAGTATAAACTTTGTGGAAGAAAGTTTCTTTGATGAAAACCATATTAATTGGATGAAAAATGAAAAAGTTATAAGCATAGATAGTGAAAATAAATATGTGATAACTGAAAATAATAAAGTGAGTTATGATAAATTATTAATAGCTAGTGGAGCATCAGCTTTTATACCTCCTATAAAAAATATATATGAAGGTAACTTTATTTATCCACTTAGAAATATAGAAGACGTATATAATATAAAAGAAAAAGTTAAAGAAAGTAAAAATGTTGCTATAATAGGTGCAGGACTTATAGGAATAGATGCAGTATCAGCCTTTATGGAATATGAAAACTTAGAAGTTTCTTTAATTTATCCTAATGACTTAATACTAGACAGACAACTAGATAAATATGCAGCTAAAGTATATGAAGATAAGTTTGCTGAAGCTGGAGTAAAACTATATTCATCTCAGCCAGTAAATGAAATACTTCTACATGATAATAAAGATGTAAAAGGTGTATTATTGGGAGATGGAACTATTGTAGAATGTGATATGTTGGTAGTTTCAACTGGAGTAAAACCTAATACTGACTTTATAGATAATGCAAATATAGAAAACAACAGAGGAATAGTAATAAACGATAAATGTGAAACTACAGTAAAAGATATTTATGCAGCAGGTGATGTAGTAGGTAAAAATGCAATCTGGCCTTTAGCAGTTAAGCAAGGCATCGTAGCTGCACATAATATGGCTGGAGCAGAAAAAATTGCAGATGACAACTTTACTTTCAAAAATAGTATGAACTTTATGGGCATACCAACAGTTTCTCTAGGAATAGTAATTCCACCAGATGATACCTACGACGTAATAACTAGATGTGATAAAGAAGGATATAAGAAGTTTATTATAAAAGACAATATAATAACTGGATTTTTAGCACAAGGAGATATTTCTTATACTGGAGCTATAACTTATTTAATAAAGCATAAAGTTGAGATATCTAATTTAAAAGAAAGAGTATTTGACCTAGGATATTCAGATTTCTTTTTAATGAAAGAAAACGGAGAATTTGAACATAAGGTAAGCATATAGATAGTTTATTACTAAAAAAGAAGAAACTGCTTAGGAACAGTTTCTTTTTTTAAGCACAATATAAATTATATTTATAATAATTATTATCTCTAAGATATTGAGCGTTTATTCTATTTACTAATAATTTTCTTATTTCAACTAAACATAAAAATAAGATAGCACGATTTTCAAACTCATCTCTATTCTTAGGTAAAGGTTGATCTTTCATATTTTTTGAAATTCTATCTAATTCACTTAATAAAGAACTTCCAGTTTCAGCGTTGAAAGAAGTATTTCCAATTTTATTTATAAAATTAGAAATTACATAGGCTTGTTTAGGTACATAACTTAACTCAGAAGTTAATTCATATAAATTATATAAAATGTCTCTTTGGTTTTTAATTATTTCCATATGTTCCAAGAAGAACTTAGTATCACTTAGTAAATTATTGTTTATATTTTCATATGCATGGCTAGTACTATTATCTATTAAAGTGTTTAGAGTATCTAACTTATTTTCTAGAATAGTTTTCATATTTGGATTAGTAATAATATATGAAATATTTAGTAGTATTAAACTAACTTCCTCTTGAAGTTTTTCTTGCCCCATATAAATATTTTTTATATTAGAAGGCATAAACATATTAATTATAATCCCTATGGAAGCACCTATTAAAAATAGTCCACTTTCATTTAAAATCCATTCATAACTCATAGACTCTTGAAGTAAATAATGAGAAGCAATTACTACACACATGGCAATTACATATCTAATATTTAGGACAAAACAAGTACCTATAATTAAAAGAGTATATATGGAAAATGACAATAAATTATAGCCGAGTAAGGTAAAACATGCATAAGAATAAGCTGTACATAGTACAAATCCTAGCAATTTTCCTAAAGCTCCTTTTAAAGTTTCTTTCTTAGTATCTTTTACAACTAAAAGAGTTATAACTCCTGCAACAGTAGAATAGTGTAAATTAAATAAATTTGCAATGAAAATAGCAAGTGAACTTCCTAAGGAAAGTTTTATAATTTTAAATGCATCTGTCTTATTCATCAATAAAACCTCCATGTAGTTTATCTATATAATATTTTAACATAGATTTATACTAATATTTAGTAATGAGTAGAAATATATTTTATAAATTATAATTTTTCATAAAAATTTTTATAAACTTATAATAAAAAATAAGTAAATGGACAATATATAAGTAAATAGTTGATTAAAGAACAACTATTTACTACAACTCGCTATTACAAAAGCTAGACTGAAAAGCTAACATTTTGGTAGCACCTTTGGGAGTTTAGGTTGTGGATACTGTGAAGAAAGTATCTTATTATTAAATACTATTAATTAGATAAAATATTCAATAACCAAAGGTTGGATTAGATTTCTATTTGAAAGTATTTAATAACAATAGTAAAAGCTTAGGCTATCACCTATGTCTTTTAGAAGGGCTCTAGATTTGTAAGTATATCTTTCAATCTAGAGCTTCTTTTTTGACGATTACACAATAAGGAGATTAATAATGACTAATAAAAAACCTTATCTTAAGGATTTAAAAGATGGTAATGTGAAAGTTACACTTATGATAATGAAAAAACTTTATAAAGATAGAAATAAGATTGTTTACACTCTATGTGATAAAAGTGGATATATAAATGGGAAAATTAACGATAGATTAAAATTAGAACCAGGCCAAGTCATAGAAGTAGAAGGTGTGAAAGATTATATATTAGATATTAGCAATGTGAAAATTGTTAAAGATTTTGAAATAGAAGATTATCTTGTAAGTGTAGAGCGAGATATAGAAGAGATAATGGCAGAAATAGAAGAAATAAGTAAAGCTTATATTACATCTCCTCAAGCTGTAAAATTAAATGACTACTTTTTTAAGGACAATGAATTTCTTGAAAAGTTTAAAAGAGGTATTGGAGGAATATCCATGCATCACAACTACATAGGTGGATTGGCAGAACATACTTTAAATGTTATGTATTTAACCATGGTCCTTTGTGATAGATATGATTGCAGAAGAAAGGAGTTAGCAGTTTTAAGTGCCAAGTTACATGATATAGGGAAAATATATGAATTAGATTATAATGGTCCTTTTAAATATACTATTGAAGGAGAGCTAGAAGGACATATTGTTATAGGTGTGCAAATGATAGACAGGGGCATAAGGGATTTAGGAGTGCCTTTTAGTGATGATTTTGTAAGAAGAATAAAAGGATGTATAACTCAACACCATGGAAAGTTAGAGTATGGTTCTCCTAAAAAAACAAATATGGAAGAATCATTTATACTGAATTTTGCAGACAGTATAGATGCAACTATGAATAAAATAACTCAACTTAAAGAAAGTACAGATGCAGATAATTGGTCGATTTATGATAAGAGAATTGAAACTAAACTTTATCTTTAAAAATAATTAAAAGTAACTAATATTTCAAAAAGAAAATTTAGTTACTTTTTTTATGTAAACACATTGAATAAATGTTTACCTGGTGTTACAATTTCTATATCCCTATGGGGGGGATAAGGAGGGGTAAATGTGGGATATTTACAAAAAAATAAAGATAATATAATTATGATAAATAATTTGGCTATTCCTGTAATAGTAGAGAATATTCTTCAAACACTTATTGGAACCGTAGACACTTATTTTGCAGGAAGTATAAGCGACAACGCCATTGCAGCAATTGGTGTTACTAATTTAATTATGAATTTATTTATAGTATTTTTCACAGCTATAAGTATAGGTACCAGTGCAGTTATTGCAAGGAATGTGGGGAAAGGTGAAAAAGAGAAAGTTGAGTTTGCAATAAGTCAGTCCATACTACTAGGGATAATAATAAGTGTAATAGTAGGTATAATTAATCTATTATTTTACAAACCAATACTAATGATTTGTGGAGCAAGTAATGGGGTTTTAAATATAACAATATCTTATTATTTAGTAGTAGCAGTTCCAATAGTGTTTTTATGCTTATCAACTATTTTATCAAGTTGTTTGAGAGCTACAAAGGATACGAAAACACCGATGATATCAACATCTATAGCTAATATAGTAAATATAATTTTAAATATAGTTTTTATAAATATGAATCTAGGAATAGTGGGATTGGCTCTTGCTACTACTATTTCTCGTTTAATAAATGTGGTCATATTATTTGGAAAACTTAGATGTAATAATATAAAAGTAAAGCTTAATATGAAAGAATGGAATTTACAAAAAGAAACATTAAAAGCTATTTTAAAAATAGGTATTCCTGCAGGGATGGAAAAACTTATAATGAGATTAGGTCAGTTAGTATACAATAGTATGATTATATCTATAGGTGTATCAGCATATATAGCTCATAATATAGCAGGAAATATAGAAGGTTACACATATATACCAGCAATGGGATTTGGTGTGGCCACAGCTACACTTGTGGGAATAAGTTTAGGTGAAGGTGAAACTGAAAAATCTAGAGAACTGGTTTATTTAGCAGATGTTATTACAACTTTTTGGATGGTTTTAATAGGAATGATATTATTTGTATTTGCTCCACAAATAGTAAGTATATTTACAGATACAGTAGAAATACAAGAAATGGTTGTCAATGTTTTGAGGTTAATTGCCTTATTTCAATGCTTTATTGCTATTACACAAATATTTACTAGTGCTTTGCAAGGAGCAGGAGATACTAAGTTTCCTATGTATACCACGTTTATGGGAATATGGGGAATAAGAGTTGGAATTGGTTATTTATTAGGTGTAGTTTTAAATCTAGGATTATATGGTGTATGGATGGCATATGCACTTGACATTACTTGTCGAGCTATTTTATTAATGATAAGATTTAATCATGGAAAATGGAAAGAAATAGCTATATAATAAAAAAGAAGGGAGAGGGGCATATGGAAAATAAAGTAGAACATAATCATAATCATTCACATAAAAATACTAAGGCAGTAGTTAATAGATTGTCTAGGGCAATAGGTCATTTAGAATCTGTTAAAAGGATGGTAGAAGAAGGAAGAGATTGTAGTGAAGTTTTAATTCAAGTCTCTGCTGTGAAATCTTCTATAAACAATATAGGAAAAATAATATTGCAAGATCATATAGAACATTGTATTGTTGATGCAGTTGAAACAGGAGATGAACAAGTTCTTAAGGATTTAAATACTGCAATTGATAAATTTGTAAAATAAGAGCTAGGTGATAAATCTTTTAATGATTTATGTTATGAAGAAATATTAAAAGCTCAAGAAAATACACTAAAAAATGCTTCAAAGGAATTTCTAAATCAGAAATTTCCAATAATAGATTCAAAACTAAAGATACCGAATACAAGTTCTATTAGTACTAATTGGTATTAACAAGCTTTTTTTAAAAGAATCAGTAGATAAGTTTGTATAAAACAAGCTTATCTACTGATTTTTATTTTGCTTTATATAATTTTCTTTTAGGGTTTCTTTTAAAGTATTTTATATTTTTTATTTTTTTTTGTTTTAGATTGTAGAAGATTTTGCTTATATTATTTTTTTCATCTTTAATAGTTTTATTAATTTCTTCCTCATCTAAAACTCTTGAACTAAGAAAAACACCTTTAGATAGTTTAATTTCAATCAATTGTTTATACTTGTTTGACCAGTAATTCATATTATCATTAGATGTAAGAATAGAACTATGATTTTTTTTATATCCAACTAGTAATTTACCATTATAGTTTATGGGCAAGTTGATATTTGTATATTTTTCATCAAATAATATGTTTTTATCATAGGTCATTGGTAAATTAGACTGCTTAAATGTATAGTTATTTAAAGTATTTTGAGTTACTCTTATGGCATTATTAGAGATGATAGAGATATCATATTCTGAATTAATCTGTAATTGTTCTAATGTTAATTTATTATCAATAAATGAATATTGAGCTAAATACCCTCTATAGCAGCTTGGAATAACGTTACCTTCGTAACAATCATTATAATTTTCAAGTTTTAATAAATCATCACTTCCTTTAAGTATTTCTACACTGCCTTTGATTTCGTTACTATTATTAAATAATATTTTATCTTTAATTTGTATAGCCATATAAACACCTTTTCACATTAATATATTAATATGCCTTTCATTATTTATATAAATAATAAAATACGTCATAGGATGAAAGGTATCCTTTAATTGGATAAAGGTTTTTGATATAAACATCTTCTTTCCACCCAACTATAGAATCATCAGTTCCACGAAAGGCTATATATACTGTCTTATCATCAAGAAGAAAGGTAAGGGCAGCAAACTGTTTTTCATATTTAGTCTCAACTTCAGAAACATAAAAATTTATTTTAACATTTCGGAATCGATGGCTCAAAGCTGGGGCAAAAAATAAAGATTTATTTAGCTTAGTATTTATCAAATTCAAAATAGGGAACTTGAGAAAGAACCAATGAATCTACAGGATTAAATTTTTTATCACTCATTGAGTGAAATTCATTTTCTACATAATCAACCATATTTCTCATAGCAAACTCCCTTTAATTATGCTACTTTAGTAAAAGCGTTTTATTGCAAATCTATTCCATGCAACTATATATGAAGTGATTATATATATATATATATCTATATTTAAGTAAGAAAACAATAATTTTATAAATGATGGATTTTATAAAATATGATTTGTTAATAAGAATAAAAATGATGAAAAAGTAAGTAAAGCTACTAATATATTTCAAAAAAATATTCTCTTAGGAAAAGAAAAAGTTATAGAGTGTAAGCATTGTAAATACTAGCTTATAGCTTTTTATTTAATTTTGTAAGAAACCTTACCTGTAACTGATTTGTAACTTTTTTATCAAAAACTCTTTTAAAAGTTACAAAAATGTAATATTATATATACAAGAGGTTACAAAAAACGACAAAATTCTATAAGAATAGTTTAAATATAAAACAAATAAAACCTAGGGGGTAAAATATGATTAAGAAGAATTTAAAGAGCATATTTATGACAGGAGCAATAATGATAACAATTGGAGCAATATCTCCAATTACTCAAGTAGATGCAGCATCAGCATATGGAACAGTAAATGTAAGTACATTAAACGTAAGAAGTGGAGCATCTACATCTTATAAAATAGTAGGAAAAGTTACAAAAGGTGATAAAGTAGAAATACTATCATCAAGTGATGGATGGTATAAGATAGAATATTCAGGAGACAAGATAGGATGGTCAAGTAGAGATTATATTTCTAAAACATCAACATATGGAACAGTAAATGCTACTACATTAAATGTAAGAAGTGGAGCATCTACATCTTATGAAATAATAGGGAAAATAAAAAATGGTAATAAAGTAGAAATATTATCATCAAGTAATGGATGGCATAAAATAAAGTATTCTGGTGACACAACAGGATGGGTACATGTTGATTATATAGAATTATCAAGTGATAGTTCTGATTCATCAAATTCTTCGTTAAATGTAGGGAAAACTTTAAAGGTTAAATCTTATGCTTATACTGGAGATGGAATAACAGCTACAGGTACAGTTCCAAAATACGGAACTATAGCAGTAGACCCAAATGTTATACCATATGGAACAAAAGTATATATAAAAGAATTAGATAAAGTATTCACTGCAGAAGATACAGGTGGAGCAATAAAAGGAAATACAATAGATATATTTATGCCGACTGAAGCCAACTGTAATGCTTGGGGTATAAGAAATATAACTATAGAAATTTTGAAATAGAAATCAAGCTAATTTTAAATATATAAAGTTGAAAAAGGATAATCTCAAAAGAGCTTATCCTTTTTTGGGGAATTTTATAACATATAACTTACTGTATATTTATTTTCTTTTTTTATATAAACTCTATTAACTCTTCTATTTATATTACATAGAACTTCATGATCTATAGTATTTACATTAGCAGATATATTACCAATTTTTATTCCATCTATATCTCCGATTAGAATTACCTCATCTTCCATATTTACACAAAGATCATCTGGTATTTCAATCATAGTTTGATCCATACAAATTCTTCCTACTATATTTAATAATCTTCCATTTATAACTACTTTTGGATTTTTTTGAGTTCTAGGGAAACCATCTGCATAACCAACAGGAACTGTAGCTATTTTAACATCTTTATCTGCTGTATATGTTCCTGCATAACTAACACTAGTTCCTTTAGTTATAGTTTTGATATTACTAATTTTAGTTTTTAATTCTAAACATGTTTTTAAGTTGATTTCTCTATTAACATCATCCGATGGATAACATCCATATAAAGATACACCTAGTCTAACCATATTAAAATCACAAATTCTTAAATCAAGAATAGCAGCGCTATTTGATACATGTTTTATTGGAATTTGTAAATTAGCTTTTTCTAATTCATCAACTACTTTTTTATATTTGTTAATTTGTTCCAAAGTAGCATCTTTATTTTCTTCATCTGATTTAGCAAAGTGAGTATAAATACCTTCTATTACTAAGTTTTCTAAAGTGAATATTTGCTTTATGTCATTAATAGAGTTTTCATTAACTAAAAATCCTATTCTACTCATACCAGTATCAATTTTAATATGAACATATGATTTTTTGTTGATTGATTTTGCTAGTTCATTTATTTTAAGAGCCATTTCTAAAGAATAAACAGTAATTCTTATATCATTATCTATGGCATGTTGTAAATTACAAGTATTAATATAACCCATACATAAAATAGGAGTTTTGATACCGTTATTAACAAGTTCTAATCCTTCTTCTAATCTAGCAACTGAAAAGAAGTCTACATTTTCATTTTCTAAGAACTTAGATACTTCTACTGCTCCATGAGCATAAGCGTTTGCTTTTACAACACAACATAATTTAGTTTCTTTACATAAAGCATTTTTAACTTGATCCACATTATGTTTAATATTTTCTAAATTTATTTCAACCCATGTACCTGAATTCATCATAATAATCCATCCTTATATTTAATAATATTTAATATATATCAATTTAATTAAAACACATTAAATAAAATTTACTATATATTAAGTATAATGTCAATTGTATTTAATTAAATAATTAATAATTAAATACAATTTAATTAAATTGCATAATATAAAGAGAATTGATATAATAATCTAATGAATTTTAAAAATACATAAATGAGGTAATAATAAATGAATGATGTAGATATATCAAAAAATATTTGTGAATATAGAAAAAGTAAGGGACTAAGCATAAAAGAGTTAGCGAATTTAACAGGAGTAACATCTTCTTTACTTAGTCAAATAGAAAAGGGAAGTGCAAACCCATCAATTAACACAATAAAGCAAATTTCAAAGGCATTAGATGTACCTTTGTTTAATTTTTTTATTAATGACAATCCAACAGAAAACTTAGTGGTAAGAAAAGATGGTAGAAAAAAAATGACATTTTCAGATGATGATAGTTTTGCTTATGAATTATTAACGCCTAACTTACAAGGTGCAATAGAATTTGTGCTTATGAAAATACCACCTAAAGAATCTTCTTCAAAGGAACTTTTTTGTCATAAAGGTGAAGAAGTTGCATATATAATGAAGGGAAATGTAAGTTTATATATAATGAATACAGTAGTAGTATTAAATAGTGGAGATAGCGTAAAAATACCACCACAATCAAATCATAAGTGGGAAAACCATGGAGTGGAAGAATGTGAAGTGATCTTTGCATTAACACCACCATCATTTTAATAATTAATTGAAATCATAATTAAAAGTTAATCTTAAAGTAGGAGTATTATGTTAGGAAAGTTCAGGGATTTAGGTGGAGTGATTACATGTGATGGAAGCTTTTCTTTCATATTTTTGTCTATTGCATATATTACTTTTCTTAGGTTCTTAGACCTATCCATTAAAATTTCTTTAGGTGATTTTTGATTGTACTTAGATTTAGTAAGAGAACTAGGCTCAATAACACCTTACTCCGGAGCCATATCTAAAAAGTATTTAAATGACATGTCATATTTTGAACGTTCTACTGTGTCGACATCTGATAAATCATAAATATTTATATATGGACTAAATTAACAAAAAAAATCGCAGATTTCTAAATCTACGATTTTTTTATTATTTTAAATGTAATGAAGCCACTTTTTCAGTGGCCTCACTAAAAGTTGACCATTTTTTTATATTTTATGCTCCTAACTTAGCTTTATCTCCTTTATTTTCATTAGAAAATTTTCTGTTTGTAATTAATTTACCAACTAAACCTCCGATTATAGCTGGAACTACCCAGTTAAATCCAAAGCTTTCTAGAGGCAGTTGTTTAACAAAACTAATATTAAATCCTAGGTTATTAACAACAGTAAGTAAGCTGATTACTAAAGTAGCGTAAGCAGCGCCTTTATATACAGCAGAACTAACAAATACTTTATTAAATGTACTCATAACAACTAATAAAATAGATACAGGATAGATAACAGTTAATATTGGTGCTGCAATGGATATTATTTTATCTACACCAAGATTAGAGGCTATAGAACTAAATACACATATAAAAACTACTATGTGAGAGTATTTTAATTTTTTATTACTAACATCCTCAAAATACTTAGCAGTAACAGAAGTTAAGCCAATTGCAGTAGTAAGACAAGCAAAAGCAACTATAACCCCAAGTAATACTATACCAGTACTTCCAAGTAAATCTTTTGTAATGCTAACTAATAAAGCTGTTTGAGACATATTTCCATCGTATATAGTAGAAACACTTGCACCTAAGTATGCAAGGCCACCGTATACTAATATAAGTCCTATACCAGCTATAGTTGCAGCTTGAACAGCCATTTTAGTATTTTCTTCTTTATTAGTGTATCCTTTACTTATTAATGAAGAAATAATTAGAGCTGCCACACCTCCAATACCAAGAGCATCCATTGTTTGGTAACCTTGAGTTATTCCGTTTACAAATAAATTATCTGAATTAACATCTTTTAATTCTCCAAGAGGAGATGATATTCCTTTAAATATTAAAACCCCTAAAGCTATTAAAAGAACAGGAGTTAAAAACTTACCTATGATATCCATAACCTTAGTTGGTTTAATTGTTAATATAAATGTTAAACCAAAGAATATGATTGAAAATAGTACTGAGTTTAATGAATCTGTAAGTGGCATAATACTCATTTCAAAAGTAGTAGCTGCAGTTCTAGGTATAACTAATATAGGTCCTAGACAAAGCATCATTATAATTTCTAATGAAATACCAAATTTTTTTCCAACTTTACCAACTACATGTTGGAAAGATCCAGCTTTCGCTACAGCATTTATAGATAATAATATAATTCCAACATCAGCTAGAACAAAACCTAAAAAGCTTGTTAACCAACTACTACCAGAAGTTACACCTATAAATGGGGGGAAGATTAAGTTTCCAGCTCCAAAGAACATGGAAAATAAAGCGAAACCAATAATTAAAACATCTTTATTCTTTTTCATTTTTTACACCTCGATTATTATTTTTAATTATATAAAAAGCCACATAGTACTTACTATGCGGCTTGGCATTATTATACAAAAAAAGCCACATAGTATTTATCCATGTGGCTTGACATAACAAATCAACTCTAGCCACCATAGACACAAACATACAGGGTTTGTATCTATGGTGATTTTTATATCTCATAAATACAAACCTATCTATAATAGCTAAAGTAATACTTATTTAATTGTGCTTTATTAGTTAGATTTATACTGTTTATCATTTCTTATCTCCTTATGTAGAATATTTAGAAAATTATTTATTTTTATTAATTATATTAATAATATAAAAATATGTCAATATGGAAATCATAAATAATAATAAAATATTTGTATTATTATGAAAAATACTATATATTATAGTATTTTTTATCTATTAATTTACACTAAATTAAAAATATAGAAAGAGTATATGGAAAGTTGTAATTCAAAATGTATTTAGAAGTAGGGTAGGTGGATTTATAGTAAGTTTATTAATTGCTTTAGTATTAGGAATTATATTAGCATTATAATAAATTAAATTTGTATATTAAGAGGTAAACTTTTTCAAGTTCGATTCTTAAAGTAAAATTTAAGTTTAAATTGTAAAGTAATTATAGTATTATGAAAATAGCGACTTATAAAGAAGAAAAAAAGGGGAACATGATGAAAGTATATAAAGGAATATTTATGATTATAATAACTATTGTATTTTTTAATATATCAATTAGTAATGCGTATGGAAATAGAAATATTAATTTTGAAAATATTACTATAGATGATGGATTATCTCAATCTACAGTAGAAGCATTAATTCAGGATAGTAATGGATATATTTGGATAGGAACTAACGATGGATTAAATAGATATAATGGCTCAGAAATGAAAATATTTAAGCCAGATGAAAAAAATGAAAATTCTTTAATAAGTAATTATGTTATAGCATTAGCAGAAGATAAGAATAAAAAATTATGGGTAGGAACAGATAAAGGTTTAAGTGTTATAAATTTAAAGAATTATTCAATAAAAAATTATGCTTATTCTGATAAAGATAAAGGGACTCCCTTTTACAATATAAATACTATTTGCATTAGAAAAAATGGAGATGTAATGATAGGTACACCAACTGGTGTATATATTTTCAATGAGGAAGAAGATTCTTTTACTAAAATTCTTGGAGATAAAAATGAATTAACAAATAATAATGTGCAGGACATAAAAGAAGATAAGTATAACAACTTATGGATAGGAACATTAGATGGTTTAAATAAAGTTAATATGGAAAATAAGAAGGTTATCAAATACGAAAGCAATAAAGAGAAAAACATTGTATATAACAATATATACACACTTATGTGCGATGATAATGGTAATATATGGTTGTCTACCCTTGAAAATGGAATATACAAAGTTAATGTTAAAACAAATAAAGTTACTTCTTACAAACATGATGAAAATAATAAAAACTCTTTGCCATCAAATGGTACAAGGAATGTTTTTCAAGATAAAGATGGGTCAATTTGGGTTGCAACAGATAAAGGGTTAAGTAAATTAATAGGTGATAATGAGTTTATTACGTATAATAATAAAAGTTATGATATAAATAGTTTGGCAAATAATTTAGTGATTACAATTACTCAAGACGATAGTGGATTAATATGGGTAGGTACTTATACTGGAATTAGCGTATTTGACCCTAGTAACAATATAGAAATCTATAAGAATGATCCTTTAGATGAAAATACATTAAGTGAGAATGTTATTCATGGTATTTATGAAGATGAAGATAATTTACTGTGGGTAGGGACTAAAGATAAGGGTGTTAATATTATTAATAGAAAAAATAATGAAATTAATCATCTCTATGAAGGTAATGATAAAAATAATCTAAGTAGTAATTCTATTAGAGCTATTACAGGTAAAGATAATATCATTTGGATTGCTACGAATAAAGGTTTAAATAAAATAAACAAAGACAATATGATAGTAGAAAAATATACAGAATTAGATGGATTATCAAGTAATAATATAAAAAGTTTGTTAGTAGATAGTAAGGGATATATATGGATAGGAACTTATAATGGTCTAGATATACTAAATCCTCGGACTAAAGAAATTATAAGTATGACTAAGTTACTAAAGAAACCTGGTATAGGTGATTTGTATATAGAAGAAATTTACGAAGACAAAGATGGTATATATTGGATAGGGAATTTATTGTCAAGTGAACTTATGAAAATTAATCCTAAGGATAAATCATTAAAAAGAATTAGTATTTGTGATAATGATGATGATGTTCATTGTGGTGTATCTTCTATAGTAGAAGATGAATATAATCATTTATGGATAGGGACTAACAAAGGATTAATTAAATTTAATAAAAATACAGAAAAGTTGAAAGTGTATACTGAAGAGGATGGATTAGCTAATGATAATGTTTATGGAATAATATTTGATAATGAAGGTAATCCATGGATGAGTACAAATAATGGTATATCTAAATTTGATTTGGAAGCTAATAAATTTAGAACTTTAACAAGTACGGATGGTTTGCAAAGTAATGAATTTAATGGAAAGGCATCTTTAAAATGTAAAAATGGTGAACTTGTATTTGGTGGAATTAAGGGGATGAATATATTTAACCCAAAAGATGTGATGAACAATTTTTCACCACCAAAAGTAGTCCTTGATAATTTTCAATCTCAAGTAAATAGTTATGATATGATAGATGATATTACACTGAAATATAACGAAAATCTTATAAGAATTAATTACTTTATTCCAGAATATAAAAATAACAATAATGTTCAATATTATTATAGATTAAAAGGATTGGATAAAAATTGGATAAAAACAAAAAATAATGAAGTTATATTTAATAAACTAGATAGTGGTAAATATACGTTTGAAATAAAGGCTAGAAGTCAGGATGGGACTATTGGAGATATTAGTAGGATAAAATTTAAAATAAAGCCACCGATATGGATGAGCAATGAAGCTATTATTATGTATGTATTTATACTACTATTATTTATCATAAACAGTATAAATAAAGTAAAAAGATTAGATACACTTGTTGCAAAAAGAACAGAAGAGTTAAGCAAAGAGATAGAAAAGAATAAGATACTATTTGAACAAGTATTAGAATCTGAAAGAAGTAAAAATAATTACTTTATAAATTTATCTCATGAACTTAGAACACCATTAAATGTTATAAATTCTGTTGAACAATTAATTACTAATTTTAATAAATCTGAAAAAGGTATGAGCAGAGATAAAATTGATTACTATATGGATGTGATGAGAAACAATACAAGGAGACTTCTAAATTTAATAAATAATATAATAGATACATCCAAGGTGGAAAACGGAAAATACAGGATTAATAAAGAAGAAAATGATATTGTTTATATAGTAGAGGAAGCAGCGCTTAGTTTAAAAGAGAGTATAAAATCTTCTGGCATAGATCTTATAATTGATACAAATGTAGAAGAAAAAATAATAAAATGTGATAGTCAAGAAATAGAAAGATGTATTGTTAATCTTGTAAGTAATGCTACTAAATTTACACCTCCAGGTGGAACTATTACTGTAGATATTGAGGATTGTGATAATTGGATTACAATAAGAGTTGAGGATACTGGTATTGGTATAGATGAAAAATATCATGAAGCAGTTTTTGATAGATTTAATCAAGTGGTTGACGCTTATGGAGAAATGAAAGGTGGAAGTGGATTAGGACTTACAATCACAAAACATATTATCAATCTTCATAATGGTAAAATATATTTAAAAAGTAAAAAAAATGAAGGTAGTATATTTACTATTTATCTCCCAGCAGAGTAAAAACTTAGAATAAATATAAATAGTCAAATATTTCATATAGAACGATTTACTATTTTTATATTAGTAAGTATTTTATAAAAAAAGCATTTAAAAACGAATAGAATGTGGGCTAATGTATTTTAAAATAGTAAAATAAGAAGTGAAAAGTATACTAATAAAAATAAAAAACATACGAATGGAATATAATGGTTTTGACAAAGCGGAATTAATATGATAATATAAGTGAGAATTAAGTAAATCAGATAATCGCAGGTGATGGAAGTCACGTGAGGAAAGTCGGAGCTCCATAGAGCAGGGTGCTAGGTAACGCCTAGTGGGAGTAATCCTAAGGAAAGTGCAACAGAAAATTACCGCCACTTTTAGTGGTAAGGATGAAAAGGCGAGGTAAGAGCTCACCGTTTCCTAGGTGACTAGGAAAGCAGTGTAAACCCCACCTGGAGCAAGACCAAAATAGGGCTAAAAGAGTGTAGCTCGCACTCTCCGGTAGGTAGGTCGCTTGAGCATATTGGTGACGATATGCCTAGATAGATGATTATCAAATACAGAACTCCGCTTATAGATTTGCTTAATGAAAAAGAACCTTTTGGGGTTCTTTTTTTTATGCAAAAATACGCAAACGCAAAATAGAGTATGTTAGAGTGAATATAAATAAATATAATAAAATTTTGAATAAATTTGATGATATAGTAAGATAGTAGGATGCATTGACATGATTTGTTAGAATATGACAAAATTACAATAAATGGAAAAACGAAAAGGGGAAGAGAGATGAAAAATCTTGATAAAGTACTTCTAGGGGGATTATTAGCAAGTACGTCAATAGGAATGAATTTTATTTTAGGAGACGCTGAGCAAATAGGTGTTGATCAGTATATTATAACTAATAATCTGAATATGAGAAAAGGACCATCATCAAACTACATATCAGTAGGAACACTAAAAAAAGGGACAAAAGTGATTCCTCTTGAATATTCTCAAGATAAACTATGGGGAAAAATAAAAAATAATAACCAATATGTATGGGTTTGTACAACTTACTTAAAGAAAGTTGAAGATGATAGTACATCAACAGATAAATTATTGGGAAATTATTTAACAAAGGAAAAATTGAATTTACGAAGGGGTCCTTCTACAAGTAAACCAATAGTTTTAACTATTCCAAAAGGAGCTAAAGTTAAAGTAGTTGACATGTCTACAGATAATAAGTGGGCTCATGTTAGTTATAAAGATGAAACTGGATGGGTAAGATTTGAATATCTTAAAAAGTATGATGCAAATGGGAATCCAGATGAGGATAATACTGCTAAATATGAGGATCATATAACTACTACAGGCGTAAATGTAAGGAGTGGTCCTTCTGTAAATTATTCTAAAATAGGATCTTTAAGTAAGGGTGTTACTGTAAAACCTTTAGAAATTGAAAAACAAGGATATTGGATGAGGTTCAATTATAATGGAAAAGATGGTTGGGTATGTACTACATACTTGAAAAAAGCTAGCGAGATAGATGATTCTGACAATAATAATACTTCCACAAAAACACTTTATACTAGTGAAAACGTTAATTTAAGAAGTGGTGCCAGTACAAGTAGCTCAAGAATATGTACAGTACCTAAAAACTCTAAAGTTAGTGTTCTTTCTTATAATTCAAATAAAACATGGGCAAAAATTGTATATAATAATAAAACAGGATGGATAAGTGCTAAATATTTAAAATCTGAAGTAGAGCAAACTTATTGGGATGGAAGAACTATAACTAGATTAAATCTAAGACAATCACCAAATACTAGCGCTAAAATATTAATAACTATACCAAATGGTTCAAAGGTAAAGGTATATGAGGAAAATGGTAGTTGGTTAAGAGTTAATTATAATAATACCTATGGATATTGTTCTGCTATGTATATCAAATAAAAATTAAAAATATAAAGAAAACAGGAGGGGTGGCGCAGAACCCCTTTTTTTCTTATTAGGATATTATATTTCCTTAAATCCTTTTCCTAAAGCTTCAAAAATGTCTGTGATAATAATAAATGAATTTGGATCTATGCTATTAACTAATTTTTTTAGTGTAATAACTTGTTTTTTTGAAACAACTACAAGAAGAACATTCTTTTCTTTACTAGTGTAGAAACCTTCTCCTTTTAAAATAGTTGCACCCCTTTCCAATTCATCAGTTATAGCTTCTCCGATTTCTTTATATTTATCGGATATTATTGTAAATGAAGAAGATGTATTTATACCTTCTACTATAATATCACTTACCTTAACGATTATGTATAATGCTATTGCAGAGTAAAGAGCTATTTCTATATTTCTACTAACTACACCAGATAAGATAACTATAGTAGCATCAGCACATCCCATAAGTGTAGGCACACTTATAGAAGGGAAAAAATTATTTGCTAATAATGCGACTAAATCTGTACCACCAGTACTGCCGTTAATTCTAAATATTAATCCCAAAGATGCCCCGAGTACAATTGCTCCAGATATGGCAGATAATAATACATCTTCAGTAACTTTTATATCAGCTAAGCCCTCTGTTAATTTCAATGAAGAAGTAAGAAAAATTATTCCTACTAAGGTTTTTAGTGCATCTTTTCTACTTAAAATTTTAAATGCAAATATAAATAAGGGAATATCAAAAATTATATTAATTAGCCAAATGGGAAGTCCTGTCAGAGAATTTATAATTATAGAAATACCAGTAAGCCCTCCAGGAGCAATGTTATGTGGATTTAAAAACATATTAATAGATGCAGCCATAAGCAAACACCCAATTAGTAATATTACTATTTCATTTAATTTTAATGAAGAATCTTTCATTTTTACTACACCTTTCAATGTCTAGTTTTTATAAGTTTAACCAAGAAAAATAATAATATGCCATATAGGTAAAATTTGAATTACATTAATAAATATGGTAAATTTATATTATAATTGTAAAAAATGTATGAAGTATAAGTATTTAATTTATATAATATATAGTAGATAATAAAAATGGGGGTAAGTATTTATGATATTAGTAACAGGAGGAGCAGGGTATATTGGAAGTCACACGGTGATAGAGTTGTTAAATCATAATTATCAGGTAGTGATAGTTGATAATCTTTGTAATAGCAGTGAGGTAATATTAGACAGAATAAAAAAAATAACAGATAAGAATTTCAAATTCTACAATATAGATGTAACCCAAAAGGATGAATTAAAAAAAGTTTTTGAAGAAAATCATATTGATTCAATTATACATTTTGCAGCATTAAAAGCAGTAGGGGAATCTGTATTGAAACCACTAGAATATTATAAAAATAATTTAGTTGGAGCTTTAACCCTATTTGAATTGATGAAAGAATATAATGTGAATAATTTTGTATTTTCTTCATCAGCAACAGTATATGGAAATTCTAAAATATGTCCTATTAGGGAAGATTTTCAATTAAGCACAACAAATCCTTATGGAGCAACTAAATTAATGATAGAAGATGTAATGAGGGATTTGAGTAAAGCTAATGAAAATTTAAATTTGGCAATACTTAGATATTTTAATCCGATAGGTGCACATATTAGTGGTATAATAGGTGAAGAGCCAAATGGAATACCTAATAATTTAATGCCTTACATAACAAAAGTTGCTACAGGAACTCTTACAGAGCTTAGTATATTTGGAGATGATTACAACACTCATGATGGAACAGGAGTGAGAGATTACATACACGTAGTAGATTTGGCAAAAGGACATTTAAAAGCGTTACAAAAGTTAGAACAAAATCCAGGACTTATTACATATAACTTAGGAACTGGACAAGGATATAGTGTTTTAGATTTAGTTAAAGTTTTTGAAGAAGTAAATAATATAGAAATACCTTATAAAATAACAAGTAGAAGACCAGGAGATATAGATATGTGTTATGCAGATCCTACAAAGGCTTTTATAGAGTTAGGCTGGACAGCTGAATATGGAATAGAAAGAATGTGCCAAGATTCTTGGAGATGGCAAAGGAACAACCCTTATGGTTATGAAAAAGAAGACCATTTTTTAGATATGGGAACTTGCTAGAAAAAATGGAGGTATAAGTTGGAGTATTTAAGAATAATGATTTTATCTATGGTTCCGATTACGGAATTAAGAGGTGCTATACCAATTGGGATTGCAAATGGATTAAATACATGGGGCGTTTACGTTTCTTCTGTATTAGGTTCTACACTTGTGGCAATACCACTGATATTATTTTATAGACATGTAGTGAAATTTTTAAGAGATAAGATGATATTTGTTAACTTATTGAATAAAGTTGATGTCAAGATAGAAACTAGTATGAAAAAAATGAAAGCAGCTTCTTTGTTAGGTATAATAGTGTTTGTAGGTATACCATTACCAACAACAGGAACATGGACTGCTGCAGCTATTGCTTCTATTTTAAGAATGAGAGTTGTAGAAGCTTTTTGTGGAGTTTTTATAGGAAATTGTATTGCAGGAATTATAGTTTTACTTCTTTCTCACGCAATATTTTAGTGAGAAAGATGTAATAATATGGTGTAAAGATATGCCCCTTTCAGATGGTAAATTATGTTAATATATTAATATATCTAATATTTAATAATAGCTTCATATGGGGGGATAAATTATGAAAAGAAAATTTAAAGCCTTTTGCATGATATTATTAGCAACAATTATGGTATCTGTCACTAGTATGCCAATAGCAAACGCGGCGTCAAATCAATTAATAATAGTCAATTCAAAGAAAAACACGTTAAATTTCTACGAAAATAACAGCTTAGTTAGAAAATTTGACTGTGCAACTGGTAAAAAAAGTACACCTACACCTCAGCGTAAAACAACTGTAGTAAATAAAATAAAAAATAGACCTTATTATTCAGGTGGTATTCCAGGAGGACATCCAAATAATCCTTTAGGGAAAAGGTGGATGGGTCTTAATATGTATGGATATGGGACAACTTATGGAATTCACGGTACAAATAATGAAAGTTCTATAGGGAAAAATATCAGCGGTGGATGTATAAGAATGCACAATAAAGATGTTGAATGGTTATTCAATAAAATAAACAGAGGTGCAACTGTAATAATTAAGAGTACATCTAATGACGATGCATGGATAGCAAAGCAATATGGTATTAAGCTTAAGTTGAAAAACAATTGGTATAGTAGTAATGGCAACAAATACTATATTAAATCTGATGGGAAATATGCAACAGGTTGGTATAAGATAGGCAAAAATACATATTATTTTAACAGCAAAGGAATATTACAAACAGGATGGGAAACAATAAGTGGTAAAACATATTACTTAGGAAATAGTGGAATAAAATCTACAGGACTTCAAAAGATTGATAGAAAATCATATTACTTTGGTAGTGATGGAGTAATAAGAACAGGATGGCAAACAATTAATGGTTATAAGTACTATTTCAATTCTAAAAGTAAACCATCAGGACAAGCTTATACAAGTAAGAAAGTTAAGATAGGAAATTACTACTATTACTTTGATAGTAACGGAAGAATGGTTACTAATAAAGAAATTAAGGTAGGAAGTTATTATTATTACTTTGGTAAAGACGGCAAGATGTATGTAAATAAAGCAGGAACTACTTACTACTATGGAAGTAATGGAGTTAGATCTACTATTAAAAATAAAATAGTAGGAGACTACTATTTAGATGGAAAATCTAAGATTGTTAAAAAAGTAGAAAAGAAAGTAGTTGTAAGTGGTAAAACATATTACTATTACTTTGGTAGTGATGGACTAATGTATAAGAATAAATCTAATGGAAATTACTACTATGGAAGTGATGGAAGAAGAGTTTATAATAAATCAATAGGAGACTACTATTATGGAAGTGACGGAAAAAAAGTTTATAATAAATTAGTTAATAACTATTATTATGGTAAAGACGGTAAGAAAGTTATAAAACAATTTATTACAATAAATAATAACTCTTATTATTTCGGTGAAAATGGAGACATGTACAAAGGTACAAAAGGACAACCTAAAATAGTAGAAATAAATGGAGTAACTTATTCTTTTGATGAAAAAGGTATTGCGACTGAGGTTGAAAATGAAGAAACTGAAACTCCAGAAGACCCAACACCAGAAGTAAATATAGAAACTCCTAAGGAAGAAGAAATGACATTACAAGAATCAATGTAATTAATAAATATATGAAACCTTCTCTGATTATTCAGAGGAGGTTTTTTTGTTACAAAATCGTAAGAAAATATTAATACTCATATCTTTGTAATTTATTTGAAAATAAGTTATAATTTAAGGAATAGTAAAATGAAACTAAATAGACAATACAATTGGGGGAATCCAAGAAATGAAAAAAGATATTAAAGGGCAATTTAAAATAACTAAAGAGTCCATGAAAGAAGTACTACTTTGGTTAATAGGAGGACTTTTCCTATTAGTAGTTACAGAATTTTTGCTGAGAGGCAAATTAAGATATGTTAAATTATTATTAATAAATAAACCGGGTGTGTTTTTAGTAAATTACTTACTTATACTAATGATTACATCATTAGTATTTATTGTGAAAAGAAAAAAAACATTTTATTTTTTTATTTCATTTGTAATTTTAACCATATCAGGTATAAGTAAATATTTATTTACTGTAAGAGGAGTGCCTTTTACTTATTCAGATGTATATTCAATAGGTGAAGGATTAGAAATTGCAGGAAACTATATTAATAAAAAAATGATTATATGCATAATTATAGGAATTGTATTAGTATTAGGAATTCTTGTATTTTTATTCAAAAAAGAAAAAAATAATAGAAGAATTACTTCATACTCTAATATACTTTTAATTTTAGTCGTAATTATATCATTTACTTTTACATTAAAAGTTCAACAAGACAAGGGTAGAATGGGGTATATGAGATGGGATATAACAGCATCTTATAAGAAAAATGGTTATGTGTATTCTACTATAGAATCAGGACTTAAATATATTAGAACTAAGCCAGTTGGATATTCTAAGCAGACTATGGAAGAAATAAGAGCCATGGTGGATAAAAAAGAAAAAGAAGATACTAGAGTTATAAAAGAAAATAAACCTAATGTACTTTTTGTACAGTTAGAAGCATTTATGGACCCTACAGCTGTAAAAGAAGCTAAATATAGTGAAGATCCAATTCCGAATTATAGAAAAATTTGCGAACAAAATAAAGGATACATGGCAAAAGTACCTACTACTGGAGGAGGAACTGTTAGAACTGAATATGAAGTAATGACAGGAAATAATATAGATTATTTAACTCCAGGTGAAATACCTAATAATACTATATTAAAGGGTAAATATTATGATTCAGTAGCTACAACTTTAAAGAATCAAGGATACGATGCTCATGCTATTCATAATTTCCAGGGGAATTTTTACACTAGAAATAATGCTTATTCAAAATTAGGATTTGATACATTTACTTCTTTAGAATATATGAATGGATATGAAAAGAATGAAAGAGGATGGGTAAAAGATACTATATTAACTAACTATATAAAAGAAGCACTAGATAGTACTAAAAATAGTGATTTAGTTTATACAGTTTCAGTTCAAGGGCATAGTGCTTATCCTACAGATGCGATAAAAAAATATGATTTTCCAATTAAAGTAGATGGAAATTTAAGTGATGTAGATAAAAATCAATTATATTATTATGCGAACCAAATAAAAGGAACTGATGATTTTGTAGGAGATTTAATGGACATGGTAGATAATATGGAAGAAGATACTTTACTTGTGTTTTACTCAGATCATATGCCAGCTTTAAAATTAGTACAATCAGAGGATGGTTATTTAGATCCTTACGAAGCACCATTTGCATTTTATAGTAATTATAAAATAAAAAACTTTGATTTTGATAAAACAGAAGCTTATAATATTAGTACTCTTGCTATGATATTAGCAGGTAGAGAATATGGTCCAATGGAAAAATTCCATGCTTATTTAGGTAGTGATAAAAACTATAGTAAATATGAGCAACTATTAGAGTATGACATGTTATTTGGTAAAAATTATTATCTAAAAGAAGATGAAAAACCAAAACAAAATACTATAAAAATGGGACTTGATGATGTAGTTGTAAAAAATCTAAAAGATGATAAAGATGAAATTATAGTAAATGGTGAAAATTTTACTACTGATAGTTCGGTTTATATAAATGATAAAAAAATCGATACAGAATTTGTTAATGAAAATACTTTGAAAATTAAAGAAAACAGTTCAGGAGATACATTAGTAGTTAAACAATTAGGCAGAAATGATGGATCATTAAGTGAGTCTAATGAACTTTCTTTAAATGGAACCATATTAGCAAAAAAATAATAAATTTAGGGCAGATGATTACCAAGTCATCTGCCTTTTTGTATAGAAATATTACTTTATAATTTTTAAAAATCAAATTTTTTATGTTGCTATGTTTTAGGGAATAAAGTATAATATTGGTAGTATAATGTAAAATTTTTGTAAAATTATTAAAGTAAGAGGGGGAGTAAAATGATGGGGCAGTATGTTGAAAAACTAGATGACAATATATCTAGTTATGCTTACGACATAAAAAACAATATTGATTATTCTATATTGGAAGACTCATTATTATATAGAATATATCAAAGACTTTTAGATATATTTGTATCATTAATTGGAGGCATAGTATCAATACCCTTGATTATAGTATTTGGATTGATAATAAAAAAAGAAGATAAAGGCCCTATTTTTTATAAACAAGATAGATTAGGCAAAGATGGAAAGATTATTTATATTTATAAATTAAGATCTATGAGGATGAATGCTGAAACTAATGGCGCTGTCTGGGCAAAAAAAAATGATCCTAGGATTACTAAAGTCGGAAAGTTTATAAGAAAGACTAGAATAGATGAAATACCACAATTTTATAATATATTAAAAGGTGAAATGAGTATAATAGGCCCTAGGCCAGAGCGACCTGCTCTTACTATGGAGTTTAATGAAGATATCCCAGGATTTGTTAATAGACTGGTTATTAAGCCGGGACTTACAGGATATGCCCAAGTACATGGTGGATATGAAATAAGTCCAGAGGATAAGGTTAAACTTGATTTATATTATATAAAAAATAAAAGTTTTATTTTAGATATGAAAATTCTTTTTAAAACTATTAGTGTTGTATTAACAGGAGAAGGAGCAAGATAATTGAACTATGATATGTATATTTATATACAATCATAGTTTTTTTTATGCATTATATTGAAAAAATCTATAAATAAGACTATTTATAGATTTTTTCAATATAATTTGTTTTAGGTTTAAATAAATTTTTATAATATTCACATTAATTTTTAGTACTTATATAATGAGTAAGAAATATACTTTATGGAGGAATAAAATGAAGAAATTATTAGTAATATTATTATCTTTAATGACAACGATGACATTTATAACAGGATGTACATCGAAAGAAAACGCTAATGATGACGAATATCATATAGCAATAGTAACACCGACTTTATCTACGAGCGAAGATGAATTTCGTGCCGGAGAAGAAATGGCCAAGAAGTATCCTGAAATAGTAAAACATTTAACTTTACCAGAAAATTTTGAAGAAGAGACGGAAACATGTATAAGTACAATAGTATCTGCAGCCGATGATGAAAAAATGAAAGCTGTAATTGTATCATCAGGACAATCCGGATTAATACCTGCCTTCCAACAAATAAAAGAAAAAAATCCAGAGATATTAACCATAAGTGCTCCAATATATGATGAACCAGAAATGATGAGTGAATATATTGACTTAAACTTAGATACTAACTGGTTAGAAAGAGGAAGAACCATTGTTGAAAAAGCAAATGAAATGGGGGCCAAAACATTTGTTCACTACTCATTCCCAACCCACTTATCTAAGCCATTAATATCTGCAAGAAGAGACATGATGAAAAAAACTTGTGCAAAATTAGGTATGAAATTTGTTGAAGTTGTTACTCCAGACCCACAAACAGGTGATAGTGTGGAAGCTATGCAACAATTTTTACAAGAAGATATTCCTAGACAAATAGAAAAATACGGCAAAGATACAAACATATTTGGATCTAACTGTCCAATGTACGATGTAATAATAAAAGAAGCATTGGAATTAAAATATATAGTAGCAGAACAATGTTGTCCAACACCAACACAGGCTTATCCAACTGTACTTGGACTTGAAATAAGTGATGAAGATAAAACTGATTTTGCTAAAATAAATGAAATGATAAGTGAAAAAGTTGATGCCAAAGGAATGAAAGATAGACTTTCAGGATGGCCAATAGCTGTGACGGTTTATATGCCTGAATTTGCTGTGGAATTAGCTAAAGAAGTTATAGAAAATGATTTTGATTATTCAAATACAGACAAATTAAATGAATTAACAAAAAAATTATATGATATAGAAGTTGATTATACAAAATTAGAAGATGATGGAAAAACTTATGATGATTATTTTGTAATGTTAATGGAATCTATATTCTATTAACATTACAAAATAGTTTAAAAATTAAAGGAGTTGGGATAAGGTACTTTGTGTTGTCTCAACTTCTGTTTATATATGGAGAGGAAGTAAATTGGAGAAGATTGAATTAGAAATAAAAAATCTAAATAAGTATTATGGGAAAGTACAGGTATTACATGACATTAATCTTAAAATTGAAAAAGGAGAAATTCATGGAATTATAGGACCTAATGGGTGCGGAAAAAGTACTTTTATGAATATTTTATTTGGAAATTCAGTTATAAAAGATACTGGTGGATATAAAGGAGAAATATTGATTGAGGGAGAACATATAAAGATGAACAATTCATCACAAGCAATAAAATGTGGTATAGGAATGATTCATCAAGAGTTTACCTTACTTCCTTATATGAGTGTAAGTGAAAATATAAAATTAACTAGAGAAAACACAGTGAAAATGTCAGAAAAAATATTAAGTAAAGATTTGACTTATGTTGATAAAAAGAAGAATTGTGAAGAAACAAAAGCTATATTAAATAAACTTGGGTTTGAGATAGATTGTGATTTACTAGTGAAAAATTTATCAGTGAATGCTATGCAGTTTGTGGAGATAGGAAGAGAAATAGATAATGAGAATTTAAAAATATTATTTTTAGACGAACCTACAGCAGTTTTAAATAAAGAAGATTCTATGAAACTTATGAAGGTAATAAAAGATTTGGCAAATAAAGGTGTTACCATAATATTTGTTTCTCATAGACTTCATGAAATCAAAGAAATATGCGATAAGGTAACTGTGCTTAGAGATGGTAAAATAGTTATTCAGTATGAAAAAGATGAGATTACTATAAAAAAGCTTGCCCATGCAATGATGGGATATGATGTAAAAAAAATAGAGAAGAAAATAGTAAAAAGTAATAATAAAACTATTTTAACTATGAAAAACTTTTATGTTAAGATGCAAGGTGAAGAAATAAAAAATTTAAATCTTGAAATAAAAGAAGGCGAAATATTAGGAGTGACTTCTTTATCTGGCCATGGAAAGTTAGCATTAGGATATGGCATAATGGGAATGTTTCCTTGTGAAGGAGAAGTGATTTTAGAAGAAACTGTTCTTGACTTAGAAAATGTTAGGGATAATATTAATAAGGGCATATTTTTAATACCTGATGACAGAAAAAAAATGGGGTTACTTATGGAACATTCCATAAAAGACAATATAGTTTTCTCAGGATTATATGGTAAAAATAAATTTTTAAAGAAAATAAATATGTTCTTTAAAATAAAGGATGATAAAAGTATAAATGAAAATGTAAAAAATTATATAGATAAATTAGAGATTAAATGTATAAATGAAAAACAAAATGTGTCTGAATTAAGTGGTGGAAATCAGCAAAAAATTTGTATTGCAAGAGCTCTGTGCATGGATCCTAAAATTTTATTTTTATTAGAGCCTACTCGTGGAGTAGATATCGGTGCTAAAGAAAAAATACTAGATATGATACTAGAAATGAATGAAAGAAATAATATGACTGTTGTAGTGATTTCTAGCGAATTAGAAGAATTAAAAAGAATAAGTGATAGAGTTGCAGTTTTATGTGAAGGCAAATTATCAAATATACTACCTCCAAATAGTCGTGATGAAGAGTTTGCTCTAGCTTATACTGGAGAGGGGGCGTATTATGCAAGTCAAAAAGCCTCAAATAATTATTAGTATTTTTTTATGTTTACTAGTAATTATAGCTTATAGATTGAACATGGATATGAGTGAACTTTTTAGTCGCTCACTTGTGAAATTTGTAATGAATGGAGTACTGGTTCTTGCAATGATTCCAATGATAAATGCAGGTATAGGTATGAATTTTGGACTTCCTATAGGCATAATGGCAGGACTTCTTGGTATGTGTATCTCCATAGAATTAAGATTTGATGGTTTTCTAGGTTTTTTTGTTGCTATATTATCTTCTATTCCAATAGCAATAATATTTGGAATAATATATGGGAAAATATTAAATCAAGTAAAAGGAAAAGAAGATATAGCAGCAATGTTTATAGGTTTTGCATTTATTCCAATAATGAATTTTTTCTGGACTATTGCACCTTTTACCAATAGGGAAATGTTATATCCCATAGGAGGAAAAGGACTTAGGCCTAAAATTAGTTTAGATAATTATTTTGGACAGGTGCTAAATGATTTATGGATGATTAATTTAGATAGTACTGAAATACCTTTAGGTCTACTAATATTTTATACATTAATATGTGTATTTATATATTTATACTTTAATTCTAGAAAAGGAAAGTTAATGGAGGCTATAGGCGAAAATGAAATCTTCTGCATATTATCAGGTGTTGATATAGATAAAACTAGAATTAAAGCTGTTGTGATATCGACGATCATTGCAGGTATAGGAATAATTGTGTATGCTCAAAGTTATGGATTTGTGGAATTATATGGCTCACCCTCATCTTTTACATTTCCAGCTATATCTTCCATATTAATAGGAGGATGTATAGGAAAAAGAGCAACATTATTTCATGCAGTTCTAGGAACATTCTTATATCAAACAACTTATTTATTATCTACGCCAATAGCTAATGCGTTACTATTACCAGAAGTCGCAGAAATTATTCGTATGATAATAACTAATGGAATTATTTTATATGCATTTTTAAAAGTAGATAGGAGAAAAGCATGATAAAAAATAATTTATGTTTTAACTTTCTAAAAAAAGACACTAGTATTATTCCTTTATTATTTATATTTTTAATAGTGATTTGCTTTTCACTAGCAGGAGTAAGTTTGACTTTAGTTGTAGAGCAAGTGTCTGTCAGGTTTATAAGAAATGGTATATTAGTATTATCATTAGTTATTCCTATTACGGCTGGCATGGGACTTAACTTTGCTATTACTGTAGGAACTATGGCAGCTCAGGCAGCTTTTTTAATTAGTTTAAATATGAATTTGCAAGGAGGAGTAGGTGTATTAGTAACTTTAATTATTAGTATACTTCTTGGGGGGATAATAGGATATATATTAGGAATTCTTATGAATAAAGTAAAAGGCAAAGAAATGATAACTTCCATAGTTATTGCAGCCATTGCTAATTATATTTATCAGCTTATATTTATGGCTGGTTTTGGTAGTATAATTCCTATAAATAATGAAAAAATAGCTCTTAATAGTAACATGGGTGTAAAAAATATGGTGGACTTAAGAAGTTACAAAGGATTTTTTGAGAGTTTTGGTAGTATAAAAATTGGTGGAATAAGTGTATCCATATTTTTAATACTTATAGTAATATTAACAGGTTTTATGGTTTATTACCTCTTAAACACACCGTTAGGTCAAAGAATTAAAGCCATAGGAATAAGCGAAGAAAAAAGTGAAAATATTGGAATCAATGTGGACAAAACGAGGGTATTAGTTATGATAATATCAACTGTATTGGCGGCAATTGGTCAGTTTATTTATTTACAAAATATAGGATCACTAAATGTATATACTGAACATTTAAATACAGATGTTATGAGCTGTGCAGCATTACTTGCTGGAGGAGCTTCAATTAGAAAAGCATCTGTGAAAAATGCATTATGTGGGACTGTAATTTTACACATATTATTGGTATTATCTCCTTTAGCTGGACAAAACTTCTTTGAAAATGTAGCACTAGGGGAGTATTTTAGAACATTTATAATGTATGGTGTAATAGCACTTGCGCTAATTATTAATATTAGGCTGGATAATAATGAAATTAAGTAAGTATATGAAATTTTTCGCAAATAATAAATTAACAATGATGGTGAAATTTAGTATAATAAAGTATATTAATAAAAATAAAGTGAATTTATGAAATAGATAGTAGGGGGAAATAAGGTGGTAAACAATTTAGTTTCAGTAATTACACCTATGTATAATAGTGAAAAATTTATAAGACAATCTATAGAAAGTGTGCTTAGACAAAGTTATAAAAATTTTGAACTAATAATAGTTGATGATGGCTCAAAAGATAAAAGTGAAGAAATAGTATGTGAATATTTAAAAAAAGATGAAAGAATAAAATACATTAAATTAGAAAAAAACATGGGCATATCAAATGCTAGAAATATAGCCATAAAAGAATCAAGAGGAAGATTTATTGCATTCTTAGACAGTGACGATATTTGGAAGGAAGATAAATTAAATAAACAAGTAAATTTTATGGTTAAGAATAATTACTCATTTTCATTTACTGCCTATGAATTAATAGATGAAGATAATAATAAGTTGGATAAAATAATAGAAGCAAGAGATTTCTATAATTACAAAGACTTATTAAAAGGAAATAATATTGGATGTTTAACTATAATGCTAGATAAAAAGAATATAGACATGCCTATAGTTATGAAAAATGAAAGTCATGAAGATTATATATTATGGTTAGAGTTATTAAGAAATGATATTAATGCTTATGGGATTAATGAGGTATTGGCTTATTATAGAAAGACAAATTCTTCTATAAGTCATAATAAATTTAAAGCGGCTGGGTGGACTTGGCATATATATAGGAAGATTGAAAAACTACCTATAGTAAAAAGTATTTATTACTTTAGTAATTATATGATAAATGGAATAAGAAAAAGTTAAGTAAAATTAAATATATTAGAGTTATTCTTTAAAATAATAAGTGATTTATATAAATTTTGTTAATAAACAAGAAATATTGTAAAATACTGGGATTAATGAAGGCTACTATGTTATAATAGTTACAATAAGGTTACAAAGGGGGGATGTATGGAGTATGAATTTTCCAAAAAAAATGAACAATAAGGCCATATCAAAAGCTTTAGCAATGGGAATAATAGCTTCAAGTATGATGCCTATAGTAAATACTGATGAAAGAGTTTCAGGAGAGAAAAATACTACAGATACACAAAATTCTAGATCTAGCGCTAAATATGCACAAGTAACTTGTAATACATTAAATGTTAGAAAAGGATCTAGTACTAAATATGCTATAGCTGGAACAATTACTAAAGGAACAAAAGTTAAGTATATTTCTACATGTAGCAATGGATGGTATAAGGTTGAATACAAAGGTAGTATAAGATATGTAAGTAATAAGTATACTAAAATAGTTAATGGCTCATCACAAAATAATGATTCGTCAGAAAATAATAATTCTTCTTCAACTAATAATGATGTTATAAAAAAAGTTGGTAAAGTAAATATTAGTTCATTAAATGTAAGAAGTGGTGCAGGAACAAAATATGGAGTTAAGAGAACTATTAAAAAAGGTGATGTTGTTGGAATATTAAAAACTTACAGTAGTGGATGGACAAAAGTTAAATTATCAAGTTCTTCTACTGGATACGTATCTGCTAAATATTTATCAATTAAATCAGGTAATTCAAGTGATATAAAAGTATCTACATCATCAAATAGTTCATCATCTACATCAAATTCATCTACAACTAGTAATAAAAATCTTCAAAAGGTTCTATCAACTGTCAAAGCTCAAGTTGGAAAGCCATATGTATATGGTGCAGCAGGGCCCAACTCTTTTGACTGTTCAGGTCTAACATATTATGCTTATAAACAAGTAGGAACTTACTTAAATAGATCATCTAGAGCTCAAGCTAGCAACGGAACATATGTAAGCAAAAGTAATTTAAAGCCTGGAGATTTAGTATTCTTCAATAGTGGATCAAATACAATTCGTCACGTGGGAATGTATGTAGGTAATGGTCAATTTGTTCATTCACCAAGTCCAGGAAAGAGCGTTAAGTATGAAAATCTTAATTCATCTTACTATGTAAAAGGATATGTAACAGCAAGAAGAATAATAAAATAAATACTATATAAGAAATGTAAGAGTCCTGAACTAATGTTTAGGGCTTTTTTTAATGGATGGAAATAAAAATATAAAAAAGTATTGACCTTAAGATTACGTTAAAGTCTATATTAATAATAGGAGGTGAATTTACTTCAGCAAATACTATTTTATAAAGAACTTGATTTACCTCTAGAAAAAATAAAAGATATTGTAAATAGTGATAATTTTGATTGTAGAGAATCTTTATGTGAGCATAAGAAAAATTTGAAGGTTTTAAGAAGGATATCATTAATAAAATACTAAAAAAGGAATAGAAATCATATTATATAGTATATAAAGAATAGAATTTGTATCTTATGTTAAAAGGAGGAAGTGATAATGGTTATTATAGCAAGGGAGCTTCTACAATACGACAAAGATAATACTAATTACTATATAAATTTTCCTAAATTATATATAGATAGAGAAAAGGATTTACTTAAAAAAGAAATGATAGAAAAAATAAATAAAGATATATTTGAGGATATACTTATTTTTATGGAATTAATAGAAGAGACTCATTGGGATATAAATGAAAAAGGAATATTAATGAATAGCTTAACAGAATTTAAAGAAGGTTTTAATTTTCATAATGTTATAAGTATAGCTATTGAATATTCACAGATAAGGGACTTTATGGATATTAGTTATATAAAAGCATATAACTATGATTTAGACTTAAAGAAAGAAATTTTATTACAGGATTTATTTAAGGATGAAGTTGATTTTAGTGAAATATTAAGAAGTCATATTAAAGAACAATTAAAGAAAATATTAAGTGATATATATATTAGTCAAAGTTTTGATTTACATGAATCTATAGTAGACAATATATGTATTGATAGTGAATCTATTTTTTATTTTAGTGAAGATCATTTAGTACTTCCTTTTTCATCATTTGAAATAGATAGTGAAATAATGAATCTTATAGAATTTAAAATAGCATTTAATAGTATCTACCCCTATTTAAGTAAATATGCAGTTAAAAAAGTAGTACACAAGGTTATCTTATAAGAAGGGGTGAGGAGTAATGTTTTATGAGTATGATAGAATGAGTGCAGTTGAATATGCAACAAAATGGGCACTTAGTAGAAATATAAGGTTTACTGACTATTCAGAAATGGGAGGAGATTGTACTAATTTTATATCTCAATGTATTAATGCTGGCAAAATACCTATGGATAAGGTAGGTAATAATATAATAGAACAATGGTACTGGTATAGTGATAAAGAAAGAACACCAAGTTGGAGTGGAGCAGATTTTTTTTATAATTACTTAACTAGAAATAATAAAGAAAATACTTCTAAATTTGGAGTGTATGCTAGATTAGCAAAATATGAGGAATTAGAATTAGGAGATATAGTACAACTGATTGAAAACAATGAAGCATATCATAATATGATAATTACGGATATAATTACTGAGAATGGTCAGGTTATTGATTATTTAGTTTGTCAACATACAATGGACTTATTAAATTACCCTTTAAGTTTAAAGATAGGAGAACAAAGATATATAAAAATTATTGGATATTATAAGTAGGTTATCTAATTTAAAATAAACATGTATATTGAAAAGTCACCTTTAAGATGATAAAATTATTTTATGAAATTATTTACAATAAAAGACATGTTATACTTAGAAGGGTGACGTTATGACTAGAAAAAAGAAAAAAGGAAAACACATAAAGAAAAGTAATAAGAGAATAAGTAAAAGTAAATTGCTTATTGTGGCTTTAGGCGTTTTGTTAGTAGGATTTTTCTTATTTAAAGGATTTAAATTTACAATAAATGGCGCAGTGGAAATTAAAGAAAATATAACAGTTCTGGCAGAAGCTGTATTTGGGCCAGGATATGATAAAAGTAATGTTAATAAAGAAAAGCAATTTGACCTAGAAGATGAGAATAAGGATAAGAAGAAAAAACATGTAGTATATATTGACGTAGGACATGGAGGAAGCGATGTTGGCTATAAAAGTCCAGGTGGTGCAACAGAGAAGGACTTAGATATGCAAATAAGTAAGCTTGTCTCTAATAGATTATCTTCTCAAGGTGATATAAGTGTAATCGTATCAAGAAGCACAGATGTCAATTTATCACATTCAGAAAGAGTAGAAGATGGTAATAAGCAGAATGCAGATATATTTGTATCTATTCATATGACAGCAAATGAGGATACTGCTGCAGAAGGTGTTCAAACTTTCTATAGAGTAAATTCAACTGATGCTTCAGATGAACTTGCAACTTTAGTACAAAAATCTATAGTTTCATATGTTGATTTAAAAGATAGAGGACCAAAGCCTTTTACTTTTGATGTTTTAAAAGATAATGCAATGCCAGCTATATTAATTGAATGTGGATTCTTAAGTAATCCTACAGAAGAAAAGAAACTAACAAATCCTGATTTTCAAAAGGATTTAGCTGAAGGTATATCTCAAGGAATATTATCTTTTTTAGATGTTCAAGGATAAGGTATAAATGTTAAAAATTAAGCTAAAAGCCCTAGGAGTAAGAGTGAACATTACTTACAGGGCTTTTTATATTGAAGAAATTTAGAATTTGTTTAATTTTTAGATGGATTCTAATATTTGGCAAAAAACAATAGTTGCATATGCAATTAATTGTGATATACTAGAGTAGTTGCATAAACAACTATTAATGAAGGGGGCTAAATATGAACACAAGCAAGTGTAAAGAGATAGAGCCTATAGGAAAATACATATCCCAATTACATAGAAAGGGAAGTGTATTTATAAATAGAGAAGTAAGTAAATATGGAATAAGTTCTGGGCAATTTATGTTTCTCCTAGATTTATATAGAGAAGATGGTAAAAATCAGGAAGAAATCTCAGATAGATTAAAAATAGATAAAGGAACTACAGCTAGGGCGTTAAAAAAATTAGAAGAGCAAGGATTTATAAGCAGAGTTAAAGACGAAGAGGATAAAAGATCAAATAAAATTTATTTATGTGATAAAGCTAAAAATGTAAAAGAAGATGTATTTGGTGTTTTAAATGACTGGAACAAAAAAATAAACGAAAGTTTAAGCGAAGAAGAAGGCGAAATTCTAAGAAGTTTACTTGAGAAAGTATGTAAAAATATAAACATATAGGAGGGGAAATATGAATAATAGTCAAAAAATTCTAGGACAAGAGTCCATAGGAAAATTATTATTAAAATATTCAGTGCCTGCCATAATAGGTATGATGGTTAATGCACTTTATAATGTAGTAGATAGAATATTCATAGGAAATATACCAGACGTAGGACCCATGGCAATAACAGGATTAGGGGTCACTATGCCAATAATGACTATAATACTAGCTTTTGGAATGCTTGTAGGAATAGGTGGAACAACTAATATTTCTATAAAACTAGGTCAAGGTAAAAAAGATGATGCTGAGCATATTATAGGAAATGCAGTAGTTTTAGCATTAATAATAGGAATTGCCCTTACAATAGTAGGAATAGTATTCCAAGATAGTATATTAAAAGCTTTTGGAGCAAGTGAAGGAACTTTATATTATGCTAAATCATATTTAGGGATAATATTACTTGGATCAGTATTTAGTATAACGGGAATTGTATTTAATAATATTATAAGAGGAGATGGAAATCCTAAATTATCTGCAATAATTATGACTACAGGTTGTGTAGCTAATATAATATTAGATGCAGTATTAATATTTGGTTTTAAAATGGGAATACAAGGAGCAGCCGTTGCTACCATAACTTCTCAAGCAATAACATCCATATGGGGATTCTCATATTTCTTAAAAGGAAAATCAAATTTAAAATTAAAAAAATCTTCTTTAAAAATTGATAGTAGAATAGTTAAAATGATATTTGCCATAGGTTCAGCACCTTTTGCAATGCAAATAGCTGCAAGTGCTGTTCAAGTAATAAGTAATCATGCTTTAAAATCTTATGGTGGAGATTTAGCTATAGGAGCTATGGCTACAGTAAGTTCAATAGTAATGATATTCTTAATGCCAGTTTTTGGTTTAGTTCAAGGAATGCAGCCTATAGTGGGATATAATTATGGTGCTAATAATTATGATAGAGCTAAAAAAACATTTAAAATATCTTTATTAGTATCAACGGTGTTCTTTGTAATAGGAGCATTAGCAACTCAACTTGTACCAGAAGTATTAGTAGGAATGTTTAATAGAGACGAACAACTTATGAGTATAACTATAAATGGTCTTCAAAAGTATGCATTAGCATTACCAATTATAGGAATATCTATAGTAGGTACAAATTATATGCAATCTATTGGAAAAGCTAAAAGTGCTATGATTTTAAGCTTACTAAGACAAGTTATTCTATTAATTCCATTTATATTAGTTTTACCCAAAACATTAGGATTAAATGGAGTTTGGCTTGCTCAACCAGCTGCAGATTTAATAGCATCACTTATAACGGCTGTAGTCTTATTTAAAGAGATTAGAAGCTATAGTAAAACTACTAAAGAATTAGAAGTAGAAGAAGCTATATAAAAATATATACGTATTATTAAAAATCTCTATGAAGATAAGTTTTATCTTTAATAGAGATTTTTTAATAAATTTTGATTTTTAAATATAATAGAAAGATGAGTATAGAATAAGTAGTCCATATAATCGACCCAAATGTGCTATAATTTACAAAATAGGGTAAAATTATACTCAGGGGGAAAAGACATGGATAACTACTATTTTTCTATGAAATACGAAGAAAGTTTATCTATAAAAGATAAAAAATCAATGGGAATTTACTATACTCCACAAATTATAGTAACTTATATCTTAGAAGAAATTTTATCAAAACATAATATAATAGAAAATCCACAGCCTAAGATTTTAGATTTATCTTGTGGTTGTGGTAATTTCTTGCTGGAAGCTTATGATATATTATATAAGATGATAGATGAAAATATGGAAAAAATAAAAAAAAAATACGGTATAAACTATATTAAAAATATAAATACTCATATAATTGAAAATTGTATTTATGGAGTAGATATAGATAAAAATGCAATAAATATTTTTAAAAAGGGATTAAACTATAAAAAAAAGCTTAATGATAATAAAGAAGATGAAATTTCTATAATAAATACTAATATAAGTTGTGAAGATGGTTTAAAGAAAGAGTATTCAATTAAATTTGATTATATAATTGGAAATCCTCCTTATGTAGGGCATAAAACCCTAGATAAGGATTATAAAAAGTATTTATTAAGGGAGTATAAAGATGTATATAAAGATAAGGCAGATTTATATTTTTGTTTTTATAAAAAAGCTTTAGATTTAATAAGTGAAGATGGAAAAATAGGTTATATAAGTCCAAGGTATTTTATTGAAAGTCCATCTGGTTATAATCTAAGAAACTACTTATTTAATTGTAGTAATATTGAGAAAATAATTGATTTAAGTGGAGCTAATGTATTTAAAAATATAGGTGTATCGCCAGTAATAATATTTTTTTCTAAAACAAATAAAAATAAAGAAGTAAAAAATATTATCAAGGTTTATAAAAATAAGACAGACAAAATTAATATAAATAAAATAAATAAATTTATAGATTTATTAAAGTGTGAAGAATGTGAAAAAATAAGTATAAAACAAAAGGATTTGAGGAAAAACTGGATATTAGTAAATAAAGAAGTTAAAGATTTTTTTGAAAAAATAGAGAATAAATGTACTTATACTTTAGAAGATATAGTAATTAGTTTTCAAGGTATAATAAGCGGATGTGATAAGGCGTTTATACTAAAAAAAGATGATGAAAGAATAAACAATATTGAAAAAGATATATTGAAGTTATGGATAAAAAATAAAAATATATCATCATATGTAATAGAAGAAAGCAAACATAAAATTATCTACTCTAATGATATTAAAAATCTAGAAGATTATATATACATAAAAGAAAATTGTTTTTTACCTTATAAAGAAAAGTTAGAAAATAGAAGAGAATGTAAACTGAATATACGAAAATGGTATGAATTACAGTGGGGAAGAGAAAAATCACTATTTGAGAGAAAAAAAATAATGTATCCATATAAATCTGCAGGAAATAGATTTGCAATTGATTATAATAATAGTTATTGCAGTGCTGATGTGTATTCATTTTATATTAAGGAAGAATATATAGATGAATTTTCACTGGAATATTTGCTAGGACTCCTTAATAGCAATATATACGATAAATATTTTAAAATAATGGCAAAGGATATGGGGAACAAAATTTATGATTACTATCCTAATAAAGTTATGAAAATAAAAATATTCAAAGATGAAAATTATGATGAAATAGAGGATTTAAGTAAACAAATAATTCATAATAAATTAAATATTCAAAGGTTAAAAAAAGAAAAGAATTTGCAAGACAAAGAAGTTACCTTTAATAAGGAAATATATTACCTTGAAAATGAAAGCCATTTCCTAGAAAATAGAATTAGTAAATTAATAAAAAAATCGCTAAACTTATAACACTTTTATCCAGTATAACTCATATAATTAGTACTATGAATTATTAGGGGGGGATGAAAAGTGTTGAGAATAGATATAAATGAATCAGAAAAGAGGGTTTATATTAACGTTAGTGGGTATATAACTAAACGAGATGCAAATAACTTTTTGAATAATTATAAACAAACAATGAAAAGTAAAAAGGCTTCATTATATAAGTTAATAGTTAATCCAGAATTTTTTGAATGTGAAGATGAAGAAGATATAAAAAGAGTATGTATGACTTTTTATAAAAATGGATTTAAAAAGATGTATTTAGTTGATGAAGAAAACTATATAATGAATAACTTAACGCTTAAGCCATTGGAGAAAAAATTATTTCTTAAGGCAGTGAAAGTTGTTAGTACAATGGAAGCTACTAAATAAAACATAAAAAATAGGGAGAATATGTATTTAATATATATTCTCTCATTCAAAAGGTGATAAGATGAAAAAAGGTTTAGTATTAGAAGGTGGAGGAACAAAGGGTGCTTATCAAATAGGAGCATTCAAAGCTTTTAAAGATTTAGGTATTAAATTTACTGGTATTACTGGTACATCTATAGGAGCATTAAATGGAGCATTGCTTGCTCAAGATGATTTTGATTCTATGGAAGATATTTGGCTAAATTACGGTTATAGAAGTTTTATGAATATTGATGAAGATACTTATGAACGATATAAAAATCTTGAAATGAAGGCTAAGAATTTTCATGATGTTGTAGATTTAATGAACAAAGCAAGGAAACATCAAGGTATAGATATTACACCACTTAGAGAGTTACTGCAAGAAAAAATAGATGAAGATAAAATTAGAAAATCTAATTTAGATTTTGGAATATCTACAGCATATTGGGATAAAAAAATATTCCCAAGTCCACTTTTTATGGATGATATTCCAGATGGAAAACTTATTGATTATTTAATAGCAAGTGCTTCTCTTCCTATATTCCAATTGGACAAGTTAGACGACAAGTTGTATTTAGATGGTATGTTTTGTGAAAATATACCTATTAATATGTTGGCACAAAAGGGATATAATGATATAGTAGTAATTAGGTTAGTTGATGATTTACTTGGAAAAATAAACATAAATAAGCATCAAAATTTAAATTTGAAAGTAATAGTACCTTCTGAAAGCCTTGGAGGTTCATTAAATAAAGATAAAGATCATATGGAAAAAAATATGAAACTTGGTTATTTTGATACAATGAAGGCATTTAAGAGATATGACGGTGTCAAATATTTTTTCAATCTTGACTGTAAATATGAAGAAGATTATTGTTTTAAAAAATTAAGCAATGTAAGAATAGATACCATAAATGATTTATGTTGTTTACTTAATATAAGAAAAGACATAAATCGCAGAACTTTTATGGAAATTATTATTCCTAAAATTGTAGAAATTTTAGAACTTAATAAAGATTCTTCTTATAAAGACATTTTTTACAGTATATATGAAAGAAAGCTTGAGGAAAATAATATAAATAGGATTGCTCTTTATGATTTTGAAAAAGTAATTCAAACATGCAACAAACAAATGACTGAAGATAAATTATCAGTAGGTCAAAACAGTAGTAAATTAGCTAAAATAATCACTAACTTGATTATTTATGATTTTAATAGACAAAAGTGAAGCTAATTATTTAACTAAATACTTAAAATATCTGGAGGTTGTGAAATGGAAAAATTAGTAGTAATTAAAAATGAAACAGGATTACATGCAAGACCAGCTGGTATGTTTGTAAAGAAAGCGTCTGAATTTACTTCAACTGTAGAAGTTAAATGTAAAGGGAAAGTAGTAAACGCTAAATCAATAATGGGAATAATGAGTTTAGGTCTTGGAAAAGGTGAAGAAGTTACTATATGTGCAACTGGTGCTGATGAAGAAACTGCAGTTAGTGCTTTAGTTGAATTAGTTGAATCTGGATTTGGTGAGTAATCCCAAAATTCAAAAAGAGTTAATAAGAATCCTGGGTATAAATTAAATACCCAGGTTTTAATTGTAAATATCTTTAGGAGGACAATCAACATGTTGAAGGGTATAGGGGCATCTCCAGGGATTGTATTGGGGAGAGCATTAGTAATTAAGGATACAGAATTAGTAATAGAAAGAAAGATAATAAGTGATACTGAAGCTGAAATAGCAAAGCTTAAAGAAGCTGTTGAGATTTCAAAAGAAGAACTAGCTAAGGTTAAGGAAAAGGCTTTAGTAGAGCTTGGGGAACATGAAGCTGAAATATTTGAAGCTCATTTATTAGTTTTAGCAGATCCAGAATTAGTAGAATCTGCAATATCTAAAATAAATGAAGAAAAAGTTAATGCAGAATTTGCATTAAATGAAATAAAAGAAATGTTCGTTGCTATGTTTGAATCTATGGACAACGAATATATGAGAGAAAGAGCTGCTGACATAAAAGACGTTACAAATAGAGTACTTAGACATATATTAAATGTAAAAGTAGTAGACTTAGCAGATTTAAGTGAAGAAGTTATATTAGTTGCCCATGATTTAACACCTTCTGATACTGCAACTATGGACAAGAAAAAAGTATTAGGATTCTTAACTGATATAGGTGGAAGAACTTCTCATACTGCTATAATGTCTAGAACTTTAGAAGTAGCTGCTATAGTAGGTTTAAGTAATGCTACAAAAGAAATCAAAGATAGAGATTTCATAGCATTTAACGGAGACACTGGTGAAGTTATAATAAATCCAGATGAAGAAACTATAGCTACATATAATAAATTAAAAACTGATTTTGAAGATTACAAAAAAACTTTAGGATTATTAAAAGGACAAGCCTCAGTTACTCTTGATGAAAGACATGTGGAACTTGCAGGAAACATAGGAACTCCAGGAGATGTAGAGGGGCTTATAAATAACGATGCTGAAGGTGTTGGACTTTATAGAACTGAATTTTTATATATGGACAGAAGTGATTTCCCAACAGAAGAAGAACAATATAATTCCTATAAAGCAGTTCTAGAAGGAATGGCTGGCAAACCAATTGTTATAAGAACATTAGATATCGGGGGAGATAAGAAATTAGACTACTTACCGATGGACGAAGAAATGAATCCATTCTTAGGATATAGAGCTATAAGACTTTGCTTAGATAGAAAAGAAATATTTATAACTCAACTTAGAGCATTATATAGAGCAAGTGTACATGGTAAATTAAGAATAATGTTCCCAATGATATCTTCTCTAGAAGAATTATTACAAGCTAAGGAAGTTTGTGAAGAAGTTAAAGCACAGTTAAAAGTTGAAGGAATAGCTTATGCAAATTATGTAGAAGTTGGTATGATGATAGAAGTACCGTCTGCTGCAATAATATCGGACATACTTGCTAAACATGTTGATTTCTTCTCAATAGGAACAAATGACTTAATCCAATACACTTGTGCTGTTGATAGAATGAATGAAAAGATAAGTTATTTATATAATCAATTCAATCCAGCAGTATTAAGACTTATAAAAATGGTTATAGACAATGCACATAAAGAAGGTAAATGGGCGGGAATGTGTGGAGAGTCTGCAGGAGATCAATTAATGATACCAATACTACTTGGATTTGGATTAGATGAATTCTCAATGAGTCCAATATCAATACTTCCTGCTAGAAAATTAATAAACTCTGTAAGTTATGAAGATATGAAAAAATTCTCAGAAGAAGTATTATCTTTAGGAACGGCAGAAGAAATAAAAGCTTACGTTGAAAAGACTTTTAACTAACTAATAAATAAATTTAATAAACAAAAAGGAGAGTGAAATTCACTCTCTTTTTGTGATTATTTTATTAATTTTGCAAAGATAGCGCTACGAGCATCATCAAATTCATAGCTGCAAGTAGATAGTGTAATTATTTGATCAGAAGAAGATACTATATTACGAGTAAACAATGCTTCACCCATAATCTTTTGTAAGAAAAGATCAAAATCATTACTATCTGCAAAATTTATTTCAGTATATCCAAAGTCTGAAGGGTAAATTCCTATAGCAAAAATTTCATATTTATATGTCTTATTCTCATTTGTAATAGTAATGTACTTGTTCTCATCAAAGAAATCTTGTTTTTTAAATTTTTCAATTTGACCAAACATAGTTGAATTCCTCATATGATGTCCGTAAACTATAGTATTTGAATCAGTGGTAAGGTTATTTCTGTAATCTATAAATATAGAACCCGCAGGTAAGTAATTTTTATTAAAGTCGTGGTTTAAGTAAAAACTATTATCTGCACCTTGCACCATGGGATAGTCAATATTAGTTCCTTCCACATTAATCCAACCTTTGTAATCTGAATTTATAGATGACATTTCCTTTGATAAATTCTTATTATCCATGTTTTCTTTAGTTTGACGAATATTTGAATATACATTATCAGCTTTTTTATAATCGCTTAAAGTGGTATAAATTTTATAGCCACTTATTCCAATGGTAATAATACAAATTAAAGTGACTATATTAAGAAATATTTTTTTCATTATAAATCTCCTCTCATAATTCCATTTTATACATAAATTAAGTAAAAATAAATACAAATTTATAAAATTAAAGGATATGGTCAATTATTACTTATTACTATAATAGAATTAATAAGGACGTTGTTTACTATTAATAGGAAGGAGTATTAAAATGTACAAGGATTTAGTAAAAGGCAAAGATGGATTTGATTATGAATATTCAGGTGGAGATAAAAATAATAGTTCTTATACTTTATTAAAAATTATAATACTGTTGATCTCATTACAGATTATTAGGATAGTGGTAAAACAAACTACATTTATTTTTATAAAGGAAAATAATTTTAATGACTGCCTAATATCAATGACAATAATGATTACACTAACTTTACTTATAGTATATAAATCAAAAAAAGAAAATATATCTTTAAATGTATTTTCATATATGAAAACTAAAGAATCAAAGATGTATTATATTTTACTAACACTACTTATATTTATACTTATTTTTACTTCACCGTTAATTACTTCAGATATAAGTATAGGAACTATTCTACCTTTTATATATTCAACTATAATAATACCAGTATATGAAGAAATAATATTTAGATCTTACATATGGGGGAAATTAGAAGGTGAATATGAAAGTAATTTTAAAGTTTATATGGTGACTACTACATTATTTGCACTATGGCATATAGGATATATTGATAGCATAGCTATGGTGGCAGGATATAGTAGCCTTTGGTTTGTTGTTTTTATTAAATGTTCAGTTATGCTAAGTTATGGACTGTTTATAGGGTATTTTAGATATAAAATTAAAAACTCTTATTCGTGTATGTTGATTCATAGCTTTATAAATATATTTGGAGGATAAAAAGAGGAAATTAATTATAAAAAAATTTCTTAATATTTTGTTAATAATGTGAATAAAGGACTATAATTATAGTAAGAGGTATTTAGAAAACTAATTAAAATGGAAGGGAGGTAGGGAAAGATGAAAAATATATTCAAGGCCCTAAATATTAGTAAGTCTTCATGTGAAGAAGAAGTTAATAATTCATATTTTAATTTAATGAAGAAAAATTATGATGAAATAGAAGAAGAAAGTAGTGTTATTTCTTTAGCAAGAAAAAGAATTGATAAAATAGATGAAGCTTTTAAGCTTATAACCGACATGGAAGATTATGATTATTTAGAGACTAAATATGAAACGCTTTATACGTTGGCTGAAGAATATAAAAAGCATGATAGCTACAATAAAGCTTTATTACTTTCTAATGAATTAATAGACTTTATACCCATATTTCCAGATAGCTATTTATTGAAAGCTGATATACTAGCAGAAATGAATAGACATAATGAAGCTTTGAAATTTTTTCAAATAGCAGAAGAAATGGAAGACGATATAAAGGATGATCAATATGTACAGTATTTGAAAGCACAAAGTCAAATGGGTGCAGATTTATTTGAAGATGCAATTATAACTCTAAAGAAGATTATAAAATTATATGGAGAAAATCCATTCTTTTTTTATGATATAGCATGTTGCTATGAAAATTTAGGGAATAAAAAGATGTACAACTATTATTGTGAAAGAAGAGATAAATATTGGAGAGGTCAGGAAAAGAATTAGTAAATGATAGGAAGCAACTCATAAAATATAAGCACAATAATATTTATAATTATTACCAACGAAAATCACCCTCAATTAATCAGAGGGTGATTTTTGTTCGTAAGATAAAAAAGTCTTCATATAATATACTGAAATTATGACAGAAGATTATGTATTATTTCAAAAAATGCAATTATAAGTAGTAATATGAAAAAAAACATACTTATGATATTATTAATAATATACTAATAAAACTAAAAAGGGGTGGGGATATTATGAAATATAAATTATGTTTATTTGATTTTGATTATACTTTAGCAGATGCAACTATGCCTATACTTGAGTGTTTTAGATACACTTATTCGAAAATGAATTTAGGCGAATTTGATAAGGAAAAAGCTATAAAAACAATAGGAATGACCTTAAATGATGCTTTTATATGTTTAACTAATATAGAAGACATGAATACTATAGAAGAATGTGTTAAAAATTATAGAATTAAATCAGAGGAAATAACAGTTAAAAACACAGTTTTGTTTGATGATACCATAAAAACTTTAGAAGCTTTAAAGGATAAAAATATAAAGGTAGGTATAGTATCCACAAGAATGGGCGCTAGAATAATTAAAATATTAGAACATTTAGATTGCATAAAATATGTGGATCATGTAGTAGGATTTGAACATGTTAGCTCTCATAAACCAAGCCCAGAAGGATTACACAAAGCTTTAGAATATTTCAAATGCAATAAAGATGAAGTATTATACATAGGAGACAGTTATATAGATGCTAAGGCAGCAGAAAATGGAGCAATAGATTTTATAGGTGTAACTACAGGAACCACATCACAAAATGATTTTGAAGAATATAATAATATTAGAATAGTAAATAGTGTATCTCAAATTTTAGAAGTTATTTAGATATAAGGAAAGGGTGATATTTATGAAAGATAAATTTGTAATTACCGTTAGTAGAGAATATGGAAGTGGTGGAGGAGAAATAGGAAGAAGGCTGGCAGAGTATTTTAATATTCCTTGTTATGATAAGGAATTATTAACTATTGTGGCTAAAGAAAGTGGCTATTGTAAGGAGTATTTTGAAAAATTTGATGAAAAGCCAATGAAAGTATTAAGTTATTTTGGTTTTGATAATAGTGTAAATGTACTTCCTGCTAATCATCAATTATTTTTAAAGCAATTTAATTTAATACAAAAACTTGCTAAAGAAGAGTCTTGTGTATTTGTGGGAAGAGCAGCTGACTATGCACTTAGAGATTATGATAATGTAATTAATGTGTTTGTACATGGTAAATTTGAATTTAGAAGAAAAAGAGCAGTAGAGCATCATGGAATAGAAGAAAAAGTAAGTGCTAATGTAGTAAAAAAAATAGATAAAGAAAGAGCATCTTATTATAAATATTATACAGATTCAACTTGGGGTATGGCTACAAACTATGATATTTCTCTTGATACAAGTTCTATTGGAATAGAGGAAGCTATAAAATTGATTATAAATTTTGTAGAAAGAAAATATAAATTATTATAATAGATATTAAGATAATAAAAGTAGTGAAACTTTGGGAGTGAATATTTTGAGTAAATTCGAAAAAGATTTATCACAAGGTAGTGTGGCAAAGCAATTATTTGCTTTTGCCCTACCTTTTATAATTTCCAATCTTATTCAGACACTTTATAATGTGGCTGATATGATTATTGTAGGTCAATTTAGTGGACCTATTAGTATGTCAGGAGTAAATATAGGTGGTCAAATCACCTTGCTTATGACAAATCTAGTTGTAGGTCTAGGAGCTGGTGCTACAGTTTTAATTGCTCAATATTTGGGTTCAGGAGATAGAAGAGCATTAAAAGAAACTATAGCAACTTTATTTACATCTTTGGCAGTTCTTGCTGTAATTTTAACCTTTGTAATGTTAGCACTTCAAGTTCCAATCTTAAAAGCAATACAAACACCAGTAGAATCTTTTAGTGAAGCACGAAAATACTTGCTTATTACAGCTTGTGGGACTGTATTTATCTTTGGATACAATGCCCTTAGCTCCGTAATGAGAGGTCTGGGAGATAGCAATAGACCATTAATATTTGTGTCCATAGCATGTGTTATAAATGTGATATTAGATCTTATCTTAGTTGGTGGATTTAAAATGGGAGCTATGGGAGCTGGAATTGCTACAGTTACCTCACAAGGAATAAGTATGATTTTATGTGTTATATACTTAAGAAGAAATGATTTTATATTTGATTTTAATTTCAGTTCATTTGAGTTTCATAAGAATAGACTAAAAATGCTTTTTAAATTAGGTGTACCAATGTCTATACAAAATGTAACTGTAGGAATTTCATTTTTATTTTTAACAGCTATGGTCAACTCACTGGGAGTTATACCATCAGCAGCACTTGGTGCTGTAGGAAAATTAAATGGATTTGCAATTCTTCCAGCTATTGCAATAAGCTCTGCTATCTCAGCTATGGCAGCTCAAAATATAGGGGCTGGAGAATCAGAAAGAGCAGTAGAAACTATGAAGATAGGAATGTTAATGGCGGCAGTTATTTCATTTTTTGTATTCTTTATACTTAGACTTTTCCCAGAAGTATTATTAAGAGCTTTTGCAAATGATAGTGAAATGATAAAAGCTGGAGTAATATATATTAAATCCTTTAGTTTTGATTATGTCATAGTTCCTTTCGTATTCTCATTAAATGGTTTATTTATAGCTTGTGGCCATACTACATTTTCACTTATTAATGGAATGATTTCATCAATATTAGTGCGTATACCCGTTGCATATTTATTAGGTATGGTAATGGATATGGGGTTATATGGTGTTGGATTTGGGGCACCCTTTGCAAGTGCAATGGCACTTATTCTAGGACTTTGCTTCTTTTTCAGTGGGAGATGGAAAAAAACAGTTATTTTACAAGAATTATAATTAAAAAAGGAGATGTATTACTAGGTATGAGAGAAAATGGAAATAGCAAAAAAAGAGATTTTGAAAAACCATGTCTATGTGATAAACAAAGTTATAATAATATAAATGGTTGTTATTTGAAACCGAAAGATGTTAATATTATTCAGGTCAATGACTCAACACTTTTTCAAGTAATTAGAAAACTTAATAACTTATGTCTTACATCAACGCCTGTTACAATAAACACAGGACAATTTTCTATAGAATCAAGTACAATAGAAAGATTAAATGATACTTTGTATATTAATGAAAGTGGGCTTTATTCTATATATTTTTCTTTAACATACAGTTTTAAATTTAATGAAGAAGCTGTTAGTAATCAAATAACAAAATTAAAATTTAGTGTTAGGGGTAATGGTAAAGAACAGTTTAATATAGAAAATATAGTTAATATTCCTATTATAGAAGACGGAGAAAGTGAAGAAATAATAAATACTGTGCAAAGTTATAGATTAATAATAGTAAATGAAAAGTTACCATATAAGCTTAATATATGTCTAAAGGAGTTTGATTTTGATTTAGCAAGCTTAGATCAGATTATTATTTCAGATTTCTTATTAATAGTTGAAAAAATAATATAAAAGTAAAAGAGCTATTTTAATATAGCTCTTTTTTTATTGTAAGGATTTTATATGGCATTATATTATAGAAAGAGCCCTTCTAATCATTATAAGACCTAGAATGACAATTAAAATTCCTACGTATTTATAAATACTTTCGTTTAAATGCTTACTTATTCTGGAAGATAAATAACCAAAACTTAACATAAGAGGAACAGTACCAAGAGAGAATACAAACATTGATGATGCTCCCAGGATAAAACTTCCACTAGCTAAGGCATAAAGTTGCATAGTTTGAAGTGGTCCACAGGGCAAGAAACCATTTAAATATCCTATAATAAAGGGTTTTTTATGATTATTTACACAAGTATTTTTCTTGAATAAAGTAGGAGTGCTGATAGTTTTAAATATTTTTATTCCTAACATGCTTAATCCTGATATTATCATAAAAATAGAGGCTACTATTTGTAAAAAACTTTGTATCTTAGTGGATGCTGAAAATACTGATCCAAGAGAGCCTACAATACCACCTAAAATTGTGTAAGAAATTACACGACCGCAATTATATAAAAAAGAAATCTTCAGTGAGGACCTTTTATCATAAACTTTTTCATCTTTATTTATAGTTTGAGTAAGCATAATACCTCCACACATACCAATACAGTGAAAAGAAGTAAACACACCTAAAATAAATAACATTATGAATGAAGATTCATTTTTTACAGAAGAAGTACTAGTTCCTGTAAGAGGATTGTTTCCAAGAAAAAACATAGATATAACAAGAATGCTTAATACTATAACTTTTATTAATAAATTATTATTATTTGAAAAACCTGAAGTTTTAATTTTATCTTTTATTTCAATATCACTACATAAGTCTTTTTCATAAGTAACTATTACCATTGAGTTTTTATAATCTGCACTTACAGAAGTAATACCTTTTAGTATGTTTATGTTATCTTCAATAGCTGACTCGCAAGAGTGGCACTTCATTCCATAAACATCAAAAATCTTTGTTATTTTGCTCATTTTTTCTCCTTAATGACTTATTATTTTGTGGTAATTATATTAATATGTATATTATATTCTAAAATTATGAAAAAATAATGAAGAAGAATAATGATAAATTAAAAATTCATAAAAAATATATAATTCTATGTTATTGTAATGACAGAATAAGTTTTTAGGAGGATTTATGTTTAATATATTATTAGTTGATGACGAAAAAAAAATAACAGAGGTAGTAAAGGCATATTTAGATAAAGAAGCTTATAACACAATGGTTGCTCATGATGGAAAAGAAGCAATGAATTTGTTTAATAATAATGAATTTGATTTGATAATTTTAGACAGAATGTTACCAGATATTAGTGGAGAAGAAATTAGTGCAAAAATAAGAGAAACTTCTTTAGCACATATAATAATGCTTACGGCTAAAACTGAGGAAGAGGATATCATAGATGGGTTTAATTTTGGTTGTGATGACTATATATGTAAACCTTTTAATATGAAGGAATTAATTTTAAGAATAAAAGCAGTATTTAGAAAAATACCTTCAGATGATATTATGGAAATTGGTGGTCAAATTGAAATAAACACACTTTCTCATGAAGTTAAAGTTAGAAAAGAGGATGTATATTTAACAAACACAGAGTATAAGATACTTTTATTAATGGTTAAGAATCCTAAGAAAATATTTACTAGAGAAGAACTACTAGAATTAGTAAGTGAGGATTATTATGAAAAACTAGATAGAATCATAGATGCTCATATTAAAAATTTAAGACAGAAAATAGAAGAAGATACTAGAAAACCTAAAATAATTCAAACGGTGTATGGAGTGGGGTATAAACTTGGATTATAGAAAAATAAGAAATTACAAAGGAAAGAAGCTAAATTTAAATAAAAAGCTTATTTTTTATTTATCTTTAGTAATGATAGCAATTATATTTATTATGGCAATAAGTATTAATTTTACTGTATGTAAAAAATTCACAGAGTATACCTCATTAGTTGAGGGTTTACCGAAAAATAATCAAAACACAATTGATTTGGAAAATAGTTTCATTTCGTATATTAATAATTTGATAATAGGAATATCACTTTTAATGATAATAGTTGGAATATATCTATCTGTATTTTTATCACAAAAAATATCGAAGCCTATAATAGTTGTATCTAAGATGACGGATTCAATTAAAAAAGGAGGATATGATCAAAAATTAGAATATGATAGTTCCATATTAGAAATAGATAATTTAATTAATTCAATTAATAATCTAGCTTATGAGCTAAACCATATGGAAAAAATGAGGAAAAGACTAACTTCTGATATATCACATGAATTAAGAACGCCTTTAACTAGTATACAAACCCATTTAGAGGCAATGATTGATGGAATCTGGGAGCCTACAGAAGAAAGATTAAATAGTGTAAATGAAGAAGTAATAAGACTTAGTCATTTAGTTAATCAATTGAAAAATCTAGCCAAGTTTGATAATGAAAAGAATGTATTAAATTTAAGTAATACAAATTTAACTCAATTAATAAAAAATATTATTTATAATAATGAGAGCTATGCCTTAGAAAAAGATATAAAAATAAATTCAGATTTAGAAGATATTAATATTAATATAGATAAAGAAAAAATTTCTCAAGTAATAGTAAATTTAATTTCCAATGCAATTAGATATACTTGTGAAGATGGCAATATATTCATCAAATCTTATAAAAAAAATGACGAAGTTAAAATTCATGTAATTGATAATGGAAGAGGTATACCTAAAGAAAGTTTAGCTTATATTTTTGAAAGATTCTATAGAGTTGATGATTCCAGATGCAGAAAAACTGGTGGAACTGGAGTAGGACTTACTATATGTAAATCTATAATAGATTTACATCATGGAAAAATAGAAGTAATAAGTGAAGAAAACAAAGGTAGTGAATTCATAGTAACACTACCAGTAAAGTAACTGTAAGAACAGATGAACGATTGGATGTTCTTACAGTTAATTTATTTAATAATAAATATCGACTTCATAATTTATTCACAAAGTTCTTATAAAGTTATATTATAAGATACCCAAGAGGTATAAGAAGTAGGAGGAAGAGTGGATGGAAACTCACATTATAAAAGACAATATAAAAATTAGCGGAATGACATGTACCTCATGTGCAAAGGCAGTAGAAAGAGCTGTAAAGAAATTAGACAAAGATATAAACGCTAGTGTAAACATGGCAACAGAAAAACTTAGCATTTCTTATAATAGTGAAAAAGTTAATTCAAAGGATATAGAAGAAGCTATTAAGAAAGTTGGTTTTGGAATTGTAAAAGAGGAGGTAGCAAAGGATATAATACTTCCTATTGGAGGAATGACATGTGCATCTTGTTCCAAAGCAGTGGAGAGAGCAGTTAAAAAATTATATGGAGTAAATAAAGTAGAAGTAAATATTGCAACAGAAAAAGCATCTATATCATATATACCAACAAAAATTAAATTATATGAAATTAAAGAAGCTATAAGCAAAATTGGATTTAAAGTATTAGAAAGTGAAAATAAAAAGTCAATAGACGAAGATAAGTTAAGAAAAGAAAAAGAAATAAAAACTTTACTTATTAAGTTTATAATTTCATCAGTATTTGCAGTACCCCTATTTTATATAGCTATGGGACAAATGATAAGTGGTCCAATAGGTCCATTACCAATATTAGATATTATAAATCCTAATATAAACCCAATTAACTTTGGACTTATACAATTATTCTTAACTATACCAATAGTTATAGCAGGAAATAAATTTTATGTTAAAGGTGTAAAATCACTTATAGCTAATGCACCAACTATGGATTCATTAATAACTATAGGTACAGGAGCAGCTTTAATTTACAGTATATATTCATTATTCTTGACTTTTAATGGAGATCATATGGCAGTTCATAATATGTATTTTGAAAGTGCAGGAGTAATAATAACTTTAGTTTTACTTGGGAAATACTTTGAAAGTCGTGCTAAGGGAAAAACTGGTGAAGCTATTAAAAAATTAATGGGACTTAGCCCAAAAACTGCAATATTAATTAAAAATGATAAAGAAATAGAGATTCCCATAGAAGAAGTAGAAGTAGGAGATATTATATTAGTTAAACCAGGTAGTAAAATACCAGTAGACGGTAAAGTAATAGAAGGATATACATCAGTAGATGAATCAATGCTTACAGGAGAAAGTATTCCTGTAGAAAAAAATATAGGAAGCTCAGTAGTAGGAGCAAGTATAAATAAAAATGGTACTATAAAATTTGAAGCAGAAAAAGTAGGTAGTGACACAGTTATTTCGCAAATAATTAAACTTGTGGAAGATGCTCAAGGCTCTAAAGCACCTATAGCAAAAATGGCTGATATTATATCAGGATATTTTGTGCCGATAGTTGTTGTTCTAGCTATTGTATCAGGATTAGCATGGTTTATAGCTGGAAAAGGAACAGTATTTGCTTTAACAGTATTTATAGCAGTTTTAGTTATAGCTTGTCCATGTGCTTTAGGTCTTGCCACACCAACAGCAATAATGGTTGGAACAGGTAAGGGAGCAGAAAATGGTATTCTTATAAAAGGTGGAGAGGCCTTAGAAACTACTCATAAAATAAACACTATAGTATTTGATAAAACAGGAACTATAACTGAAGGTAAACCAGTAGTTACAGATATAATAACTGCTAACAATATAAATGAAGATGAACTATTAAAAATAGCAGCCAGTGGAGAAAAATCCTCAGAACATCCTCTAGGAGAAGCTATAGTAAAGAAATGTGAAGAAAAACAATTGGGATTTTATAAAGTAGATGAGTTTATGGCCATACCAGGTCATGGTATAGAAGTGAAAATAAACTCTAAAACTATATTACTTGGTAATAAAAAGTTAATGAACGATAGAAAAATAAATATAGGAGAATTACAAGAAAAATCAGATGTACTAGCTAGTGAAGGTAAAACACCAATGTATATTTCCATAGAGGATAAACTAGGTGGAATTATAGCGGTTGCAGATATAGTAAAAGAAAATAGTTTAAAAGCAATTGAAAAGCTTCATAATATGGGTATTGAAGTTGCTATGATAACTGGAGATAATAAAAAAACTGCACAGGCTATAGCATCTCAAGTTGGCATAGATAGAGTTTTAGCAGAAGTTTTACCTCAAGATAAGTCAAATGAGGTTAAAAAACTTCAAAATAAAGGCAAATTTGTTGCCATGGTTGGAGATGGAATAAATGATGCACCGGCTTTAGCACAGGCTCATATAGGTATAGCTATAGGAAGTGGAACAGATGTGGCTATGGAATCGGCAGATATAGTTTTAATGAGAAGTGATTTGCTAGATGTATCAACAGCTATTAAATTAAGTAAAAGCACAATGAGAAATATAAAGCAAAATCTATTTTGGGCTTTTGGATATAATGTAATAGGAATACCAGTAGCAGCAGGAGCATTATATTTATTTGGTGGACCATTATTAAATCCAGTAATTGCAGCTTTAGCTATGGCATTTAGTTCTACATCTGTACTATTAAATGCATTAAGATTAAAGAAATTTAAAGCAGACAAATAAATACAATACTTTACTATAAGGTAGTTCCGATTTTTAAAAATTTTAGCAGTAAATCTATAGTGTATTTACAGATTATTAAGGGTTTATAATTTGAACATTATTATAGATATTGAATATTATAAAGTACTGTTAGTATTTTATGAATAGCGGAATATTTTTAGATAGCATTAATTGGGGTGACATAATGGAAAGTAAGGAATTGTTATATGAACTAGAAGATAAAATTGAAAAATCCATATATTTAAAATTGAATTATACTTGTGATGAGGAAAAGATAATTAATAATAAAGTTACAAAGTATATTTCTAATAAAGATATTGAAGTAGATTCTTCTAATAAGATAAAAGAAATACTATATACCTTGGATATGGGACAAATTCAATTAATTGGTGAATACATCAATTGTGATACTTGTCAAGAATATAATTATACAAAAAGTAAAATTGATTCTATAGATGGATATGTAGAATCGACTATTGTGATTTGTAAGCTAAGTAATAATGAATACAAGATAGATGTCTATATGAAACAAGTTGATTCTAATACAAATTTAGAATACGAGACTAATAGACAATACAAGATTAGGCTAATATTTAGATAAAATAATTATTTGAAATAGGAATTTATAACATAGCTTAGTTTATAGGTAAATTACAAATTCCTATTTTTAATTTTAGGACTGAAAATTTCAATTTATAATATAATTATTATTTAAGTTTAAATGTGGCACAATTTGCTTCTGTATAAACTTTTACGTTATTTCCGCTTATATTTATATTTTGAGCACTACATGATTTGTTATTATTGTATGTACAAGTTTCAACTGAACAGACTAAGGCATCACATGGTCCGCAATCATTAGTATTATTAGTTAAATTAGAGTAATTTCTTTCGTCTAAAAAGCTACCGCAACAAGTACTACATTCTTTTTCTACACAACCTCCACCAATATTAACCATATTTGAATAGCAAATACTAGATTTATTATGAGAACAATTTGTTACACTACAATTTATTTTTGCCATAATTATACCTCCTATTTAGAAAAATATCTGTCTAATAAGCCTTTGAAAGCTCTGCCATGTCTAGCTTCATCCTTACACATTTCGTGAACTGTATCGTGAATTGCATCTAGATTATTTTTTTTAGCAAGACCTGCTAATTCTTTTTTACCAGAACAAGCACCAAATTCAGCTTCAACTCTAGCTGATAGATTTTGCTTAGTACTAGTAGATACAACTTCTCCTAAGATTTCTGCAAATTTACAAGCATGCTCAGCCTCTTCCCAAGCTATTCTTTTATAAGCTTCAGCTACCTCTGGATAGCCTTCACGGTCGGCTTGTCTACTCATAGCTAAGTACATTCCAACTTCTGTGCATTCACCCATGAAATTTGCTCTTAGGCCTTCTATAATTTCATCGTCTATACCATTGGCAATACCTATTCTATGTTCATCAGCCCAAACCATTTTGTCTATAGCTTCTATAAACTTATCTGGGCCAACTTTACAAATTGGGCATATTTCAGGAGGTGTATCTCCTTCATGTATGTATCCACAAACAGTACAAATAAATTTTTTCATTTATTACACTCCTTTATTATTTTAGCTACAATTTTAGTATCTTCATGTGATATTGAAATTATTCATTTGTAGAATTAGAAAAATATACCTTATAAATATCTAAAAATAATACTATAATAGAAATATATTTTTTATTGATAAAAGGAGAAAATTATGAGCATAAAGATGATACATCACATTTGTATACAAACAGAAAAATATGAGGAATCCTTAGATTTTTATAATAGAATTATGGGTTTTAAGGTGGTAAATGAAAGTAAGAATTTTCATAAGAGAGATTATAATACATGGTTAAAACTAGGTAACTTTATGATTGAACTACAAACACCTAAAATGGGTGATAAGTTTAATAAGTGGAGTTGTTTAAATAGTGGACCTGTACATATGGGGTTTATGGTAGATGATGTAGAAAAAGAATATGAAAGAATAAAAAAACTAGGTTATGATAATTTCAAAATAAAAAAGGGGGAGATAATATATAAGGTAGAAGGAGAAAATTTATTTAAAATAAAGGCTCCAGAAGGAACTGAAATAGAAATAAGAGATACAGATATACTTTAATCATACTTATAGATTTATGACATAACAAACTTTAGAAAGTATAAATAAGGTGTAGTTGCTAAAATCCCATATGGGTAAAGAATAGAAAAGGTGGAAGAATACTATATAAAGAAAGAAGTGAAAAATGAGATAATGGATTGGATTAAAACTATATGTGCATCACTAATTATAGCCATATCAATAACAGCAGTGATTCAGCCGACCATAGTTAGTGGACAATCAATGTATCCTACTTTAGAAAATAAAGATTATTTAATAGTAAACAAGCTTGCCTATAATAGAGAACTACCAAATAGAGGTGATATTATAGTATTTAAAACCTCTTTAATAGATGATGAAAGAAATGAGAAAAAAAATTTAGTTAAAAGAATAATAGCCTTACCTGGAGATCATTTAGTTATAGAAGATAATGAAGTATATATAAATGAGAAACTTCTAAAAGAAGATTATTTAACAGGTGTATATACTTATGGTGATATAGATATGATTGTTCCAGCAAATGAAATTTTTACTATGGGTGATAATAGGGAAAATAGTGATGATAGTAGAAAGGATTATATAGGAACTATTTCATTAGATGATATAGTTGGAGAAGTTGTACTTAGGGCTTATCCATTTAATAATATGGGAAAAGTGAAGTAATAAAAATGGTGTAGTCATAATTTTGACTGCACCATTTTTATTACTTCATAAAGTTTTTAAATAAGAAGAATCAAAGGTTGAAGGATATATATACTTATATGAGGAAGATATAATATATAAGAGACAAATATAATATCTAAGACGAAAGACAGATATTATTAAAGGAGGTTTAAGATGATAAGAGTTGATATTCCAGGAAGAGAAAAATTAAAAATAGAAAACATACTTTTTGATTTTAATGGTACTTTAGCTGTTGACGGTAAGATTGTAGATCATATTAAAGATAAATTAATTACACTTTCTAAAATGGTTAATATAATAGTTATTACTGCTGACACTTATGGAAGCGGAAAAAGTGAATGTGATAAATTGGATTTAAATATTATGACTTTTCCAAAAGACTGTGCAGGAATGCATAAACAAGAAATTGTATATAAGCTAGGATCTGAAAGAACAGTGGCAGTAGGTAATGGTTACAATGATCTGGAAATGTTTGAAGCTAGTTGTTTTTCTGTGGCAGTAATAGGAGAAGAAGGACTTAGTTCCAAGCTTTTGCTAAAGTCAGATATTATAACTAGAAGTATAGAAGAAGCAATAGATTTATTTTTAAAACCAGATAGAATAAAAGCTGATTTAAGATGGTAAAATATAGTATAATCTATATTGAGAGTAGCTAAAATCAAATAATATTATAAAATTTGATTTTGTAAAAACAATATCCTGTAATAATAAGTAAATACCTATGTATCATATTTTTGGGGGGCAATCTGTATTGAAAGGAAAAAACAAAAGAGATTTTTCTAGCAATGATTTTATTTTATTTTTATATATATCTTTTAGTATTATAGTTATGAGTGTGTGGATATACCAACTTTTCATTACTAAGCAATATGGAATTGGAATGGTTTTATTATTTTGGGAGATAATTTTCTCAATTGCATACTTTTTATTTGTGAAGGATTAAGAAGAAGGACTAATAAGTATTGATAAAATATTGCAGGATATTATTATTTTTAGGGGGAGGATGAGAAGATGGTAAAAGAAAGAATTAATTTTGAAGAAAAAGAACTAAATCCAATGAGTGGTTGGTTAGGCTTGCTTATAGGATTAATATTAGTATTGTTATTTCCAGCAATAATATATTTTAGTATAACTACAGAAATATTTTTTCCAATTGCAATAGGAGTTATATTACTTATTGCAGGAGTAATAATGCTATGTGGATTAAAAATATTAAATCCTAATGAAGCTATGGTTTTAGTTTTATTTGGTAAGTACTATGGAACTCTTTCAAAAGAAGGATTTTTCTGGGTAAATCCATTTTGCAGTGCAATAAACCCAACTTACGAAGCAGCAACAGTAAGAATTGCTAAAACTAAAGAAGATGAAAACAAGGGAGAAGCATCTATAAGTTCTACTACTAAAAAAGTTTCTCTTAAGGCATTAACTTTAAATAATGGAATACAAAAGGTTAATGATGAAATGGGTAATCCCATAATGATAGGAGTGGTAGTAATTTGGAAGGTAATAAATCCTACAAAGGCAGTATTCAATGTGGATAATTACAAAACATATTTATCAATTCAATGTGATACAGCTCTTAGAAATGTAGCAAGACTTTATCCTTATGATGTAAATGATGCTTCAGAAGAAAAAACACTTCGTGGTTCTAGTCAAGAAGTTGCAGATAAATTAAAAGATGAATTACAAGAGAGAGTTATCGTGGCAGGAATTGAAGTTAGTGAAGTAAGAATAACTCATCTTGCTTATGCACCAGAAATAGCAGCAGCCATGCTTCAACGTCAACAAGCAGAGGCAATAATAGCAGCTCGTAAGAAAATAGTAGAAGGTGCTGTAGGAATGGTAGAAATGGCGCTTAATAGGTTAAATGAAAATGATATAGTTAAATTAGATGATGAGAAAAAGGCATCTATGGTTAGCAACTTATTAGTAGTACTTTGTGGTAATAAGGATGCTCAACCTATTGTAAATAGCGGAAGTATTAATTAGGTTATAAAGACTAGATGGATTAAATCTCATCTAGTCTTTATTTTATAGCGTGCATAAATTACTTAAGTTTTAAAAAATAAAAATATAAAAAACTTATATTGTAATAAAATACCTTTTTTAAATCTATAATATAATGTAAAATCATATTTAGAACAAGAAGAAAATAATATTAGGGGAGTTGGAAATAATGAAGATGGCTTTTACACAAAAGCAAAGAATGATAGAAGGATTAACAATTTTTACATTAGCAGCTATATCAATTTATGTGGCTGTGATGTGGGGGAAATTACCTCAAGAGATACCATCAAATTTTGCAATTAATGGAGAAATAAGTGCTCTAGGACCAAAGAGCTCTCTAATAACTAAATTAGTTGTTTGTTATGTAATATACATAGTGTTTGCTTTGATAATGTTTAACCCATCTACTTGGGGAGTAGGTAATATAAAAGATAAGAAAAAACAGAATTTAGCTTTTCTCATAGCAGCGGATTTATTTTGTTTTTTAAAGTTAATATTAATAAGTATAATGGCTTACATAATATTTTGTATTTTAAACAATATAACATTAGGTAAATTATTTATACCATTAGCATGTTTTATGCCACTGGCAATTGGATTTACTTCTTCATCAAAAATAAAAGCTTTAAGAAAGTAATATTAATTTAAAAATAATTACTTAAGTAGCTGTTGACTTTGTTAAGACAATATAATATAATTAAGTTTAGTAAAAGAGCCATTATTTATGGCGAATTATAAAAATTATAATCGCAATGTGATTTTAGAGAATAATAGGTTTAATTAAAAAATAATAAGATAGAAATAATATGCCAAATTAGTGAGCTAAAAATACTGATTTGGCTTTTTTATATAGAAAAATTTAACAGGAGGAGATAGAATGGAAAAATTAGATTTATTAGAAGATAAGGAAAAAAAAGTTTTCTTTCATTATTTAATACCGTCAATTTGTTCAACACTAGTAACTGCAATTTATATATTAGTAGATACTCTTATAATAGGTCAGGGTGTTGGACCTACAGGTATATCAGCGTTAAACATATTTCTACCCTTTTACGCAGTATATATGGGCATAGGATTACTTTTTGGACTAGGTGGAGGTATACTGATGTCCATGGAAGATGGAATGGGAAATGCTAAAAAAGCAAATAAATACTTTGTAGTTAGTTTAGTATTAGTTTCTATAGTAGCAATTATATTTACATTATTTTCGAATTTTTATTTGAGAGAGATTTGTTTATTTTTAGGAGCAAATGAAAACAGTATAGAGTTAGTATTAGAGTATGGAAAATATATAGTTATATTTACACCAATATTTATCTGTACTAACTTCTTAGCACCAATAATTAGAAATAGAAAAGAGCCTAAACGTGCCATGGTGGCAGTATTAATGGGTGCAGGATTAAATATAGTTTTAGATTATATATTTGTTTTCCCTATGAATATGGGAATGAAAGGTGCAGCCATAGCTACTGTAATAGGAAGTTTAATAACATCTTTAGTTTTATTAACTCATTTTATAAATAAGAAAAATAGAATTAAAATAAGTTTACAAGGATTATCCATAAGAATGGTAGGTAAAATTGTAAGTTGTGGCAGTTCAAGTTTTCTAATGGAAGTTGCCAGTGGGTTTGTAATATTTATATTTAACATTCAAATCCTCAAATATATAGGAGATAATGGTATAGTAGTTTATGGTATAATTTCCAATTGTATGTTAGTAGCTACGGCATTATTTAATGGTGTGGCACAAGCTAGTCAACCTATAATTGCAACTAATTTTGGGGCAGATAAAATTAAAAGAGTAAAAACAGTTTTAAAATATGCAATAATAACCACAATACTTATAGGAATAATATTGTTTGCAATAGTGGTATTGTTTACAAGAGAACTAATATTAGTATTTGTAAAAGCTGATGATATTATTATTTCTATGGGAATACCTGCAATAAAAACATATTTAAGTGCATTTTGTATTATGAATATTAATATTTTAATATGTAACTACTTCCAATCTGTTGAAAGAGAAAGATTATCCATAGTTATCTCAGTAGTTAGAGGATTTTTATTAAATATTATTCTTGTATTTATAATGCCTATTGTTTTAGGTAACAGTAGTTTATGGGTAGTAGTTCCTGTAACTGAAATATTAACATTTATAGGAATTGGAATTTATATAGTAATGACAAAAGAAGGTAGATCTGATAAAAATATCAGTGTAGATAAAGTTTTAGTAAGTTAAGCAATTATATTAAGTAAAGAAAGAAGGCCTAAGAGGTCTTCTTTTTTTACTTAAATATAACCTTTATATTTAGGGATAATATAATATAAGTTTGTTTCTAAAATAAAGGAGAAAATATATGAGATATTATGATATTGATAAACTAAGCAACAACATTATTAATATGTTAAAAGAAAAAGAGAAAAAAGATTACGCAAGAGGAAAGACAGAGAGAGAAGCTCATCCCAAATGTGTAGGACTGTTAAAAGCATACTTTTTAGTTGATAAGAACTTACCACATAAATATAAAGTAGGATTATTTAAGGATAATAAGATTTATCCTGCATTAATAAGATTTTCAAATTCAAATCCTAAGATAAAAAGTGATAAATTTAGAGATATAAGAGGTATGTCAATTAAGTTAATAGATGTTAAAGGTGAAAAAGGTATGGAAGATGAGAAACATACACAGGACTTTGTATTAATTAGTATGAAAACTATACCCTTGGGAACTCTTGAAAAATTTCATGATCTTATATATCATATTACAAAATCTAATCCTTTAGTTTTTGCAATTAATTTTATTAGAGAAAAAAATATTTACATAATACCAGAGATGATTAAAAATATGAAACATGATACTTCACATTTGGACATAAGATATTTTAGTACAACACCCTATATGTTTGGAGATGAAATAGTAAAATACTGTGTTGTTCCAAGAAAATCTTATACAAGTACTCTACCAAAGAAATTAACTAATGATTATTTAACTGTAAATATGCAAAAACACCTTTTACGTAGTGAAGCTGTGTTTGATTTTATGGTTCAATTTTATGTTAATGAAGAAGAAACACCAATAAATGACGCCTCTATACCTTGGAACAGGGAAAAATCACCCTTTATAAAAGTTGGTGAAATAAGAATTCCTAAACAAGAATTTACAACTAAAGAAAGATTTGATTTAGGAGAAAAATTATCTTTCTCACCAGGACATGCTATGAAAAGCCATAGACCTGTTGGTGATTTAAATTTAGGAAGAATGAAAATATACAAAGAAATGTCAAAATCAAGACATTTTAGAAATAAAGAATCTTTATTTGAGCCTTCAAAAGATGACTTTTTGAAGATGTAAATAAATATGTTTAGAAAGCTTTTGTAAATTCTAAATAATATAAGCAATCTTTTTATTCATACTTCATAATCTATAGTAAGACACTATTTGTTATAAGTAGTGTAGGTTATGAGGAGGTGGCAAAAGGATGAATCTTTGTATTGGAAGTATGTCTTTTGGCCTTAATGAAGAAACATTAATCTTGGTAGGAACAGTAATATTAATTGTTGTAGCTGTAGTTGTATTAGTAAGAAAACCTAAGAAATAATAAGCATATCAATTATTCAAAGGACACAATATAAGTTCTATTTAACTCATAATTAAAAAAATGACTGTAGAGTAATTTTGTACTGCACCCCAATTGTTGGACCCAAAATCTAATGAATGGGGTGTTTTAGTATGGCTAAATATAATTTCCAACTGCTTAATGGAGCAACGGACCTGGTTTGTAGGTTGTTGGCGACATGAGGGTCGCGAATTTTTTACTTAGAAGGAATTTATAAATAAAAAATATATAAAAATAATATATATTATGATAAGATATATTAAATAATTAATAATATAAGAAGCTACATAAAAGAATGAAAAGATAAAAGTAATTAAACATAGTTAGAAAGAATAAAATTACTAATTAATATAGAAAACAATGTCATGTAAGATTACATGACATTTTAATTTGCAGAGAAAAGGTGAAAATATGGAAATAGGAAAAATAGGTGAAATATTAAGGTACCACAGTGATAAATTAAAATATAACAGCGGATTTGCTGCATATAAAAGAAATTATGTAAGTAACAACTATGCTAATTATAAGGGTTATGATGCTACCTTTTATGGAACTGTATTTGATGAGCATCACAGTAGAAGCTATACAGCTATGATAAATATTAATACAAATACTAGAGTTATATCTAACGTAAGTTGTGATTGCCAAAGTGCATTTAATGAAAGAGGACCAGTAGTTTGTCCTCATATAGCAGCAGTTGTTTTAAAAGGAATTGAAAATTTAAGAAATAAGGATAAGGAAGAGTTTTCTGAAGGAGATGTAGTTATAAACCCTATAGTTACTTTTAATATAAGTCAATCTAGGGGTGGAAATCTAGGTGGCAGTTTACATATAGAAGGAATAGATAAAAGTGAGTATGGTAGAGTTTTTGAATCATACAAAGATAATTATAAGTATCATCTTAGAAGTGATGGCAGTTATATAGATTTAAAAGACAATGATTTACAAGAAATATTTAAAATAATAGATATATTAGGTATTTACAGTGATTTTGAAAAAATAAAAATACCTGATAACAAGGCGATGTTTTTAGAAAAATTATTAGAAGATGAAGATTTGCATTTTATAAATGGTACTAAATATATTAAGAATGTAGTGAAAAAGTTTGATAAATGTAGTAAAAAACCAAAAGTACCAGATAATTTAAAGAACATATTAAGAGATTATCAAATGGAAGGTTTTGAGTTTTTTAACACTTTAGCTAGCTTTAATTTTGGTGGAATACTTGCTGATGAAATGGGACTTGGTAAAACTATTCAGACTTTAGCATTTTTATCTTCATTAGAAAATAAGAAATCCATAGTTATAACTCCAACATCTTTAATATACAATTGGAAAAATGAATTTGAAAAATTTTCTCCAGATATTAAGTTAGGAATAGCTTATGGTAGTAAAAGTAATAGAGAAAAAATAATAGAAAATATAGATGATTATGATGTTATTTTAACTAGTTACGGAACTTACAGAAATGATATGGAAAAATACGAAGATATAAATTTTGACTACTGTATAATAGATGAAGCTCAAAACATAAAAAATCCAGATTCCATAATTACTAAAGCTATAAAAAATATAAATGCACAAGTGAAATTTGCTTTAACTGGAACTCCTGTAGAAAATAATCTGCTTGAACTTTGGTCCATCTTTGATTTTGTAATGCCAGGGTATTTATATAATAAAAACAAGTTTGAAAAAATATTTGCAAATAATGATAGAAACTTTAATGAATTAAAAAATCTTATAAAACCATTTATGCTAAGAAGAACTAAAAAAGAGGTTATTGAAGAATTACCAGATAAAATAGAGCAAAAGTTCTTTGTTGAAATGGAAAAAGAACATAAAAAATCATATAAAGGTTTTGTTAATTTAATAAAAAGAAGAATACTTGAAAATAATGAAGATAATATGACTGTATTTTCTTACTTAACAAAATTAAGACAATTAAGTATAGCTCCAGAAATAGTAGTAAAAAATTACAAAGGACAAAATTCAAAATTAAATATATTAACTAATATTATTAAACAACAGAAAGATAGAAAGATATTAGTATTTTCTCAGTTTACAAAGGTATTAAATATTATAGGAAAAAGATTAGATGAAGAAGAAGTTTCTTATACTTATATAGATGGAAAAACTGATGCAAAGAAAAGATTACAGTTGGTAGAAGAGTTTAATAATACTGATAAATATAAAGTGTTTTTAATATCACTAAAAGCTGGAGGTACAGGTCTTAATTTAACTAGTGCATCTATGGTTGTTCATTTTGACCCATGGTGGAATCCTGCTGTAGAAGATCAAGCCAGTGATAGAGCTCATAGATTTGGTCAAAAAAATGTGGTAGATGTAATTAAATTAATTTCAAAAGATACAGTGGAAGAAAAAGTTGTTGCTATGCAGGAAAATAAAAAAGAACTTATAGAAGAAATAATAAATTCTAATCTAGAAAGTAGTACTACTCTTAAGAAGTTGTCTAGAGAAGAAATAATTGATTTATTTGATAATGAATAGAGTATACAAAAAAGAAAAAAAGATGGCTTGGCCATCTTTTTTTAGCATAATTCATACTTCGGGGAAAGTAGAATATTACTGTGTTAACTAAATACTATCTAAGGGTTAAGAATATCTGAAAAAAACAAAAAGTCAGAAGGTGTAAGCCTTCTGACTTTTTTATATTTTCATAATATAATTAATATTTATATCATAATGGTAGTTTAATTTACATATATTGTCAACTGTGTTTTTGAATTGTATCAAAAAAAAATAATAATCATATTTATATATTAAAAGATAAATAAAAAATTAATGATTTATTTTGGGGGGAAACAATTTATGTTTATTAGAAATGATAAGAAAGAATCTTATATAAGGGTGCTACATGCATCTCCAGATACACCACCAGTAGATATATATGTTAATGGAGCACCTCTATTTAAAAACTTAGCTTACGAGAATTTCACAGAGTATGTTCCTTTAGGAAAGGGAACGTATAAGGTGGATTTATATCCAGCAGGAAAAGATGAAACTCCTATTTTAACACAAAATGTAGATATACCAGAAAATGAGGTTATTACAGTGGTAGCAACCGGGAATTTAAATGATATACAGCTAGTATCATATATGGAATCAAACCCTAAGGACTTACCTCACGATAAATCAAGATTAAGATTTATAAATTTATCACCTGATTCACCTGAATTAGATGTATGGCTAGATGGTGAAGTTGCATTTAAAGATGTGGGATTTTTAGATGCTACAAACTATTTAAATTTACCAGCAGGAACATATATTGTGGGTTTTGACATAGCTGATACAAAAGATAAAGTACTAGAATTAAAAACAGAAGTAAAAGGAGAAAAAGTATATACAATGTATATACTAGGGGATATGTCTAATTTAACAAGTATACAATCATTAGACGGTAGTACTTATATGAGATATTAACAGTTAGATTAAATATATTTATTGTATTAA
>JAVXJA010000008.1:0-74936 GCA_036648085.1 Terrisporobacter sp.
TTATTGAAAAAATTAACATGAATAAAGAATATGATATAGTGAAAATTTATGATATTATAATGAGGTAAAATATAAATAAGTTAAATAATATAAAATTGAAAAAGATAGAATTCAATAAAAATCAACAATGTTATAAAGGTGTTTTGTAATGAAAGGGGTACCTAAATGATAAAAGAGCAACTGAAAGATCAGTTTATAAAAGGATTAATAGATGATTATGTTATAGAGTTATTTCAACGTAATATGATGCCTGTTAATGAACTTATGTCTTACTATCGTTGCGCAATTATGGAAGTCGAAACAAAGTTTAAAGTATTAAACGAACAGTTTTCACTTCAATATGATAGAAATCCAATAGAAACAATAAAGTCTAGATTAAAATCACCAGAAGGAATTGCTAAAAAATTAAAAAGAAAAAACCTTGAATTCTCTATTAGATCTATAGAAGAAAATTTAAACGATGTGGCAGGAGTAAGGGTTATTTGTTCTTTCACAGAAGATATATATTTACTTGCTGAATGTTTATTACAACAGGACGATATTAAACTAATAGAAATAAAAGATTATATAAAAAATCCAAAGGAAAGTGGTTATAGAAGTTTACATCTAATTGTGGAAGTACCTATTTTTCTAGAGAATGAAAAGAAAAATATGAAAGTTGAAGTACAATTAAGAACTATAGCAATGGACTTTTGGGCAAGTTTAGAACATAAATTACGTTACAAAAAAGATATTCCTCAAGAAGAGCTAGATAGATTAGCAGAAGAATTAGTAGAATGCGCACAAGTTAGTGCAGCTTTAGATGAGCGTATGGAACAAATAAGAAATAGAATGTCAAGAATATAGATAATACTTAAACCATATTGATGAAAATAGTCAATATGGTTTTTTGTATGTTTAGAAATTCATATGATATAATAATTAAATGATATTGGAAATATTAGGAATCGAAAATGAAAAACTGCAAACATTATTTAAAACTATCTTTGATACTAATAGCAACATCTGCCATTATGTTTTTAATACATTATTTAGTATTTGGTCAAGGTGTAAATACGGCTTATTATTCACTAATGAATTTATGTTTTATTCCTATAAATAGTTTAGTAGTAACTATAATACTTGAGAAATTAATAGATTACAAAGCTAAACAAGAAAGAGTAGAAAAGTTAAATATGTTAGTTGGAATATTTTTTACGGAGATTGGATGTAAGTTAATGCATTTAAGAGATAAAATTACATTTTTGAAAAATGATAAAAAAGGAGAATTAGACATTAATCACTTAGAAAAAGATATTATCAGAGTTTATAATAATATTGCAATTCAATAGGGCGTTTGTTTATGTGGAACTATGTCTAGAAATGGTAGAAACTTTAATAATCCAATAGAAGAAAAGGAAATGTCATCCTTTATAAAGAGTGTAAATACAAGTGGTAAGGGATATTCACCATCTTTTAAAGAAATTTATACTTACAATATTCAAAGGACTTTAGCTACTAATGTATTTCCATTAGACAAAGAGTACTGGGATGAAAAAGACTGGATAAATAGATCATACTTTCCTGGTGCTAAGGTGAACTTTGTAAAGAAAATATATGGAAATAGCCTATATAAAATCCTTTGTGATTTTATAAAACATATTTAGTATAATGTTATATATAGGGGGATTTTATAGTGAAAATAGATAATTTAAACTTAAACAAAGTAATAGACTTTAAAAAATGGCAAAAACTACAGGGTGATTTATCTTTGGTAACAAATATGGCTATAATTACTGTAGATTATAAAGGAAATCCAATAAGTAATCATAGTGGATGTTCTAAATTTTGTCAGTCAGTAAGATCTCATGAAAAAATGGAGAAATACTGTCAAAAGTGTGATTCAAGAGGTGGTTTAGAAGCAGTTCGTTTAAATGAGCCTTATATATATTTATGTCATTATAATATAATAGATATTGCAGTGCCTATTAATATAGATGGAAAGTATATAGGAGCAATAATGGCAGGTCAAGTAAAGTTATCTGATTATAAAACAGATGATCTAGAGAAAATAGTAAGTACTTCACATGAGCCTACTTCAAGGAAGGTGTTCGATGAGTATAGTTCTTACTATGATGAATTACCTGTTATGTCTTATGAAGAAGTAAAAAATATTGCTAATATGCTATCTTCTCTATGTAATTATCTTGTGGAAGAAGCTCTTGACAAAAATTTAATTTTGGAAATGTATAAACAATCAATAGGAAATAATAATCTAGATTCTGAGATTTTTAAAGGATATGATAAAAATCATATTGAAAATATAAAAAAAGAAATATCTAATGCTATGGTAGATGCTTATGTTCATGAGAGCGAACGAAAAGATATAAAATCTAATATTAACTCAACTTTGAAACCAGCAATAGAATATATTTACAATAATAAAGGTGAAAATATTACAGTTGAAAAAATGGCTAAATTATGTCATATAAGTCAAAGTTACTTTAGTAGACTATTTTCAAAAGAAATGGGATATAGTTTTTCTAATTATATATCTAGGCTAAAAATTCAGTGGGCAAAAAATCTTTTAGAAGTAAGTGATATGAGTGTCAATCAAATAAGTGAAGAACTAGGTTTTAGTGAAAGTGGATATTTTATTAAAATATTTAAAAAATATGAGGGAGTGACACCGTCTATTTATAGAAAATATTATAAAAATATTTAATAAAATAATAACAATATAAGAAGGGAAAATAGAATATATTTGGAAGCTGTAGTTAAAAAGAATAATTAATTTATTTTTTACTACAGCTTTTTTAGTACTAAATTTAATAGGTGAGTACCTATTAATACTAAGAAAGTTGAATTTAACTTATGGTTAATATCTTAACGAAGAGTAGCTATAGTACAATTTTATAATTTTAGTTAATAAAATTACGATTTGAAATTGTAATATTATGACATGCTAGTCTAATGCCTTAATAGGAAAACGATATTATAATATGAATATGAATAAAGAAAACATTAAATTAAAAATAGATAGGGGTAAATAAATTATGAGAAAAGCATTTATATGTCCAACTAAATATGTTCAAGGTGAAGATGAATTATTAAACTTAGGTTATTTTGTAAAAACTTTTGGAAGGTCAGCATTGTTAATAGCACATCCAGATGATGTAGTTCGTGTTAAAGATAAACTAGATAAAACTTTTGAAAATTTCTCAGTGGAATTTGTGGAAAGTGGTTTTACAGGAGAATGCTCAAGACAAGAAGTAGAAAGATTACAACAAATAGCTAAGGAAAATAACTGTGATTGTACTATAGGTCTTGGTGGTGGTAAAGCAATAGACACTGCTAAATGTGTTGCAGAAGGTGAGAATTTAATAATAGTTCCAACGATAGCTGCTACAGATGCACCAACAAGTCACTCAGCAGTATTATATACTCCAGATGGAGCTTTTGATGATTATGCCTATTTCAATCAAAGTCCAAGTGTAGTTTTAATAGATACAACAGTAATAGCAAAAGCACCTACTAGATTTTTAGTATCAGGAATGGGAGATGCTTTATCAACTTATTTCGAAGCTAGGGCAACTAGAAATTCATATTCAAATGTAAATGCAGGACTTCCTTGTGGAGCAAGAGAAGGGGTTTGTGCACCTGCTAAAGGAACTAATACTGCTTTTGCACTGGCAAAATTATGTTATGAAACTTTAATTAGCGACGGAGCTAAGGCAAAGATATCTTCTGATTGTAATTTAGTTACTCCTGCTTTAGAAAATATAATAGAAGCAAATATACTTTTATCAGGTCTTGGATTTGAAAGTGGAGGATTAGCAGCAGCTCATGCAATACATGATGGATTAACAACACTAGAAGGAACTCATAAATATTTCCATGGAGAAAAAGTTGCCTTTGGAACTTTAGCGCAATTAGTACTTGAAAATTCACAAGAAGAAGAAATAAATCAAGTTTTAGAATTCTGCTTAGAAGTAGGACTTCCAGTTTGTTTATCAGATATAGGTGTAGATGAAATTAGCGAAGCACAACTAATGGAAGTAGCAGAAAAATCTTGTATATTGGAAGAATCAGTTCACTCCATGCCATTTCCTATAAGTGCAGAAGCTGTTGCAGCTGCAATAATTACTGCTGACAGTATAGGAAAGAATTATAAAGCAAAAAAATTAAATAAATAATAATCTAAATTATAAAATAGATTAAATTACAACATTAAGTAAATAGACTACAAATAAAATTAGATGTTTGAATTAGAAAAGTAGAATTATTTTAAACTTAAAATATAACTCATGGAGTGGATAAGATGAAAAAAATAATAAATAGACCAGAGAATGTAGTATTGGAAATGTGTAATGGAATAGCAATGGCTCATCCTGAATTAGAATTCGTTAAAAAATATAAAGTAATGAAGAAAAGGTATATAAATAAAAATAAAGTTAGTTTAATAAGTGGCGGAGGGAGTGGGCACGAACCAGCTCATGCAGGATTTATAGGAAAAGGAATGTTAGATGCAGCAGTTTGTGGAGATGTATTTGCTTCTCCATCTCAAATACAAGTTTACCAAGCAATAAAGTCAACAGCTAGTGAAAGAGGAACCTTATTAATAATTAAAAACTACAGTGGAGATATAATGAACTTTAAAAATGCTGCTCACTTAGCTAGTGAAGATAATATTGAAGTAGATTATATAAAAGTAGATGATGATATAGCAGTGGAAGATAGTTTATATACAGTAGGAAGACGTGGTGTTGCTGGAACAGTTTTCGTTCATAAAATAGCAGGAGCAGCAGCTGAGGCTGGCATGTCTTTGGAAGAAGTTAAAGTTGTAGCACAAAAGGCTGCAAACAGTGTTAGAAGTTTAGGTTTTGGTTTAACTTCTTGTACAGTACCGGCAAAAGGAACTCCTACTTTTGATATAGCTGAAGATGAGTTAGAGTTTGGAGTAGGAATACATGGAGAACCAGGTATAAAAAGAGAAAAAATGACTACTGCAGATGATTTAGCTACTAGAATGGTAGATGCTATTTTAAAGGATTTAAAGATTGAAGGCGAAGAAATAGCTTTATTAATTAATGGATTTGGAGCGACACCACTTCAAGAATTATATTTACTTAATAATTCTGTAAATAAAGAATTAGATAAAAAAAATATAAAAATATACAGAACTTTTGTTGGAAACTATATGACAAGTATTGATATGGCAGGAGCATCTGTATCAATTATGAAATTAGATGAAGAATTAAAAGGACTATTATCAGCAGAAAGTGATACTCCAGCATTTAAAGTTAATGGACATGTTCAGTTCGTAGAATATACTCATTTAGAAGTAGCGAATGAATTAGATACTACATGTTTTGAAGTAGAAACTAAAGAAGAGTATTCAAATATAGTAGATGAAAAAATTACTTTAGATAATATGTTATATATAGTAGATAAAATGAGCCAAGTTATAATAGAAAATGAAGTATCATTTTGTGAATTAGATTCTTTTGCTGGAGACGGAGACTTTGGTATGAGTGTGGCAAAAGGATTTAAACAATTAAAAAGAGAGTGGAAAGAAATAATTTCAGAAGATAATTTAAATATAGGGAAATTCTTAGATTCTTGTTCTATGGTAATTATGGAACATTGTGGAGGAGCCTCTGGACCAATATGGGGGTCTGCTTTTAGAGCTGCTTCAAAAGAAATAGGTAATAAGAAAGAATTAAGTGTGAAGGATTTTGCTAAGATGCTACAAGCATCAGTTAAAGGAATTCAATCAACTGGGGAACGTTCATTTGGACGTGGAGCAGTAGTTGGTGATAAAACACTTATAGATGCTTTAGTTCCTTGTGCAGATGCATGGATAAATAGTGCAAATGAAAATAAAAGGTTTAAAGGAGCTTTTGAAAAAGGTGCCGCTGAAGCAGTTAAAGGAGCAAAAACCACAGAGGAAATAGTTGCTAGAATGGGACGTGCAGGAACTGTAGGAGATAGAAGTTTAGGACATCCAGATGCAGGCGCTCATGGGCTAGGTGTAATATTCACATATATATCAGATAGTATAAAATAATATAAAGTAGTATAATTAATGAAGGGGTGTCAAATAAGATTTGTTGACATCTCTCATTTTAAAATACATAGACGTGAGGAATAAAATATGAATTGTAAAGAATTTTACTTTAAAGGACAAGAAGAATTAGATATACATGTATATAAATGGTATGATGAAAATATAGCTGCAAAAGCAGTAGTGCAAATAGCTCATGGAATGTCAGAAACAGCAATAAGATATGAAGAGTTTGCTAAAAAACTAACTGAAAATGGATATATGGTATACATAAATGATCATAGAGGTCATGGAAAAACAGCGAAAATCATAGATAATGTAGGATATTTAGCTCAAAAAGATGGTTTTACTTGTTTAGTAGAAGATATGAATACTCTTACAAATATAATAAAAGATGAAAATGAAGATTTACCAATATATTTATTTGGACATAGTATGGGTTCTTTTGCTAGTCAAAGATATATTATGGAATATGGGAATAATTTAGGCGGATTAATTTTATCTGGTTCTAACGGAAAGCATGGAGTAATACTAAAGGCAGCAGAATTCTTATCAAATAGAGAAATTAAGAAAAATGGAAGAAAACATAGAAGTAAATTTTTAGATAATCTAATATTTGGAGGAAATAACAAGCAGTTTAAGCCTTCTAAAACTGATTTTGATTGGTTAAGTAGAGATGAAAAGGAAGTACAAAAGTATATTGATGATCCATTCTGTGGTGTATTATTTACTTGTGGATTTTTCTATGATTTCATAAAAGGATTACAAGAAGTAGAAAATCAAGAAAATTTGAAAAAAGTTTCTAAAGATTTACCAATTTACATTATGTCTGGCGATAAGGATCCTGTTGGAAAAAATGGAAAAGGTGTACTTAATTTAAGCGATAGATATAGACGCTTAGGAGTAAAAGATGTTACTTGTAAGTTATATGATGATGGAAGACACGAGATGTTAAATGAAATAAATAAAGAAGAAGTTATGAAAGATATAATTTCATGGTTAAATGATAAGGAAAAAGTGAATGAATTATAGTCTGAATTTAAAAGAGATTGTTAAGTATTATGACTTAATAATCTCATTTTTTAACTATTTTTATCTTTAGATTCAATTTCTTTATTTAAGAAATAAGATATTATAGTTCTTATTATAACTAAAGCAGCTAAACTTAGTATGTGGTTAATGCTAGGGTCTAATATGGATTCTATAATATCTGCACCTATTAATATTTCAAGGGCAAATAATATATAAGTTCCTAAAAAGTTTTTTAACACAATAACTTTTTCAACTGCTAATTTTCGATCTTTACAAGTAATCTCAGATTTCATAAAGCTTGTAAATTGTATTATCACACCATAAATTATTACAATTACAGACAACCACTGTAAGCTAGTAACAAAAAAATGTAAAATATTTCTAAATACCAAATTAATCATTCCTTATATAAACTATTATTTATTGATAGTATATACTGTAGAAAAAATAATATACAAGAGGATATAATAGTATAATTTAAAAAAATATTAGTGCTTGATAATATTTATTGATGAAATCTTTTAATAATGAGAAAATTTGTATTAGAGATTGTGTCTGCTAATAATGTGGTATAATAGATAAGATTACAACGACACAAAGAGGAAGATGATATAATGACAAAAGCAAATTTTAAAGATTATAAATTAAGTAATGAAATATTAAAAGCACTGGAAATGTTAAATTTCAAAAACCCAACTAAGGTACAAGAACAAGTTATACCTATTGCATTAGAAAACAAAGATGTGCTTGTTAAATCACAAACGGGAAGTGGTAAGACGGCGACTTTTGCAATTCCATTATGTGAATTAGTAGACTGGGAAGAAAATAAGCCACAAGCTTTAGTACTTGCACCAACTAGGGAACTTGCAATACAAGTTAAAGAAGATATATTTAATATAGGAAGATTCAAGAGAATAAAAGTACCAGCACTTTACGGAAAGTCTTCATTTGCTAGCCAAGAAAAAGAACTTAAGCAAAAGACTCATATAGTAGTTGGAACTCCAGGTAGAACAATAGACCATATAAAAGAAGGAAGTTTTGTTACAGATAATATAAAATATCTTGTAATAGATGAAGCTGATGAAATGCTGAGCTTAGGATTTTTAGAGCAAATAGAAGAAATCATATCAGCATTACCGAAAAATCATGTTACTATGTTATTCTCTGCAACAATGCCAGATGACATAGACGCTTTATCTAAAAAATATTTAAAAAATCCTACGACAATAGAAATAGAAGCTAAAAGTTTAACAGTAGATAAAATAGTACAACTTGCTTATCCAGTAGTAGAAACTGGAAAGTTAAATTTATTAAAGGATATTACAACAATAGAAAATCCAGATAGTTGTGTAATCTTCTGTAACACTCAAGTTAAAGTAGAAGCTCTTTATAAGGAATTAACTAAATTAAAATATCCATGTGACAAAATCCATGGAGGTATGGAACAAGATGATAGAATAAAAGTAATGTCTAACTTTAAAAAAGGGTACTTTAGATATTTAGTAGCTACAGATGTGGCAGCCAGAGGTATAGATATAGACAGTATAAGTCATGTAATAAACTACGATGTTCCTGTTTTAAGAGAAAACTACGTTCATAGAATAGGAAGAACTGGTCGTGCAGGAAAAGAAGGAAGAGCAATAACTTTTGTGACTAAAATAGATGATAGACGTATATCTGAAATTAATTCATACACAGGTAAAGAACTTAAGATGAGTAAAGTTCCAAGTAAAAAACTTGTTAAGGATTTAAAATCAGAATTTGAAAGAAAATTAGGAGAAAAACCTCAGGTTAAAATAGATAAAAGTGTTAACCTTAGCAAAGATATAATGAAACTTCATATAAATGCAGGGAAAAAGACTAAGATGAGACCTGTTGATATAGTTGGAACTCTTTGTAGTATAGAAGGAATGACTGCTGCTGATATAGGCGTTATAAGTATATTTGATATATCTACTTACGTTGAAGTTTTAAACAACAAAGGTGAGATGGTGCTTAAGACACTACAGACAAAGAATATTAAAGGTAGACCTCGTAATGTTACTGAGGTAGATATGTAGTAAAAAAGAATTGGCTATTAAGGAGGCCACTAAAAAAGTGGCTTCATTACATTTAAAATAATAAAAAAATCGTAGATTTAGTAATCTGCGATTTTTTTGTTAACTTACTCCATAATACATATATATTTGATTTATCAGATGTCGATATAGTAGAACGTTCAAAATATGACATGTCATCTAAGTACAATAAAAAATCACCTAAAGAAATTATTGCTAGTTTTCCTAAAGTTAAAGAAAAATTAAATATATTAAAAGAAACATTAGAAGATGATATTGAACATTTGAAAATATCACAAGACATAGATGCAAGGGTTGGTCACAAAAGTGTAGATACTTCGTTTTTTGGATGTAAAACCCATATTGCAATGACTAAAGAAAGAATTATTACTGCTGCTACAGTAACAACCGGTGAAAAAAATGATGGAAAACATAGACATGGGTACGATGTTTCATCATCTTCAGGTCTGATTGGCATGGAAATGCAGGGTGCATTAACAATTTTCACCGTAAATCTAAAAAGAATTTTAAAACTAATTAATGAAAAGTAGGTAATAATACTAATAATTACATAGAAGAAGATATCTAGAAATTTCATATACGAAACTTCTAGGTATCTTTTTTGATTTTAATGAAAAATATTGACTATATATGCAAATGTGGTAATATAGATTTTAAAAAACATTTGATAGCCGGAGGAATATTATGTACATAAATGAGTTAATTGACAGAGCGATGAAAAGTAAGAATCCAAATTTAGTATTTAAAAATGCAAATATAGTTAATGTATTTACACATGAAATTATAATAGGAGATGTGGCGGTACATAATGGAATAATTGTAGGAATTGGAAATTATATTGGAAAAACTAATATAGATTTAAGTGGTAAATATATAGCACCTGGTCTTATAGATTCTCATGTTCATATAGAATCATCAATGTTATCACCTGGAGAATTTGCAAAGGCTATAGTTCCTAGAGGAACGACTACAATAATTTCAGATCCACATGAAATAGCAAATGTATGTGGATTAGATGGAATCGAGTATATTTTAGAAGCAACAGAAAAACTACCTTTAAATACATATGTAATGTTACCATCTTGCGTACCAGCAACTAATTTTGAAAATAGTGGAGCAGTATTAAAAGCAAAGGACTTAGAAAGATATATAAATCACCCTAGAGTTTTAGGTTTAGGAGAAATGATGAATTATCCAGGAGTAATATATAAAGATAAAGACGTCATTGATAAATTAAATATGGCTTATGTAAACAAAAAAATGATAGATGGTCATGCTCCTCGCATAAGTGGAGATGGACTGAATGCTTATGTATTAAGTGGAGTAAGTACAGATCATGAATGTTGTGAAAAAGAAGAGATGCTAGAAAAATTAAGATTAGGTATGTATATTTTAATAAGAGAAGGTTCTGCAACTAAAGATCTTAAAAACCTTATATCTGGAGTGAATTCTTATAACTATCAAAGGGTTATGTTATGTACGGACGATAAACACCCTGAAGACTTATTAAAAGAAGGACATATAGACCACAATGTAAGATTAGCTATACAAAATGGAATAGACCCCATAACTGCAATACAAATGGCTACAATAAACGCAGCCAATTGCTATAAATTAGATAAACTAGGTGCTATAGCCCCAGGATATAGAGCTGATATAATAGTATTTGACAATTTAAATGATTTTAACATAGAAGAAGTTTATAAAGATGGAAAACTAGTAGGAAAAGAAAAAATGCCTTTATTTAATACTGAAAATATGAACTTTGATAAAGTACTGAAAACTGTACATCTTTCAGAAATAAGTAAGAAAGATATAGAAATAAATATTGAAACAGAGAATAATAAAGAAAAGGTAAATGTAATACAATTGAAACCTCATAGTTTAATTACTAAAAAGGTAATAAGAGCAGTTAGTATTAAAGATAAAAAATTCCAATACAATAAAGACGATATTTTAAAACTTGCAGTAATAGAAAGACATAAAGATACAGGGAATATAGGTATAGGTTTAGTAGAAAATTTCAAATTAAAAAATGGAGCTATAGCAACTACAATATCACATGATTCCCATAATGTGATAGTTGTAGGAGATAATGATGAAGATATGATAAATGCAGTAAATAAAGTAATAAAAATGGATGGTGGAATTGCAATTTCTTCCTCAAATGAAATACTAGAAAGTTTATCTCTAAGTATTGGGGGACTAATGAGTCATAAGAATATAGAATATGTAGATTCAAAGTTTAGTAGATTGGTAGATATAGCTTACAATACGTTAAATGTAAGTAAGGACATAGATCCATTTTTAACATTAGCATTTTTAGCACTTCCAGTTATTCCTGATATAAAACTAACAGATCAAGGGTTGTTTGATGTGGAAAACTTTAGATTCATTAATATAAAGTCTTAGAAAGGTATAGTTGGAAGATAAATAGATATTACGGAGTAAAAAGCTTATGATGTTATGACTAATGATAGAACTTATAAGAAAGCTATGGTCAATGAAGATACTATTAAAGAACTTAAAATATGTTCAGATACTCAATTTGATCCAGAGGTAGTATAGAGTTTTATAGAATGTATAAAAGATAAAGCCTAAATTCTCAGTTACATTATATTGAATTCTCAGTTATAATTTCTTTGCAAGGAACAAAGTGATTTAAATAGGGGGGGAGAAAACATGTTAGACATGACGGAAGGTAATCCTAGTAAATTAATATTAAAATTTGCTTTACCTATGATTTTAGGTAATATATTTCAACAGGTATATAATTTGGTGGATACTATAGTTGTTGGGAAATTTATAGGTGCAGATGCCTTAGCAGCTGTAGGTTCATCTTTTGCCATAATAGTATTTATTACGTCCATAATAATAGGGCTTTCTATGGGGGCGGGTATATTATTTGCACAATTTTATGGAGCTAAAGAAATAGATAAACTCAAAGAATGTACAATTACATCAATTATTTTTATTGGTATTATAACTATAATAGTAATGTTTAGTTCTATAATTAATAGAGATTTCATACTCAAGTTATTTAATATGCCTAAGGAGTTGTTACCTTATTGTGGAAGTTACTTAACAATCATTTTATATGGTTTAATATTTACATTCATATATAATTTAGCTACAGCATTACTTAGAGCAGTAGGTGATTCTAAGAGGCCCTTATATTTTTTAATAATAGCTTCAATTATAAATGTTGTACTTGATTTGGTATTTGTAATTAAATTTGGATTAGGAGTAAAAGGTGTTGCGCTGGCTACTATAATAGCTCAAGGAGTATCGGCAGCTCTATCTTTTATATACGTTTATAAAAATTTATCTTTTATAAGACGTAATATAAGAGACGTGAAAATAAAAAAAGATACTTTTAAATTAGTTGCTAAATATTCTGTGTTAACTTCCCTTCAACAATCTATAATGAATCTAGGAATTTTAATTGTACAAGGGCTAGTAAATACTTTTGGAGTTACAGTTATGGCAGCTTTTGCAGCAGGTGCTAAAATAGACTCTATTGCATATATGCCAGTACAGGATTTTGGAAATGCATTCTCTACATATGTGGCACAAAATAAAGGTGCTAAAATGGATGATAGAATAAGAAGTGGTGTTAAAAGTGCAATTAAGACTATTATTATTTTCAGCACAGTAATATCATCTATGATTTTGTTATTTTCAAAAAATATTATGTTACTATTTGTAAATGAAAAAGAAACTCAAGTTATAACTCTCGGTGTAGAATATATTTCTGTAGTGGGAGTGTTTTATATACTAATAGGTTTTTTATTTATGTTTTATGGATTATATAGAGGAGTAGGTAAATTAAAAATATCTATAATACTTACAATAGTATCCTTAGGGACAAGGGTATTATTAGCTTATGTACTTTCAGCTACACCGCTGGGGGCGAGTGGTATATGGTGGTCAATACCTATTGGATGGGTACTGGCAGATTTATTAGGATTTTATGAATATAAGAAGTTATTAAAATAAATACACCACTTTACAAGAAAATCTAGCTCACTAAATCTTCTATGTCTTTGAATTGACATAGGTCTGCCAGGTTTACCCGTAGGGTCAGGCTTTAAACCAAATAAAGCAGTATCACTACGCAAAGCACCTATGATTTTAAGATTATCATACATATCTAGAACTTCTAAAAGTGGTTTTTTAGTAAACCAGCTATCACATAATAATACTACTTGAAGATCTGATAATTCAGGCATTACAGTCTCTATTAAATTCTTAGCTAGTTGTAATTTAGTACTTGTCTTATCGTATAATTTATATCCAAGAGGTATTGTAATATACTTAATTTCATCGCCCTTTAATAATGGAATACGCATTGCAATAGATACAACACAATGTCCATTCATATATAAATTTTATAGATTGAACTTTTTGCATAGTAATTATAGATAAAATTATAAGTGTGAATATCTCAAAGCTACGCTTATAAAAAATACCTCTATATAAAAATAAATATTCTTTCATTGTTTTTAAAGTTGATTTACTGTTAATAATCATAATATAACTGAGCTCCTTATTTGTTATTTTTAGTTTGGGTACTAATGATTATTAACAAATTAATGCTTAGTTATATTATTTTTTATTTGATTCTTTTTAATTACTTGTAAAGTGGTGTAACAATTATGATAATAAAAGTTTTATTACATTAGCCAGGAGGACAAAAAAATGAGATATGATATAGCAATAGTAGGGAGTGGACCAGCAGGTCTAGCAGCTTCAATAAATGCAAAAATAAGAAATAAAAACATAATAGTTTTTGGAAATAATAATGCAAGTACTAAGTTAACAAAAGCTCCATCTATTGATAATTACCTAGGGTTTGAAAATTTAAGTGGAGTAGAGTTAAAAGATAAATTTATGTCACATATAAAAAGTATGGGAATAGAAATTACAGAAAAAAGAGTAAACAATATATATAGTATGGGTGACTACTTTACTTTAATAAGTGGTGGTGACATTTACGAAGCAACTACAGTTGTAATGGCAACTGGCGTAGAATATGGAAAAATGCTTAAAGGTGAAGAAGAATACTTAGGCAAAGGTGTAGGATACTGTGCTACATGTGATGGAGCATTATATAGAAACAAAAAGGTTGCTATTATTGGAAGTAATCATGAAGGTGAAGAAGATGCAAACTTTTTAAGGGAAATAGCTAGTGAAGTATATTATATTCCAACATATAAAATGATAAATAAACTTGATGATGAAATAAAAATAATAGAAGATAGACCTGTAGAAATAAAAGGTGATAATTTAGCTAATAAATTAGTTTTAAAAAATCAAGAATTAGAAGTAGATGGTATATTTATAATAAAAGATAGTGTTTCTCCAAAATATATGGTTCCAGGATTAGAAGTAGAAGGTCCTCATATAAAATGTGACAAAGATATGAAGACAAGTATAGCAGGATTATATGTGGCTGGGGACTGTGCAGGTAAACCATATCAATATTTAAAATCAGCAGGTCAAGGCCAGATAGCTGTATCAAGTGCAATTTCCTACTTAGATAAAAAAAGAATAAAAAATTAATTAGTGTACACGAATAAAACAATAATGCTACTCTATATTTGTTCGAAGGGTTCATAAATAAAAAGAGATTGATTTTATAAAACAATTTCTTTTTTAATTATAAAAAAATCATCATAAAATAAAATATGAAAACATTATCATATATAAAAATAAAATATTATACAAATTTCTACAAAAAAACACAAAAAAATACAAAATATGTTGAAATAAAATTTTAAGATGGTATAATAAAAACGTAAATCGAACTAAAAAGTAGTTACAAAAAAAATGGTTCGAATAGAGGTGCATTATGAAAAATAAAATTTCAAACACAATAGATTTAATAAAAAGTGAGATGACTAATTTAAGTGAAGAGGTATTTAAGAATCCAGAACTTGGATTTAAAGAATACGAAACTAATAATCTAATTTGTAGCATACTTGATAAATATAAGATATGTTATGAATCAGATATAGCAATTACAGGAATTAAAGCAACAGTAGATTCTAAAAAAGAAGGTCCACATATAGGTTTATTATGTGAATTAGACTCAGTACCTAGTACAGAACATAAATACTTAGGTAAAAATGATAATTGTGCACATTCTTGTGGTCATTATGCTCAAATAGGTGTAATGCTTGGAACATTTATAGCATTAAAAGAATCTGGTGTAATGGGATCACTAGGTGGAAAAATATCTTTTGTAGCAACACCAGCAGAAGAATATTGTGACTTTGATTATAGAGAAAATTTAGTAAAAGAAAATAAGCTTTCTTATATATCAGGAAAGCAAGAGATGATTAAATTAAATACTTTTAATGATATAGATTTAATAATATCATGTCACTCTATGCCACCTAATGATAAGTATTATACAGAAACTAATTCCAGCTTAAATGGATTTTTAGGAAAGAAAATAACATTTAGAGGTGCTTCAGCTCATGCAGGTCTTAATCCATGTGATGGAATAAATGCCTTAAATGCAGCTAATATTGCCTTAAATGCAATATCTTATTTAAGAGAAACATTTAAAGAAGAAGACGCCATAAGAGTTCACTATGTAATTAGTGAAGGTGGAGCTAGTGTTAATAGTGTACCTGATAAAGTAGTAATAGACATGTATATTAGGGCTAAGACGCTAGATGCAATAATGGCTGTAGATAAAAAAGTGAATAGAGCATTAAAAGGTGGAGCCTTAGCAATTGGAGCAGAAGTTGAGATAACTAATACTGGAGGTTATTTACCCCTTACACAAGATGACGGTCTTACAAATGTAATTAAAGACAATATGTTAAAGTTTATGCAAACAGATAAAATACTTTCAAACTGTCATTCCTTTGCTAGCGGAGATATAGGTGACTTATCTTATTTACTTCCGACTGTTCAAATTGGTATTTCAGGATTTGTTGGTAGAATACATGGGAATGATTTTAGAACAGAAAATGAATACTTAGCTTACGAGTTACCTATTAAGTATTTTACAGAAACAGTAATAGATTTATTAAAAGATAATGGAAAAAGAACAAATGAAATATTATCAAATTATGAGCAAAGGCTTACATTTGATCAATATATAAAACTATTAAATGACACTAATAAAACACAAGTGTACAACTGGGAGGATTAAGAAAATGTTTAAGAAAAAAATATTATCAACTCTATTAGCGGTAGGATTAAGTGCTTCGTTCTTAGTAGGATGTACTTCAGGCGGAGATAAAGGAACAACTTCAGACTCAGATAAAGTAAATGTTAAGCTATTAGTAACAGGAGCTTTAGGAGACAAAGGTTTCAATGATTCAGCTAATGCAGGAATAAAAAAAATAGAAGAACAATTTGGCGACAAAGTTGAAGTTGAAGTTGTTGAAATGGGATTTGATCAAACTAAATTTGAACCATCTTTAGTAGATGCATCAGAGTCAGATGCGGATGTAATAGTAACTGGTGGTTGGGATATGAAAGAGCATGTAGAAAACACAGCAGAAACGTATCAAGATAAAAAATATATAGTTTATGATACAGACGTGAATTATGATGAGTATGATTTACAAAACGTATATTCAATGACATATAAGCAAAATGAAGCAGGGTTCTTAGCAGGTGTACTTGCAACATTAGTTACTACAAGTGATATGGAACTTGCCAATGAAGAAAAAGTTATAGGATTTGTAGGAGCTAGGGATACATCAGCTGTAATAAATGACTCTTTAGTTGGGTATATAGAAGGGGCTAAGTTTATAGATAAAGATGTTAAAGTGGAAGTAGCTTATATAGGATCATTTACAGATACAGCAAAAGCTAAAGAAATAACATTAGCTCAATATTCAAATGGAGCAGATGTAGTATTTACAGCGGCTGGACCAGCTTCAGCAGGGTCAGTAGAAGCAGCTAAAGACGCTAAAAAATACGTTATAGGTGTAGATAGTGATCAAGCAATAGCTTATGAAGGAAAAGAAGAACAAAAATATATAATATCTTCTGCATTAAAAAATATAGATAAATCATTAGTTGATACTATGGATGCTTTATTAAATGACAAATTAGAATTTAATACTCACAGTGTACTTGGAATAAAAGAAGATACAGTAGGACTTGCAGAAAATGATATATATACTTCTACAGTAAGTGAAGCAATAAGAACTAAAGTAAGTGAAGTTGCTAAAGAATTAAAAGAAGGAAAAATAGAGGTTAGTACTGCTTTAGGTATGGACGAAGCTAAGTTAAAAGAAATAATACAAAGCGCTAAATAGTTAGTTAATTAAAGAATCGGGGTGTGTTAAATGAGTAAAGAAATACTTAAAGTAAGTAATTTAACAAAGGTTTACCCTGGTGGTGTAGTTGCAAACTACAAAGTAAATATTGCTATAAACGAAGGTGAAGTTCATGCACTTATAGGTGAAAATGGTGCAGGGAAATCAACTTTAATGAAAATGCTATTTGGAATGATGCCACAAACTAGTGGTGATATATGTGTAAATGGAGAAATAGTAAACTTTTCTTCATCTAAACAAGCTTTAGAAAAAGGTATAGGGATGGTGCATCAGCATTTTATGTTGGTGCCTTCTTTAACTGTGGCAGAAAACTTAATTTTAGGTCATGAAACATCTAAAGGTGGATTTATAAATATAGAAGAAGCTGTAGCTAAAACAGAAGAAATTTCTAAAAAGTACAACTTAAAAGTTGACGCTAGAGCTAAAGTAAAAGACATTTCAATAGCAATGAAGCAAAAACTAGAAATATTAAAAGCACTATATAGAGGAGCTAAAATATTAATACTAGATGAGCCAACAGCAGTACTTACACCACAGGAGATAGAAGAATTATTTAAACAATTAAAATTATTAAAAAAACAAGGATATACAATTATATTTATATCTCATAAGCTTCATGAAATAAAAGAATTATGCGATAGATTAACAGTTCTTAGAGACGGTAAAACTATGGGAACCTACTCTGTAAGTGAACTTTCTGAAGCAGAAATTTCAAAACTTATGGTTGGTCGTGATGTAGATTTAAACATAGAAAAAAGTGCGAGTAAGTTTGAGGATGCAGTTTTAAGAGTAGATAATTTAACTGTTAAAAATTCATTTAAAAATGTAGTAGTAAATGATATGAGCTTTACAGTAAGACAAGGTCAAATATTAGGAGTTGCAGGTATTGAAGGTAACGGACAAAGTGAACTTGTAAATGCCATAATAGGAACTACTCCTATAGTAAATGGAAAAATATCATTAGGACAAAAAGATATTACTAAAGAGTCTATATTAAAAAGACAAGAACTTGGAATATCTCATGTATCTGAAGATAGATTACACTTCGGCTCAGCACCAAATCTTACAATAGAAGATAATGCAATATCTAAAATATATGCATCTAAAGAGTTAAACAATAAAGGAATATTAAATTTATCAAAAGTAAAAGAATTTACTACTAATTTAGTAAAAGAATTTATAGTAAAACATGACACTACAAAACAAGCTATAAAAGATTTATCTGGAGGAAATATACAAAAGGTTATAGTTGGACGTGAATTTTTATATGACTCAGATCTTTTAATAGTAAATCAACCGACTCGTGGAATTGATGTTGGGGCAATAGAATTTATAAGACATAAGATACTTGATATGAGAGAAGCTAAAAAAGCAATACTTCTTATATCATCGGATTTAGGAGAAGTTTTATCTTTAAGTGATAGCATAATTGTTATGCACGAAGGTAGAATAGTTGGTTACATAGAAGATGCAAAAAATGTAACTGAAGAAGAATTAGGTCTTTACATGCTAGGAGTAAAGCATGACAATGAGGAAACAATCGGAGGTGCTTATTATGCCTAAAGATAAAAAAAATAATATATTAAAATATTTTAATCTAATGAGATTATTTGTTGCAGTAGGCATAGCACTTTTAATTACAACAGTAATAATATTTTTAGTTAGTGAAAATCCAGTTAAAGCATTATCAGCACTACTTACAGGTCCAATAAGTTCAAAGAGGTATTTATTCAATGTGCTTGAAATGATGGTACCTTTAATGTTTACAGGTTTATCATTAAGTTTAGTTTTCAAATCGGGGAACTTCTCTATGATAACAGATGCTTCTTTCTATATGGGTGCTGTAATAGCATCATTTGTAGCTATAATGATGCCGCTTCCAAGTGGTATTCATCCAATGGTTGCTGTAGTTACAGCAGGTTTTATAGGTGGATTAATAGGGAGTATACCAGCACTTTGTAAAGTTAAATACAAAGCAAATGAACTTGTTACATCTTTAATGCTTAACTATGTATTTTTCTATACAGGTCTTTTTATAGTTAATAAATTTTTAGTAGATAGACAAGCAAGTAACTTTGCTTCACTTAAGTTTTTAAATAGTGCTCAGCTTGCAAATATAGTAAATGGAACAAGACTTCATAGTGGATTCATAATAGCTATAGTAGTTTGTATATTACTGTATATATTCCTAACTCGTACTAAATGGGGATATGAAATAAGAATAGTAGGTTCTAACCCAGAGTTTGCAAGATACTCAGGAATAAATACTAAGAAAGTTATATTATATACATCATTTATATCAGGTTTTATAGCTGCTATGGGTGGGGCTATAGAAAAATTAGGGATGTATAGACGTTTCCAATGGGCTCAAGCTCCGAACTATGCCTGGGATGGAGTTATAATATCTATACTTTCATCTAACAATCCCATATTTATACCTGTAGCTGCATTTTTCTTATCATATATAAGAGTTGGTGCAGATATAATGGCGAGGCAAACTGATGTTCAAAATGAAATAGTTGCCCTTATACAAGGTGTAATAATACTTTTAGTTACAGCTGAAAGATTCTTATACTTCATAAAACAAAGAAAAGAAAGTCAATTAGCATTAGCAAATAATGAAAGTAAAGGGGATGTTAAATAATGGAAAATTTATTTGATATATTATTAAAATCAGAGTTTTGGTTTGCCGTTATAAGATCAACTACTCCTATACTTTTAACTACTTTAGGAGCAATGATTGCAGCTCGTGCAGGAGCTAGGAATATAGCTTTAGAAGGAACTATGTTAACTGCAGCTTTTGTTGGGGTAGCAGGTAGCCACTTTACACAAAATGCTTTTGTAGGATTATTATTAGCAGTACTTTCAGGTATAATTATGAGTAATATAATAGCTTATTTTGCGCTAAAATTAAAGTCTAATATAATAATATCAGGAATATCATTAAACTTAATGGCATCTGGTATGACTGTATTTGGTTTATTTTTATTAACTGGAGATAAAGGGGCATCAACTTCTTTAAACTCTTTAGTTCTACCTAGTGTAAATTTACCAATAATAGAAAGTATACCTGTAATAGGAAAAATATTATCAGGACACAATATATTAACATACGTATCATTAATATTTGTATTACTGGTATGGGTAATGTTTAAATATACAAAATTAGGACTTAGAATAAAGGCTGTTGGAGAAAGTCCAGAAGCTGCAGAGTCTGTAGGAATTAGTGTTAATAAAGTAAAATATATAGCATTAACTATGAGTGGAATACTTGCAGCTCTTGGTGGAGCTTTCCTATCAATGGGATATGTATCTTTATTTTCAGCAGGTATGACTTCTGGTAGAGGATATATTGCTCTAGCTACTCAAGCTATGGCAGGAGCTAACCCAGTAGTTGGTCTTTTAACATCGGGGTTATTTGGATTTACTGAAAGTATGAGTAACTACTTACAAGGGGCAAGTCTTCCAATAGAGTTTGTTCAAATGCTACCATATTTAGCAATAGTGGTGATATATGTATCTTACTGTGCAAATAAGACTAAAAAAGAAAATAGTTTATAAAAAAGTTTTGGCCAAATTAATAATACGGAAATCTACTATGTTAATTAAGTAATTAATATAGTAGATTTTTTTAAGACAATACACAAAGACATCTAAGGAGAAAGATAAATGATAAATAAAATAGCAAAAGTAACAATATATGTAAATAATCAAGATGAAGCAAAAAAATTCTGGACAGAAAAATTAAACTTCGTAACTAAAATAGATGCAACAGAAGGTCCATTAAGATGGATAGAGATTGCTCCAAAAGAAAGTGAATGGGTAACTATAGTTTTATACGATAAAAATCTTATGAAATCGGAAAATCCATGTGCTAATGTGGAATATAAGAAAGTTATATTAAGTACTGAGGACTTAGAAAATGCTCATAAGCAAATGAAAGCTAATGGGGTGGAAGTTACAGATATAGTAGAAATGGAATATGCTAAGTTATTTACATTTAAAGATCAAGATAATAACGAATATCTATTGCGTGAAGATAAATTTTAATTAAAATTTTTATATCTATTATCTCTTAGATGTGTTATACTAAATATAGAAATACAAATGAAATCAAGTTTAGCTTGATACAGGTTTAATAGGAGAAGTTATAATGACTAACGGAATAGTAAAATGGTTCAACAATGAAAAAGGATTTGGATTTATATCAGTAGAAGGTGGAGATGATGTATTTGCACATTTCTCAGCTATACAAACTGATGGATACAAGTCATTAGAAGAAGGTCAAAAAGTAAGCTTTAATATAGTTAAAGGTGCTAGAGGTCCTCAAGCAGAAAACATAACTATATTATAATATATATATTTTGTTTCGGAAAAAGATCCTATAAAGGGGTCTTTTTTTTATACAGCTTAGCGTAAAGAGCTGATTATAGAGTATAGCTTTAGTAATACAATACCAAGCAAATGGTTGAATTCTATTTTCGGATATAGAGTAAAATATAAAGGAAGATGGGAGATAAAAGTATGTACAAAATTGGAGATTTTATTATTTATGGTAATAATGGAGTATGTGAAGTAGAGGGTATAGGTGCAATTAACATTTCAGGTGTTAATAAAACAAAGTCCTATTATACACTTAAGCCAGTATCAGAGAATGGAAAGATATTTGTGCCAGTAGATACAAGTGTATTTATGAGAGGGATAATCACATATGAAGAAGTACAACAGTTAATTAAACGTATTCCATCTATAAAAGAAATAGAATGCAAAGAGAAAAATGCAAGATTATTACAAGTGTATTATACAAAGTTTTTAGAAACTCACAAGTGTATCGATTTATTATCTATAATATCAAGTATTTACGATAAAAAAGCTAATGGAATAATTAATGGTAAAAAGCTTTGTCAAACGGATGAAAAATTTATGAAAATAGCTACAGGACTAATTAATGATGAATTTTCAATAGTTCTAGGCATACCTAAAAATGATGTACAAACATATATTAAAGAAAAAATAGAAAAAAATGAATCAAAAATTTTGATAGATGATATAAAACATTAAAATATGGTAAAACTATTACCATAGCAACCAATATATGTGATAAAGTTTAAATTTAATATAATGCTATCTATTTATATATAAGTATGCTATAATAAATACTGTAGTAATACAAAACAAATCAAGTTTATCTTGATACAGGTTAAAAGGAGAAGTTATAATGACTAACGGAATAGTAAAATGGTTTAATAATGAAAAAGGATTTGGATTTATATCAGTAGAAGGTGGAGATGATGTATTCGCACATTTCTCAGCTATACAAACTGATGGATACAAGTCATTAGAAGAAGGTCAAAAAGTAAGCTTTAATATAGTTAAAGGTGCTAGAGGTCCTCAAGCAGAAAACATAACTATATTATAATATATATTTTGTTTCGGAAAAGATCCTGTAAAGGGGTCTTTTTTTTATTAAATGTAGTACAGATCCACTAAAATAACTTAAATTCTAACTAAGAATATTAAGTAAGATGGGAGAAAAAAGAATGTACCAAATAGGAGAATTTATTATTTATGGAAATAATGGAGTATGCGAAGTAGAAGATATAGGACTGCTTGATATTTCAGGTATTAATCAAAAAAAGAGTTATTATACCCTTAAGCCGATATATGAAAATGGACAAATATTCGCACCAGTAGATACAAATATGTTTACAAGAGGTCTTATTAATAAAGATGAAGTTGAAGGATTAATTCAACAAATACCATTTTTAGAAGAAATAGAATGTAATGATAAAAATGTAAGACTATTACAAGATTGTTATAAAAAGTTAGTTGATACTCATGAGTGTATAGATTTATTGACTATAATAAAAAATATCAATGAGAAAAAGTCTAAGGCTGCAAAGTTAGGTAAAAAACTTGGTCAAGTAGATGAAAAGTATTTAAAAATAGCGAAAACTTTAATTGATGATGAATTTTCAGTTGTTCTAGGGATACCTAAGAAAGAAGTAGATTCATATATTGAGGAAAAATTAAAATAAATTAACTAAAATAATATTTATATAAATTGACATACTCCCCTTATAAGAAACGGTTTTCTTACAAGGGGAGTAATTAAGTTGGGTTAATATATTTATAAAACTTATATATAAAGGATAATATGATGTTATACAATACTTTACTTGAAATTAAAGTAAAAAAAGTATAATATAAAAACTAAATATACTTGAAAATAAATATAGGAGATAAAGATGTTAGCTCAAGAGAGATATGAATATATAATAGAAATACTAAATAGAGATGGTGTAGTTAAAGTATCAAAGTTAATAAAAGAATTAAACGTATCTATAGAGACTATAAGAAGAGATTTAGAGCATTTAGAAAAAGAAGGAATACTAGAACGTGTATATGGGGGGGCTGTACAAAAAAAAGTATCTGTAGATAAACTGAGTTTTCAAAAAAGAGAAGAAGAGTTTAGAGAAGAAAAATTAGAAATTGCAAAAATTGCAATGAGATACATAAATGAAAATCAATCAATAGCCTTAAATGACAGTACAACTAATGTAGAAATAGCAAGACAACTGAATAAAACTTTCAATAGTTTAACTGTTATAACTAACTCTTTATTAATTGCAACTGAGTTGGCTAATAATACAGGTATAAAAGTAATACTAGCTGGAGGATTATTAAATAATAAAGAGTTTGCTTTTTATGGCGAATTTGCAAAAAATATATTAAAGAATTTTGTAGTAGACAGAGCATTTATTAGTGTGGGTGGGGTATCTCTTAATAGGGGGATAACAGACTATGATATTAATACTGTAGAAATACAAAAAATATTAATTGAGATATCAAAAGAAGCAATTATATTAGCTGACAGTAGCAAAATAGATAGTGTATCTCTAACAAGAATATCGGATATAGAAGATGCTAATTTTATAATAACAGATAGCAAACTAGATAAAAATATTGTTAAAAAATATTTAAAAAGTGGTATAGAAATAATAAATAAATAATGAGAATCGTATAAAAAACAGCTTATATATTAATATAAGTTGTTTTTTATTGTGCAATTATGTGGATTTAACATAAAACTACACTAAAATACAAAAAAATACTTGAAAATCCACAATGAAGTATATATAATGAAATAGAATGATGCCTTGAAAAGAAAGTTTTTATATGAATTTTAGAGGGAAAACCTTATTTTTGAAGGGTGTCAGTATTAAATAATATTAAGGAGTGAAGCAATTGAATAACAAAAAAGAAAATATTAGAAAATGGATTACATTCATTATATTAACATTAGGAGCAGGAACTATATATAAATTATGTTTCTTAAAGGATGCATTTTATGGTCCTATGCAAGAATACTTAGGTCTTACACATACACAATTAGGAAATGCAATGTCTATAAGTGGTGCTGTAACGACTATAGGATTTATACTTGCAGTATGGTTATCAGATAGAGTATCTAAGAGAATTTTATTACCAACAGGACTTATAGGTTGTGGTCTTTTAGGTTTATGGTTAGCAACACTACCAGGTTATAATGAAGTATTAATAATTTGGGCGCTATTTGCTTTAACAAATGATATGATATTCTGGCCAGTTTTACTTAAGTGTGTTAAATCACTGGGAAGTAAAGAAGAGCAAGGTAGAATGTTTGGATATTTTGAAGCTAGTAGAGGTCTTGTAGATACAATAGTAGCCTTCTCTGCTTTAGGAATATTTGCCTACTTTGGTTCTGGAAAATTAGGATTTGTAAACTCTATACTATTCTACTCTGTAACAGTTATAGTTGTAGGTGTATTGGCATTCTTCTTTATTGAAGATGATAAAAAAACAGAAATAGTTAATGGGAAAGAAAGTAAAAAAGTAAAGATTTCTCCTATGGTAGCTTTAAAAACTAAAGAAATATGGTTAGCAGCATTTACTACTTTCTTTGTTTATGCAGTATTCTGTGGAATTACTTACTTTATACCTTTCTTAGAAAATATATATGCTTTACCAGTTGCTTTAGTTGGAGCATATGGAGTTATAAATCAGTATGGTTTAAAAATGGTAGGTGGTCCAATAGGTGGATACTTAGCAGATAAGAAGTTCCATTCACCAGCAAAATATTTAAGAGCAGCATTTATAGCGAGTATAGTTGTTTTAACAATAATGGTTATAGCACCTCATAACTCATTAAATGTTTACCTAGGTATGGCGATGACATTAACTTTTGGAGCTATAGTATTCTCTATGAAAGCAACATATTTTGCACCAATGGGTGAAATAAATATATCAGATGATATAACAGGAGCAGCCATGTCTATAGGTAGTTTCATAGGATATGCACCGGGTATGTTTGCTTATTCATTATATGGAGCTATTTTAGATACTAATCCAGGTTTATCAGGATATAGAATGGTATTTATGATTATGATAGGATTTGCAGTATTAGGAGTTATAGTAAGTACATTACTTATAAATACAATTAAGAAAAATAAAGAAAAGCAAGAAGTAGAAGTAGCATAACTAAGTGAAAATAAACGAATAAAATATGGAAATAGCTTTGATAGTAACTAATCGAAGCTATTTTTAAAAAAATTATGATATAAATGACAAAATAACAGAAAATAGAAAAATAAAACCTTTTTTATATAAAATATTATATAATGGTGAAGATATTGACACTAGATTTAAACGTTGAGAGGAAAATAATTTATGAAGTCTGAAAATAAGATAAAGAAAAACATTATATTTATAGTTCTAACAATGGCTACTGGAATAGTATATAAATTACCTTATATTCAAGATATATTTTATGTTCCAGTACAAGAAAGTTTAAACTTAACTCACACTCAGCTTGGTAATATATTATCAATAGGTGGATTCTTCAGTATATTTGGATTTTTAGCATCCATATATTTTATAGATAGAATATCTGAAAAAATATTAATACCTTGTGGTCTTATAGGTGTTGGTATTACAGGTTTATATTTGTCTACTTTACCAAGTTATTATGCTCTTATATTAATATGGATTTTATTTGCACTATTTAGTGATATGCTTTATTGGCCAGTATTAGTAAAATGTATAAAAACTCTTGGGAATAATACAAGCCAAGGACGAATATTTGGATTTTTTGATGCAGGAAGAGGTTTATTTGACACAATAATAGTAATAATAGCCTTATATTTATTTTCTGTATCAGGATCTCTAAAACATATTATATTATTCTATTCTATAGCAGCTATAATTATGGGAATTTTGGTATTTATAGTTTTAGAAAAAAAGGAACCAATAAAAGCTAAGAAGGAAATGAAATTTAAATTTCCTTTAGAAGTTATAAAATTAAAAAAAGTATGGCTAATTGCCGGAAATATATTTTGTGCTTATGCAATTTACTGTGGTTTAACATATATGATGCCATTTTTACAAAGTACATTTGAAGTAAGTACCTTGTTAATAGGAGGTTACGGATTAATTAATCAATATGGGATAAAAATGTTAGCAGGTCCATTAGGGGGATATTTATCGGATAAGAAATTTAAATCCACATCAAAGTTCTTTAGATTTAGTTTTACATCAATAATATTTATTATGATACCTATGATTGTTTTATCTAACAAAGAACTTAATATGGGAATAGGATTTACACTTGTTATTATTTTTTCAGCATTAGTAAACTCTATGAAGGCTTTATTATTTGCACCAATGCAAGAAGTTGGAATAGATGAAAGTATATCTGGATCAGCCATATCTGTAGCAAGTTTTATTGGGTATTCACCGTTAGTATTTTGTTATTCGTTATATGGGAATATTCTTGATAAATTTGAAGGGGTATTAGGCTATAAAATTTTATTTTGTGTATTAATAGGTTTTGGATTATTGGGACTTATAATCAATAAAAAACTTATGAATTTAATTGAATTAAATAAAGAAGAAAAATAACATTAAGATTGCTAGTTAAAAATAAGGAGAATATAAAATGAATAATAAACCAAGTGTTTTATTAATATCAATAGATGCTCTAAAACCAGAATTTGTATTTGAATCAGAGAGAATAGGAGTTAATCTTCCTAATTTAAAAAAATATTTTGTGGAAAATGGGACTTATGCATCAAAGGGTGTTAAAAGTGTATTTCCTACATTCACATATACATGTCACCATTCAATAATTACAGGAACTTATCCCTCAACTCATGGTATACATACCAATAAAGTGTTTGATCCAACTGGAAAACATATGGATGCATGGTACTGGTACGTAAGTGAAAATGCTAAGAACTTATGGGAATGTGCTAAAGAAAATGGATATATATCTGCAAGTGTAGGTTTTCCAGTATCTGTAGGTGCTAAATCTGATTATCATATACCAGAAATATGGAGAGATGGAAGTCATCTTGATAGTAAATTAATAGATGCTGTAAGTAGACCACAAGGTATGGTTAGAGAAATGGAAAAGCAAATTGGAAGATTTGCAGGTGGAACTGACTTAACTATTAAAGGGGATACTATAAGACAAAAAGCCGCCTTATGGATATTAGAAAACAAAGTTAAAAAGCATTTAGAAGAGAAGCCGTTCTTTATGTCTTGTTACTATGCAGCTTATGATGAAACAGCTCATATAAAAGGTGTATATAGTAAAGAAGCTATATCTGATCTTGAAAGAATAGATGCATTGGTAGGAGAGTTAGTAAAAAAAGCTCACGAAATTACTAATGATAATGTGGTTGTATGTGTAGTTTCAGATCATGGTACTATAGATAATAAGTTTGATATAAAGCCTAATACAGTTTTTGTAGAAAATGACTTAATAAAAGTTGATGAAAAGGGACAATTAAGAGATTGGGATGTATGGTGTCAACGTTCTGGTGGAACTGGCCAAATAAGACTTAAAGATAAGTCAAATAAAAATATAAGATATAAAGTTGAAAATATATTAAATGACCTTTTAAATGACGCAAATTCCGGTATTAGTGAAGTTATAACAGGTGAAGAAGCTAAGAAAATTAGAAAAGGATTCCCAGATGCTGATTATGTTATTATATCTAAAGCAGGATATGAAGTAAGAGAAGATGCAGTAGGTGAATACCTAGATAAGAATACATCACAAAAGGCTCAACATGGTTACTGTGAGAATTTAAACGATATGAGAGCATCATTCTATATAGAAGGTGTTAATATAGAAAAAAATAAAGATGTAGAAGAATTAAGATTAGTAGATATTGCTCCTACCCTTGCAAATATAATGGGGTTTGAAATATCCACAGCTGAAGGTAAAAATATTTTGAAATAAATAATGAAACCGTATCACAAAATAAGTGATACGGTTTTATTTGTAAATATTTACAATGAAATATCTTTAAACATGTTATAATAAATTTGAATCAAGCATAAGTAGGGGGAGAATGTTTAATGAAAGAATGTATAAAAAAGAATAGATTACTGCTGATATTTACTATAATTTTCAGTGTGATTTCATCAGTTGTAATGGTAGGAGTATCTTTATTATTACAAGGGACCATAGACCGTGTGGTTAATGGAGATATGGAAGGATTTAAAAGAATATTGATTTTAACAATAGGTTACTGTATAGTAATGGGATTATTATATTTTATTTATGATATTTTAAGTAAAATGTTTATAAGAAATGTGACTAAGGGATTAAGAAGTAAGATTTTTTCTGGAATTATGAAACATAATTATAAAGATTTTACTTCTACTAATAGCGCTGATTACATTTCAGCTTTAAGTAATGACATAAAATTAGTAGAAGAAAATTATATTATTCCTATGTTATCAGTATTTCAGTTTACAGTTATTTTTATATCTACTACAGGTGTTTTATTATACTTAAGTCCTTTAGTGACAGGATGCATATTCTTAAGTATGTTATTAATTTTTATAGTACCTAGTTTACTTGGAAAGAAACTAGAAAGTAAGCAGTTAAATCTTTCTAATAAATTAACTTCTTTTACCACTAAAATTAAAGATATGCTATCTGGATATGATGTGATAAGATCTTATAATTTAAAGGACGACACAATAAAAGAATTTGAAGAAGAAAATACAACTTTAGCTAATACAAAGTTTAATGTGGATAAATTAATAGTAATAAATGAAACACTATCTCAGCTTTTAGGTATGGGAACTCAGTTTGTAGCAGTATTTTTATCAGCATATTTAGTTTTAAAAGGAAATTTAACTATGGGTATGCTTATTGCTATAGTCCAATTATCAGGAACTTTTATTCAACCTGTAATCATGATAATGAGTTGTGTTCCTAAGATAACTAGCATGAAATCTGTTATAAAAAGATTAGATGATTTTTCAAATTATGTAGATAAAAGTTTTACAGGAAAAGAAATTCCTACATTTGAAAATGTTTTAGAAGTAAGTAATTTAAATTTTGCATATGAAGATTCAAAATCTATTATTAATAATGTGGATTTAAAATTAGATAAAAATAAGAAATATGCCATTGTAGGTCCAAGTGGTTGTGGAAAATCAACTTTAGTAAAATTAATTCTGGGTTATTACTCAGATTTTAATGGAGATATTAAATTTGATAATAAAGATATTAGAAACTTAGACATAGAAAAAATTAATAAAATGGTTTCAATAATACATCAAAGTATATATATGTTTGATAAAAATATAAAAGATAATATTTGTTTATATAAAGATTTTTCAGATGAAGAAATAAATAATATTTTAGAATTAAGTGGTGCTGTTAAATTTATAAATGAGTTAGAAGGTAGACTTAATTACCTGGTTGGAGAAAATGGTAACAACTTGTCAGGAGGACAAAAACAAAGAATAGCAATTGCAAGAGCTTTAATTCAAGAAACACCAATACTAGTCTTAGATGAAGGTACATCAGCTATAGATATGCAAACAGGATATGATATTGAAAGTAAATTATTAAATCTTAGTGATTTAACTTTAATAACTATAACTCATAAGATGAGTGAAGAATTACTTAGTTTATATGATGAAATTATATTTATGGAAAATGGAAATATAGTTGAAAAAGGAAGTTTCAAGGAGTTAGTACAAAAAAAAGATAAATTCTTTGATTTTTATAAATTAGAGACAGCATAAGTTATATAAAAAATTAAAGGCCATATGGTGATGAAATCCATGTGGCTTTTAATTTGTAATTAACTACATAAGTATAGTGTTTTATCTTTAAGTTTACTTATTATATAGATAAAGATTTAAGTCTTTATCATCCAAATCTATGCCTAAATAATAGACAATATTATTTTGTAATAAATAGTATACATATCTAGACTTGTCTAATATGATTTTTCCATGAGAAATAGTATATAAACTTGTTCTGAAAATTTGGTTATTATTAAACTTTTTATAAAGGTTAAACTTTCTATTAAATACTTTATCTAGTAATGTATTGGTGTTTTTAAAATATTTAATAAAAGGTACCTCATTTATTACAGTATCATCAAAGTATATACATCTCAAATTAAAACTTTCATTTTTGCCGTTGGACAAATTTTCCCATAAATTTAGAATTGATGTAGATTCAAGTAATTGTAGTCCTATATGAGGAGGAAGAACAATTAAATCACAAGAATTATCACTAGATTCAGTATTATCACTCCAATTTATAGTTATATTATCTTCGTCTGTAAAAGATATAATACCTATTTTTTCAGTATTATTTTTTAAAGTTACAATATCTCCAACATCAAAAGATGATTTGTACTTAGCATTTTCCTCTAATATTAGATTTCCATTTACTATGGAAAATTTAGATATTCTATTTTTATTATCTAAATCTTCATGGTTTATGAAGTTCATACTATGCCTCCTGTAAATCTATATTTTTAATGTAAAGTAACAAAACGATATATCATAATATTTTTTATTATTTCCAATGTTTAAATCATAAATACAAATACAATAATTTTTATTTTGTAGTAAACTTGTATATAATAAAATAGTGATAAATTTATAGAAATGATTAAATTAAGGAAGTAAATATGAAAAAAATAAAAATATCCGTAAGGAATCTAGTAGAATTCATAATGAGAAGGGGGAGTATTGATAATAGATTTGTAGGAACGGTAAAAGCTATAGAAGGAATTAGAGGGCATCAAAAAGTGCAAAATTCCTATGGTGATGATTATAGAGCAGAAGTATCTATAAAGCATATTATAACTTTTGAACATTTTCAAATAGAAATAGAAGGCAGAATAGATGGCTTATTAAAAGAAAATGATAAAACAATAATAGATGAAATTAAAACTACTACTAAGGATTTACTATTGATAGATGAAAATACAAACCCACTCCACTGGGCTCAAGCAAAGTGTTATGGTTATATGTATTGTATTCAGAATAATTTGGATATTATGGATATTCAAGTAACTTATTATAATATAGAAAATAAATCAACGAGAATACTTAGAGAAGAATTTAAACTAATAGAATTAGAAGAGTGTTTTTTTGATCTTATAAATCAGTATAAAAAATGGGCAGATTTAGAAAGAGAATGGATAGAAAAAAGAAATAGTTCTATAAAAAATATAAAGTTTCCTTTTACTGAATATAGACCAGGACAAAGGGAGCTAGCAGTAAGAGTATATAAAAGTATAGCTGATGAAAAGAAATGTTTTGTACAAGCACCAACGGGAACAGGAAAAACCATATCAACACTTTTTCCAACAATAAAAGCCATGGGAGAAGAAAAGACTTCAAAAATATTTTATCTTACAGCAAAAACTATAACTAGAGAAGTAGCTAGTGATACTATAGACCTTATGAGAAAGCAAGATTTAAACTTAAGATCTATTGTTATTACTGCTAAAGAAAAAATATGTAAAATGCCAGATATAAAATGTAATCCTGAATATTGTCCTTATGCAAAGGGTTATTATGATAGAGTAAACGATGCAATAGGGGGTATTTTACAAAATTATTGTGATTTTAGCAGAGAAAATATAGATAGAATAAGTGAAGAATATAAAGTTTGTCCTTTTGAATTATCACTTGATTTAACTATGGTATCTGATGTTATAATTTGTGATTATAATTATATATTTGACCCAAGAGTATATTTAAAAAGATATTTTGATGTGAAGAAAACAGACTTTACATTCTTAATAGATGAAAGTCATAATTTATTAGATAGAGCTAGAAGCATGTATTCAGCAGAAATATATCAAGATAGTTTTATAAAAATAAAAAAAATCATAAATAAGAAAGATAAAAGACTAAGCAATGTAATAAAAGAAATAGAAAAGTATTTTAATAATAAACTTAAGTTACTAAATACTTTAAATGAAAAAGATTTTATAGAAAAAGAACTGCCTACAGATATATTAGATATACTTGGAATGTTTATTAAGTTTACGGATGAATATTTATCCAGAAGCAATGAAGAAAATAAAGAATTAATGGACTTGTACTTTGATGTAAATAGATTTACATCCATGTCTAACTTTTATGACGAGGACTATAAGACAGTGTATAGTGATGAACTGAGGGGTTTAAATATAAAATTATATTGTATTAACCCATCTAAATTAATTATAGATAAAATGAAAAAAGCAAAATCAGTAACTTTATTTTCAGCAACTTTAATTCCTATGGATTATTTTAAAGAAATGTACGGAGCAAAAGAAGAAGATTTTATTATAAATTTGAAAAGTCCATTTAATGTGGATAATCGATTGCTTATGGTAGGTAACAATATTTCTACCACATATAATAAAAGAAATGAAACATGTGAAGATATAGTAGAATATATAAAGTCTTGCGTAGAAAGTAAAATAGGAAATTATATGGTATTTTTCCCATCTTATAAATATATGGAATTAGTGTATGGTAAGCTAAAAGAAAGATACCCTAAGTTAAATGCAATAATACAAGAAAATAATATGAGTGAAAAAGATAAAGAAGAATTTATATCATTATTTGATAAAGATAATAAAGAAGGGCATATAGGGTTTTGCGTATTAGGAGGTCATTTCTCTGAAGGTATAGATTTAACACAAGATGCTCTTATAGGGGTAATTATAGTAGGAGTAGGCATGCCTCAAATTGGAGTGAAAAGAGATATAATTAAAGAACATTTAAATGAAGATAATAAAGGTTTTGACTATGCTTATATATATCCTGGAATGATAAAAGTATTACAAGCAGCGGGCAGATGTATTAGAACTAATGAAGATAGAGGGGTTATATTACTTTTGGATAATAGATACTCGCAATATAGATATAAAAGTCTTTTTCCTCAGGAATGGTATCCACATAGGAGGGTCATAAATCCTAATGATGTACAACAGTTATGTGAGGACTTCTGGAGCAAATAAGAATAAATATATAAAAAAGCCTTGTCTATTTTAAATTATAAAATTATTTTAAGATAAGGCTTTTTTCATTGTAATAAAACTAAGGATTATCCCATTTAGAACAAACTACTTAATACTTGTATTGTTTTAGTTGGACAACAAGTTTCAAAAATAACACTTTCATCTGTTCCAAGATAGAAAGAATAAACACTTAAATTTTGTAATAAAACACAGAATTGAGATGATAAATCATTAGAGTTAGTATATGATGATACTTTAACTACTTTTGTTTCAGAATATTCTATTCCATCATTATCTAAGATACTTCTCATAATATTTAATTTGTCTAAGGATTTATTATTACCATTATCAATTACACACTTAAATTTTACTTTATTGTACTTATCTTCTAAGAAGACAAATGCATAAATATCAATTCCATTTTTTTCTAATTGTTTCAATAAACAACATATATAGCTTGAATTAGCTAGTATGGTGAATTGAATTGCAATAGATATATTTGGTGATTTAACATTGAACCTGTTGTTTTTGTCATATACCATAACATATTACCACTCTTTTTAATAATATTTAGACAGGAAAATTTCATCGTCTATATATTACAATATGACGAATTAATACAAAGTGTTACGATACTTGGCAGATGAAGTAGAATTTAAGGTTAATTTATTGTAGATTATTCGGTCTTAGAAAAGTCATCTTTTTTTACACTACACAAAGGACATAACCAATCATCTGGAATATCCTCAAATAATGTGCCAGGAGCAATTCCATTATCAGGATCGCCTAGTTCTGGATCATACATGTATCCACAAATATCACAAACATATTTTTGCATAAACAAACCTCCATTAACAAGTTTTGTAATATATATATGCAAACTTTAGATTAGTTTATACCAAGTATAATTATGATTTAAAGTAATTATCCAAGCGATATATTATTGTAACTTTTTGTGTCTTGTTACTCATATTAACCTTATGATAAATTTAAGTAACAACAAAAAAAGGAGAAAGATTATGAAAAAAATAGTTACTCTTATTATAACCATGTTAATGGTAGTATCATTAGCAGGATGTAGTTCTAAAACTGTAGAAAGAGATCCAGTTTTGTCAGAGGATTTAAATAAGGTAATAGAAAAAATCTATGATACTGCAGATTTAAATAATGAACAAAGAGAAGCTTTAAAGTATTATCAAACTACAGACTTAGATAAATCAAATGTAGAGGGAATTTTAGGTAGCAAAGATATAAAATTTGAACAAGGAATAATATCAGCACCTATGATGAGTGCAGTTCCTTATCAATTAGTATTATTAAAGTTAGATGAAAAAGCTGATGTAAAAGCTACTAAGGAACTTATTTTAAAAAATGCTAATCCTAGAAAATGGGTATGTGTAGAGGCAGAAGAGGTTATAGTAGAAAATATAGATAATACAGTATTATTTATAATGGCTAATAAAGAAGATGCAACACCAGTAAAAGATGCATTTATGGCTTTAAGTGAAGTTAAATAATAATTGTAGAAGTATAAAAAAGACAGTCTGGAAATAATATTTTCAGGCTGTTATTTTAACATAAAAGAAAGTGAATTTTTAGGAGGACAAGTTTTGTTATTTTCGAGCATTAGTTTTCTATATTATTTTTTACCAGTAACCATAATTATATATTTTTTAACTAAAGATAAATACAAAAACCTTGTTTTATTATTAGCAAGTCTCTTTTTCTATTTTTATGGAGAGCCAGTTTATTGTTTACTTATGATATTTTCTGCATTTAGTGGATACATTCATGGATTACTTATAGAAAAAAGTAGAGACACAGTTTATTGTAGATATTTTCTAATATCATCTATTATTGTAAGTATGGGTATTTTAGCATTTTTTAAATATAGTAACTTTTTTATAAGTAATTTTAATATAGTATTTTCACTTAATATTAAATTACTAAACATAGTTTTACCTATAGGTATTAGTTTTTATACTTTTCAAATACTTAGTTATGTTATAGATGTTTATAAAGGAAAGGCTAAAACATGTAAAAGTTTTATAAGTTTTGCCACATATGTTACTTTATTTCCACAATTAATAGCAGGTCCTATTGTACGTTATACAACTATACAGGAAGAACTTGATAATAGAGTACATTCCTTTGATAATTTTGCTTATGGAGTTACTAGATTTATTATGGGGTTATCTAAAAAGGTGCTTATTGCAAATAATTTAGGAGGATTGTTACAAGTTTTTAATAATACAAATGAAAAAAGTGTTTTGATTTACTGGGCAAGCGCTATTGCTTTTACCTTGCAAATTTATTATGATTTTTCTGGTTATAGTGATATGGCAATAGGACTTGGAAGAATATTTGGGTTTAACTTTTTAGAAAACTTTAATTATCCTTTTATCTCGAAGAGCATTAGTGAATTTTGGAGAAGATGGCATATTTCTTTAGGAAGCTTTTTTAGAGATTATCTTTATATTCCTCTAGGAGGGAACAAAGTAAGCAGGTTTGGATGGATAATAAATATGTTTATAGTATGGTTTTTTACTGGAATGTGGCATGGAGCTAGTTGGAATTTTATAATTTGGGGACTATACTTTGCAGTTTTAATTGTGGCAGAAAAAGTATTTTTAAGTAAATTATTAAATAAATTGCCTAGTTTTATTCAAAATATCTATACCATGTTTTTAGTACTTATTAGTTTTGTTATATTTAATAGTAATAATATGACTGAAACATATACAAGTTTATCATCTATGTTTGGTATGATGAATTTACCATTTAGTAATGAGTTAACAACTTATTATTTAAGTAGCTATTTTATTATTTTGATAATAAGTATAATAGGTTCTACACCTATATTAAAACACATGATAAACAAAATAAAAAGCAAGGCTACTGGTGAACAACTATTAAATATAATAGAGCCAGTGATTAATATATTATTGTTGATATTAGTAACTTCATATTTAATAGAGGGTTCATTTAATCCTTTTTTATATTTTAGATTTTAGGGAGGAATTAAAATGAATACTAAACTTAAAAATAAAATAATTTCAATTAGTTTCATAGGTATTTTAATAAGTTTTACAATAATTAATTTTATATCTAGTGATAAAGAAATTTCTTATTATGAGAGAAGAAAATTAGAACAGTTACCAACGTTTAATATAAAAAGTTTAATGAGTGGTGATTACTTTGAAGACTTTGAAAAATATGTTCTAGATCAATTTGTATTAAGGGATGAATTTAGATATTTTAAAGCATTGACAAGTTATAGAATTTTTAATGAAAAAGACAATAATAATATTTATATGAAAGATGATTATATTTTTAAAATGGAATATCCCTTGAAGGAAGAGTCAGTATATAATGCATCTAATATTTATAATAAAATAGCAGCTACATATTTTGAAGATGCTAATGTATATTATACAATAGTTCCAGATAAGAATTATTTTGTATGTGAAGATAAGAATCGTTTATTAATAGATTATAATAAAATGTTTAATATAATGAAGAAAAGTACAAAGGATATGAAGTATATTGACATTGCCAAAGATCTTAGTTTGTCAGATTATTATAAAACAGATATTCATTGGAAACAGGAAAATATATTAAATATAAGTGATATTTTATTAACTTCCATGGGAAATAATAAAAAAGCATCAGACTATGATTATACTTCTAAAGTTTTTTATCCTTTCTATGGTTCTTATTATGGACAAGCTGCTATGAAATCAAAACCTGATAAATTAGTATACTTAAGTAATAAGATCATAAAAGAATCTAAGGTGTATGATTATGAAGATAAATCATATAAAAACATATATGATGATAAGGTCTTTGATAATGTAGATTCCTACGATGTGTTTTTAAGTGGAGCAAAACCACTTTTACAAATAGAAAATCCTAATAATAAAAGTAATGAAGAATTATATATTTTCAGAGATTCTTTTGGAAGTAGTATAGCACCACTGCTAATTAGTGAATATTCAAGAGTGACTCTAATTGATTTGAGATATATAACTCTTAGTGAACTTAATAAGTATATAGAGCCTAAGAAAGATGCTGATGTTTTATTTATGTATAATACATTAGTTTTAAATGATAGTAGTACCATATCTAGATGAAAATTACAATTGTCTTATAGATTGTTTTATGATATATTACAAATACAAATTTAGAAAGGAAGTAAATCCTATGACAGATATGAATGAATTTAACATAAGTGAGGAAGAACTTGAAGAAATACAATCAATTACTGAGTTAGCACAAGGTTGTACTGACTACTTAATAGATTCTTTAGTAAATCCAGTAACTTCAGAAAAAATTGAATTAGAAGAAGATGCTAAGAAAGCAATATTTAAATTAGTTTTACATAAGACTATGGAATTTATTGAAGAAAATTCTTTCCCTAGTGATGAAGAAAATTTTGAAATATATGTAAACACTGTATTTACATATGTACAAGAAAATTTAGCTTAATATATAAAGAATGCTACAAATATAAAGGGTATAACTAAAATGTTATACCCTTTATATTTGTGAAATTATAATGAATTAGTAAAGGTTAGTGGGGTAAATTATGTATAAAATTATGATAATAGAAGACGAAATAAATATTAGATGTGAATTAAAAATGATTCTTGAGAATGCTTTACATGAAGTATTTCTAGTAGAAAACTTTATTGAAGTAACACAGGCAATTATAAATATTAATCCAGATGTGGTTTTACTTGATGTAAACCTACCAAATAAAAGTGGACTAGAAATATGTGGTGAGCTACGAAAGACTTCTGATATACCGGTAATATTTGTAACTAGCAGAAATACATCTATGGATGAATTAAATTGTATTACCCTAGGAGGAGATGATTACATTTCAAAGCCTTATAATGCACCAATCCTTTTAGCCAGACTTTCATCATTATTAAAAAGAGTAAAGAAAAGTAGTAAGAATAATGAAAATATACTTATTTATAAAGAGATAACATTAGATCTTTTAACTGCAAAAATAAAATATAAAAATGAAGAAATAGAGTTATCCAAAAATGAACTGAAGATATTATATTACTTATTCACAAATAAAGAGCAAATTGTACCTAGAATAAATTTAGTGGAATATTTATGGGATAATGAAGTTTTTATAGATGATAATACTTTAAGTGTTAATATAACAAGAATTAGAAATAAATTAAGTTCAATAGGTATTAATGATTTTATTGAAACAAAGAGGGGATTAGGTTATAAAATATGAGGTTGATAGATTATTTAAAAGATAAAATAATGATTATTTTGTTGAATATATCAGGATTATTTATACTTAGTTGCTTTTTACTTTTAACTAATAATCACATTAGTAATGTATTAATTATAGTCATAAGTTGGATAAGTATATTTTTAATATATTTATTAATTGAGTATTTTAGAAGAAATAAATACTTTAAAGATTTAGAAGAACTTTTACATAAATTAGACAAAAGATATTTAATATCTGAGGTAATGGAATCTTCTCATAGATTGGAAGATAAAAAGTATAGAGAAATACTGAGAAGATCTAATAAGTCAGTAATAGAGAAAATAAATGAAATTGAAGATGAAAAAAAGAATTATAAAGAATTCATAGAGTCATGGGTACATGAGATAAAGTTACCTATAACTACTATGGAATTAATTTGTGAAAATAATAAAGATGAAGCAAGAAGAAAAATTCAATCAGAGTTAGCAAAGGTGGATAATTCTGTTGAAATGGTTTTATTTTATGCAAGGGCCGAGGAAGTGTATAAAGATTATTTAGTAAAGGAGATAAACCTTAATTGCCTTATATCTGAAACTATAAGTAGAAATAAATCCTACTTTATACAAAATAGAATGATGATTGAAATAGAAGATAAAGTAGTTACAGTATGTAGTGATAAAAAGTGGCTATCTTTTATTATAAATCAGATACTAATAAACTCTGTTAAATACAAGCAAGATGATTTTGGTAAAATAAAGATTTATAGTGAAAAAATTAAAGACAGTGTTAAATTATATATAGAAGACCAGGGAATAGGAATTAAAGAAAGTGAAGTAAATAGAATATTTGATAAAGGCTTTACGGGAAGTAATGGTAGAGAAAATAGCAAGTCTACTGGTATTGGACTTTATTTATGTAAAAAACTTTGCATTAAGTTAGGTATAGATATTTCTGTGGAATCAAAGATAGATGAATATACAAAAGTTATTTTAATTCTTCCTAAAAATGATTATCTTTCAAAACTGTAAGACTAGTGAAAGCTACATTGATACAACTAGCTGTTTGAAAATAGTAAGATATACTTATAAAAGTTTTGAAAGGGATGAAATTATGAAGGATTTAATTAAAATAAATGACGTTGAAAAGTACTATGGAAGAGGGATTAATATTACAAAGGCAGTAAATCGAGTAAACTTCAGTGTAGATAAAGGTGAGTTTACAGCCATAATGGGAGCATCAGGTTCAGGTAAGACTACACTTCTTAATATGATTGCTACAATAGATAAGGTAAGTACAGGACATATATATTATGACAATACGGATATTACAGAAATGAATGACGATGAATTATCAGATTTTAGAAAAGAAAATATAGGTTTTGTATTTCAAGATTTTAATTTGTTAGATACATTAACTATTGAAGAAAATATTATTTTAGCAATGACTCTTAGTAAAAAAAGAAAAAATGAAATTAAAAAGAAGGTTGAGGAAATAAGTTTCAGATTGGGAATAGATAAAATAAAAGACAAGTTTCCTTATGAAGTATCTGGTGGACAAAAACAAAGATGTGCTTGTGCTAGAGCTATTGTAAATGAACCAAAGTTAATCTTAGCTGATGAACCAACGGGAGCCTTAGATTCTAAATCAGCTCAAATGCTATTAGAAACCTTTGAAATAATGAATAAAGAACTAGGAGCAACTATATTAATGGTTACTCATGATGTTATATCAGCAAGTTATTGTAAAAGAATATTATTTTTAAGAGATGGTGAAATTTTTTATGAGCTAATAAGAGGTGAAAAAAGCAGAAGAGAATTTCTAGTGGAGATTTTGGATGTATTATCTATTAGCGGAGGTGATATTTCTAATGTTTAATAGATTAGCTTTTAGAAATACCAAGAGATCTATTAAAGATTATTTCTTATATTTAATTACGATGATAATAATATGTTCTTTAATGTTTGCTTTTAATTCTATGATTTTCTCAAAAGATATAATGAAATTATGCTCTATGGCTGGTATAATGGCAGCATTAATAGGAATAGCATCAGTATTTATAGTAGTGGTAGTATCCTGGTTAATTAATTATATGGTTAGATTTATGATGGAAAAGAAAAGTAAGGAATTTGGTATTTATCTTCTTATGGGAATGAAAAAAAGACAAGTATCTTCTTTATTTATAAGAGAAAATGCATTAATTGGTGTATTAGCTTTTTTTATTGGAATTGTACCAGGAATGTTCTTACAACAAGTATTTACGACTATTTTTTATAGCATATTTGGTGAGAATTATATTATAAAAATTGAATTTAATATATATAGTTTTTTATTAACTTTAGTATTGTATTTAGGAATTTATTTTTTTGCTTTATTAAAAAACAAAAAGAAATTAAAGAAAATGACTATTAGAGACATGATGGATGTTGCAAAAGAAAATGAGGAGTATAGCAATAAAAATGAAAAGTTAAAAGTAGCTTTATTTTTTATAACAATAATATATTTTCTCATTTTTGATGTAATACTTCTAACTGAAAAATTTACAATTACATCTATATGGATATTCTTAGGTTTATTAGTATTAAGTATATATTTATTTTATATAGGAGTTTCAGCCATAGTTGTATCTTATGTAAAAAAGGATGGGGAAAGTATATACAAGAAAGAAAATTTATTTTTACTTCGTCAATTTTCATCTAAAATAAAAACAATGGAATTTACCATGGCTACTTTAACAATTTTATTTGTATTTGCCATACTTGGAGGCACTACAGCCATGATGTTCAATGACTATTTAGATAAACGTTTAGATTATCAATTGCCTTTTGACATTATTATTTTTAGTGATAATACTAATGATGATTTCAATGAATATTTAAATATTATAAAAGAAAACACTAAAGTAAAAGATAAGGTGATATATAATGTTTATGAAGATGAAAGTAAGGATATTAACATGTTTTTAAGAAAAGAACTTAATTATTTAAAAGAGGACAATGATGAAAGTAATTATAGTGAGTTTTTCGATTATGATACTTATATGAAGCTTAGTGATTACAATAAACTTAGAAAAATGTTAGGTTACGAAGAGGCAAGTTTATCATCGAAGGGGTTTTTAATACAATGTAAGGACAATACTAGAGCATATTTAGAAAAATACTTTAAAAATAAAAATCTAAATAAAGGTGGATTAAATCTATATTTAGAAGGATATTATACTGATGCCTTTGCTCAAAGTGGACAAAATGGGGCAGATTATATAATAGTAGTACCAGATGACATAGGTGATAGTATGAAAGAATATTACTCTTTGGTAGCAGTAGATATTGTAGGTGAATCACCAGATGGATTACATGAAAAATTATCAGCTGTAAAAGAATATTTTAATAATAATGGAGAATTTAAATGTAATATAACTTGGGGATATGGAAGTGATCAAATTATAACTTGTAATGATACTGTATTAGTACAGAGTAATCAATTAGAAGAAATCAAATTTGTTTTAACAGCCATTTCTTTTCCGTTAATGTATATAGGGCTTGTATTTTTATGTGTGGCATTGACTATTTTATCTGTACAACAAGTCAGTGATTCATCTAAGTATAAGTATAGATATTCTGTTCTTAGTAAATTAGGTTTAAAAGAAAGAGAAATTGATAAAATTATATTGAAACAACTTTTAATATATTATTTATCACCTTTGATAATTGCAATTGGAATTAGTTCTGTATTATCAATATATATTAGCAACAAGTTTGTTTATTATACATCTTTAAATTCTTCAGTATTGTCATATTATGGTTTATCCGTATTTATATTATTAGTGGTTTATATAATCTATTTTGTTATGACCTATGTGGAATTTAAAAGAAATATTTATGGTAATAATTAAAAGAGAATGGCTAATGCCATTCTCTTTTGTACGTTTAGCATGTTTACTGAGCCGATAGGTTGAAAGAAACCTTATCGCCCAACCAACAGGAAGATAACCCGTAAGCAAGGGCGTCACTGGTAACGGTGAGTCTGAAGAAATCCTGTACTCTTCTGTAATTGCAGATAGATTTGAACAAGTAGAAAAATTTAGAGCTATGGCAACAAAGTTTCTTGAAAAAGAGTTTAAATTAAAAGTTAATGATAAAAAAACACATATTGCAAATGCAAGTGATGGTAGCATATCTAGGATTTATCATAAATGAAGGTTATATATTAGTGCATATGGCACTTCCAAATAGTTGGTTTGACGAAATCAATTTATTTAATATATCAAAAGTAGAAGTTAATATTTTGTATCACTACAGAATGTAGTGACTGAAATTTATCAGGAGCCGTATGCGAGGTCCGCACGTACGTTCTATGAGAGGTCTGAACTCGGTATTAATTACCCCAAGTTTTTCCTACTCGATTGAGTAAAAATAGAATTAAAAGGAATAAAGTTACAAAAATGTTACAAAAAACATAGACAAAAAGTTACATAAATGTAATAATATAATAAAAACACAAGAAAAATGTATAAATAAATATTTTGGATTGGGGGAAGAAAATACAGTTTAAGACTGTATAATTGACAATTATGAGTATAAATAAAAAACATGTAATAACAGCTAGTATGTTGGCAACCGCAATAGTAATGCCTATGACAAATATAACAAACTCTTATGCAGATGAAACTAGAACAACAACGGCAAACGTAAACTTTAGAACTGGACCAGGGACTAAGTATTCATCTATGACAGTAATACCAAAAGGAAAGAAAGTTACATATTTAGGTAAAAGTGGAGGATGGATAAAAGCAAAATATAATTCTAAAACAGGTTATATAAGTGATGATTATCTAACATCAGGAAGCTCTAGTTCTAGCTCTACTTCAACTAGTACAAAATATGTTACTACAAGTGCTGGTTTAAATGTAAGAAAAGGACCATCAACAAGTTATGCAAAAGTAGGAAAATTATCTAAGGGCACAAAAGTAAGTGTAAGTTCAACATCAAAAGGATGGTCAAAAATAACAAGTGGTAGTATAAAAGGATATGTATCTAATGATTATTTAAGTAGCAAGAAACCATCAACATCTAATGATAATAATTCAAGCTCTACTTCAACTACTACAAAATATGTAAATACCAGTAGTGGATTAAATGTAAGAAAAGGTGCAGGAACAAACTATGCAAAAGTGGGGAATCTATCTAAGGGAACAAAAGTAAGTGTAAGCTCAACATCAAAAGGATGGTCAAAAATAACAAGTGGAAACATAAAAGGATATGTGTCAAGTGAATACTTAAGTAGTAAGAAACCATCAACATCAAATGATACACCATCAAATTCAAGTAACAAAGCAAGTACAGTTATAAATTATGCAAAAAAACAATTAGGCAAACCTTATGTATGGGGTGCTCAAGGTCCAAGTAGTTTTGACTGCTCAGGATTTACATACTATACATTTAAAAAGTCTGTAGGAATTAATTTACCAAGAACATCATCTGCTCAAAGTAAATATGGTAAATCTGTAAGTAAAAGTAACCTTAAGCCAGGAGATTTAGTATTCTTTGATACTGTAGGATCTAATAATGGTGTAGTTACTCACTGTGGTATGTACATAGGTTCAGGTCAATTCATACATGCAGCATCAGGACAAGGTAAGGTTGTTATTAACGATATAAATAGTTCTTATTATGTAAAAGCTTGGGTAAACGCAAGAAGAGTTTTATAATTAAAATAAATGATTTTAGGCTATTAAGTATAACTTAATAGCCTTTTTAAAATCATTATATACAACGTTGCATAAAACATCTTGACTATATACAATATTGTATATATAATTGTATTAAATAATAAATATATTATAAACGAGGAGATAAACATGGTAAAGTTACTTATATTATATTATCTAAATATAAAATCTACTCATGGATATGAAATACAAAAGTTTATCCAAGCTACAGGTCTTGATGTATGGGCAAAGGTTAAATCTGGATCTATATATTATGCACTAAGTAAGATGGAGAAAAATGGAGAAGTAGAATTATATAAAGAAGAAAGCAATGGTTCAAAAGTTAGAAAAATTTATAGAATAACTGAAAAGGGTAAGTTAGAACTTAAGACTACTATAGAGCAAGAATTAAATAAACCACTTATGCCAACAGGAACAGATAAATTTATTATACCAATTACGTTTAATAGATTAGATAAAGAGGCGGCTATAGAGATTATTAATAATCATATAAAAAGTCTTGAAGAAACGTTAGATTACTGGGAATACTGGAAAAACATAAAAATAAGCGAAACAACATTAGAGCTGGATAAAATATCATTTGAAATGACTATTAGTGGAATCAAAGATTCTATAAGATGGCACAAAGCAGCGATAGAAGAATATGATGATTACATAAAATATAGTCAGAGATTAGAACTTATGATAAAAAATGTTGATTTTGGTGAAGTGGAAGAAAAAAATAATGATGTAATTGCAGATAAAGAGAAAATTGAAATGCTTAGAGAGATTATTTTAAATAATCCAGAAGAATCAAAAGAGGCTCTTGAAGAACTTATAAATTTAATGGGTCAAAATAAATAGGAATGAAAAATGTAGTAGAATTACTACATTTTTATTTGAAGAATATATACAACGTTGTATATATAACGTTTTATAAAATATGGAGGTTGAATTATGAATGAAATTTTAGAAATTAAATCGCTTAAAAAATCTTTTGGAGAAAAGGAAGTGGTTGATGGATTAACTTTTAAGGTTAATAAAGGTGAAATACTCGGTTTTTTAGGACCAAATGGAGCAGGTAAAAGTACAACAATAAATATGATTACAACAATATTAGATATAGATGAGGGCAATGTTTTATTTGAAGGAAGAAATATAGATAGTAATAATAATTCTTTTAAAAAAGCTTTAGGTTATGTACCTCAAGATATAGCTTTATTTAATGATTTAAGTGCTTATGAAAATGTTAAATTTTTTGGCTCGTTATATGGACTAAAGGGAGAATGTTTGAAAAGTAGAGTAAAGGAGACTTTAAAATTAGTAGGTCTTTGTGATAGAAAAGATGATTATCCAGATTCATTCTCAGGAGGTATGAAAAGGAGACTTAACATTGCTTGTTCAATTGTGCATAAGCCCAAATTATTAATAATGGATGAGCCAACGGTTGGTATTGATCCACAATCAAGAAATAATATATTGGAAGTTACAAAGAGTTTAAGAGATAATGGTACAACGATAATTTATACTTCTCACTATATGGAAGAGGTTGAAGCAATTTGTTCTAGGATTTTGATAATCGATAATGGGAAAATCATAGAAGTTGGAAATAAAGAGGAAATAAAAGCTAAATACAAAGAAAAGGGACTGAATAATTTAGAAGAAATATTTTTAAATCTAACTGGTAAAGAGTTAAGGGATTAAAGGGGATATTATGAGTGAATTTAACGCATTATTTAAACTTAATATGAAAAAAAGAATAAAAGATTCATTTTTAATTGGATACGGAGTAACTTTTCCAATAATGTTAATTTTAATACTTGGATATATGGCAACTAAATATTACAGTGGAGAAAATGGAATAACTTCATATTATTATTACTCCATGGTTACTATTCCCTTTTGTACTTTTTTATCATCAATAACACTTATCTATGTTGCAAGAGAAGAAAGTTTACACAAATGTGGAGAGCGATTTATTATAGCTCCTATTAGAAAGTCATATATAGTTTTGGCAAAAATAATTCCAGCTACAATATCTATGGCAGTATATAATCTAATATTACTTTTAATTTGTCGTATTATACTCAAAATTAATTTTAATGGCAGATTCTTAGAAGTATATATTCTTATAATCAGTTTAGGGTTTATGGCATCTGCACTAGGAACTTGCATAGGTTTGTGTACTAAAGACTTCATGGCTGTAAAAAATATAGTAAGTACTCCTATCTTAATCATGGCAGTATTAGGTGGAAGTTTCTTTCCAACAGGATCTCTTGGAATTTTATTTGAAAAATTTAGTTATATATCACCTCTTACATGGGTGAATAGAGGCCTATTTATGATGATTAATGATGACATAATAAATATTTATATAACTTCTTTAATAATGGCCTTAGTACTAGGAGTGATATTTACATTTGCTTCAATAAAAGCATTTAAAAAGGAGGCATTTTTATAATGATTTGGTTATTAGTTGCTAAAAATGAATTTAAAAGAAGTTTGAAAAATAAAAAGAAGTTAATTTTAACACTTTTACTACCACTAATTTCAATAGTGGCGGCAATTGGTGTAAATAGTTTCATGAAACCATCTATTAGTATTGGTGTTATAGAAAATGAATATACAAATAGAGCTATAGAAGAGGTATTTAATGAGGTAGATGGAGTTAAGCTTATTAAAGCTAATGAGGAAACTATTAATACGGATATGATATTAGCTAAATATATAGGAGTAGTAAAGTTTAAAGAAGATAATACGTTTGACGTGTATTGCTTAGATAAAAATATTAAAGCCACATTAAAAGACTGTATATCTGAAACTACTAATAGTGGAAAAACAGAAAGGATAAAAAATCTAATATCAACAATCAAAGAAGAAAACTTAAGTATAGCACAGAGAAGTAATGGGTTTATATTTATTACATTGATAATAACTTGTACTATGTCAGCTACAGTTTTATTAAAAGATAAAGATGATGGAATCTTAAAAAGATATTCTACTGCACCTAATAATCTATATAGCTATATACTAGGGAACTATGTGTACAATACTGTAAATACAATTACGCAAGTTTTAATATCAGCATTACTTTTATATTTATTAAGAATAGATATTGGAATTTCTATATATCAATTTATTTTCATAGGGTTCATTATGTCAGTTATGGCAAGTAGTATAGCAACATTCATTACGGTTATATCTAAGGGTGAATTACAGGCTAGTTTATTAGCATCATCTATAGCACTTATAATAGCATTGTTTGGAGGCTCATTCTTACCAATAGAAAAAATGCCAGAAGTTTTGAAATTTATAAGTAATATATCTATAACAAAATGGATATTAGAGCTTACTTATTTTATAGAAAAGGGAATATATTATGAAGGTAGTTTATTTATAGTTGTAGGCATTATTGTATTATCAATGATTACAATATATGCTTCCATAAAGATAGGTAAAAAGAAACTTTGTTAGTTTAAAATATAATAATAAATTCAATATATTGTAGTGGCCTGTGGAAAATTTAAGATTTCATAGGCTTTTTTAATACATAAAAATTGTTTTCTATATAATTTTGAATAATGAATTTTTTTAGTAGTAATATGAAAAAATATAATAAAAACAGAAAGTTGGTTTTACATGAACTCACAAAATATAATCAATTTCAAAAAAAAATATAAAAATTTTATTGTGAAATTTAAAACAAGAAAAGCTTATAAGCTTTTCTTGATACTTATTTTTGCTCTTATATCTTATGTTATATTAAATCCAATTATATTAAAGTCTAGTTACGCAAATATTGCAAAAAAAGAAATCTATGTAACCGCCCATAGAGGGAGTTCATTATATTATCCAGAAAACACCCTTAAATCTATAGAAGTAGCTATAAATGAGAATGCAGATTATGTTGAAATAGATGTAAGAACAACAAAAGATAATGAAGTTGTACTGTTTCATGATTCAAATTTAAAAAAAATAGATGGAAGTAACAGGTCAATTAAAGATATGACCTTGGAAGAAGTTAAGACTGTAGATAATGGTTATTATAAAAATGAAATATTTAAGGATGAAAAAATACCAACGTTAGAAGAAGTTTTTACTATCTTTAAAGGAAAAACAAAGTTTAACATAGAGCTTAAGGTTATTGATAAAGAGGATATTTTACCTAATCAGGTGTCTGAATTAATTAAAAAATATAATATGAATTCTGATGTAGTTGTATCTTGTTTTGATAAAGATATTATAAAGCAATACAAAGTTAATAATCCAAATACTAAAACAGGTCTTATAACAAGTAATAAGGTGAAGGATATTAATGACATAAGTAGTGATTTTATTTCTCTAAAATATAATTTGCTAACGGAAACATTAGTACATGAACTTCATGATTGCAATAAAGAAATTCATGTTTGGACAGTAAACGATAAAGAAAAAATAATTAATGCTATAAATTTAGGTGTTGATAATATAATTACAGATAACGCAAGTTTGGTGATAGAGATATTAAATTGTAAAAGCTTAAGTATAAGAGATTAATCTTGTAATAAAAAAGTTAATATATTTTTATTTAGAATAAAGAAGAAAGAGTTGTCTCAAAATGATTTAATAACATTATGAGATAACTTTTTATATGGAAGAAACCTTTAATTTTTAAAATATAAGGAAGTTTAAATAAAAAGTAATGAAAAAATACAAAAAAATTTAAAATAATTGGATTTTGAGTACAATGACTATAAGAAGACTCAATGGTAGTATTAATATACATTATACTTGTTTAAATAGAGAGGATAAAAAATGAAGAAAATACTTTTTTTAAATGCAAAACTAAAGGGTCATGAAAATACATCGGACATTTTAGTAGAAGATGGGATTATAAAGGAAATTTCCAACAATTTAGCTGAAAAATATAAAGAAGAAATTAATATAGAAAAAATTGATATACAGAGTAAATTAACTATACCTCCATATGTAGAGCCGCACATCCATTTAGATTATGTGTATACAGCTCATACACCAGGTGCTAAGAATTCAACAGGAACGCTGTTTGAAGGAATTCAAAGATGGTCAGATTCAAAATCTAATTTAACTAAAGAAGATGTTAAATCAAGAGCAAAAATAGCCTTAAGAAAACAGGTATTAAGTGGGATACAACATATAAGAACTCATGTAGATGTAACAGACCCAAAACTAACATCATTACAAGCTATGATTGAATTAAAAGAAGAAATGAAAGACATGGTAGATATGCAAATAATAGCATTTCCCCAAGAAGGTATGTATGCATATAAAGGTGGAGAAGAGTTAGTTGAAGAAGCTCTTAAAATGGGAGCTGATGTAGTAGGAGCTATACCACACTTTGAATATACTAGAGAGTTTGGAGAGAAATCAGTAAAAAAGACTATAGAGTTGGCACTAAAATATAACAAACTAGTTGATGTACATTGTGACGAAACAGATGACGAACAATCTAGATTTTTAGAAGTTTTAGCTGCTCATGCTTACTTAGAAGGAATAGGAGAAAAGGTAACTGCCAGTCATACTTGTGCCATGCACTCATATAATAACGCCTATACTTATAAATTATTTAAGCTTCTAAAAGAGTCTAAATTAAACTTTATAGCATGCCCAACAGAAAATATTCATTTACAAGGAAGGTTTGATAGTTACCCAAAACGTCGTGGAGTTACAAGAGTAAAAGAAATGATTGAAGAAGGTATAAATGTTTGCTTTGCTCAAGACTCAATGTCAGATCCTTGGTATCCATTAGGTTCTGGAAACTTAATGAATATACTAGATGCAGGTATACATATATGTCAAATGATGAGTTTTGAAGAAATAAATAATGCTCTAGATTTAATAACTGTAAATGGAGCTAAAACATTAAATATAAGTAATGAATATGGAATAGAAGTTGGAAAGAAAGCAAATTTCATAGTGCTAAATGCACAAACAGAATTTGAAGCAATATGTGATAGAGTATCAGTGCTATATTCTATTAGAAACGGAGAAATTTTATTTAAAAGAGTACCAGAGGAAATTGAAACAAATAGTTTATTTTTAAGATAAAATATCCGAAATAAAGTAAATTCCCTATGTTATAATTAGAGGAAGAACTTTATTTTGGAAAGGAAATATGCTGTTTATGGTAAGTTGTAATGATTTATTAAGTCTTAATATTTTTAAAGAAATAAAATTAATAGGTGGAAGAAATGGAATATATAAAAATATATCCTGGTCATATGTATGCCAAACATTAGATTTTTCTCAGTGGATAAATGGAGGAGAATTGATGTTTATAACTGGTATGGGGATGGATTTAAATGAGGAAAAGATAATTGATTTAATTCATCAATGTATTGAAAAAAGAATATCTGGCTTAGTTATACTTACAAATAGTGAGTACATTAGTAGTATATCAGAAAATATAATTGATTTAGCTAATCAAGTTGGATTACCTCTGTTTGATATGCCTTGGAATATTAAACTTATAGATGTAACTAAAGAAATAGCTAACTATATAATGGAATTAAATTTAAATCAAAATAAAGATAAGGAGATATTAAATGAATTATTATTTTCACCTAATATGGATAGGGAAGTAATGACTAATTTAATAAACCAAAGTAAGCTTAAATTAGATGGGAATTTTTTTGTGTCGAAATTTAAATTAATCAATGAGCCTAAAAATAAAAGAATATCATATGAGTATATTGAAAATATGATAAAAAGTATGTTAGAAGAATACAATTTGAAATTTATTTTAGGTTCATATGAAAATGATATTATTTGTATTTTTGAATTGAATAAAAAAGAAGATTTTATTCAACAAAAAAGTACATTAATATCTATCTGCAATGAAGTATCCAAATACATTAAAATAAGTATGAGTATAGGAAGTCTTTATGATGATATATTTATGATAAGAGAAAGTTATGATGAAGCTAGCAAAGCATATAAGCTTTATGAAAGTAATGATTGGGACTTAAGCATTATAGATTATGAAAAAATAGGTTTTTATAAAATCTTATTAGAAGTTAGCAATTATGATAAACTTAGACGATATTCTCATGAGGTATTAGGAGATATAATAATACAGGATAAAAACTTTGATTTATTAAAAACACTAAGATTTTATTTGAAAAATAATTGTAATTTAATAAACACATCTAAAGAGATGTTTATACATAGAAACACATTAATATATAGATTAAACAAAATAAAAAATATATTAAATGATAACTTAGAAGATCCAATCTTAAAAAATGAGTTAATGAATGCTATTATGATTTATGACTATTTAAAAACTTTGGATTATAAATAAAAATAAGAATTATTAGGGAGGAAATATAATGACTTTAATGAAAAATATGACATGGTATGAATTTAATGAAAGAAAAGATAAAGATGTGGTAATATTACCAGTTGGTTCAGTAGAACAACATGGACCTCATTTACCCCTTTATACAGATACGATTATATCAGAAGGTTTTTCAACTCTTTTAGCAGAAAGAGTAAATGGAATAGTAATGCCATCAATAAATTATGGATATAAATCTCAACCAGCTTCAGGAGGAGGACCATTATTTCCAGGGACAATAGATTTAAATGGGGCTACATTAATTTCATTAGTAAAAGATATTATAGAAGAGATAATAAGAGATAGTGTGAAGAAAATAGTTATAGTAAATTCTCACTTTGAAAATCAAGCGTTCCTATTAGAAGCAATAGATTTAGTAAGTAGAACTATGCCAAAAGGAACTAAAATTGTAATGATGAGTTGGTGGGACTTAATAAGTCAAGAAACTATTGATAAAGTATTTGATGAAGTTGAATTCCCAGGATGGGCATTGGAACATGCTGCCATAACTGAAACGTCTTTAATACTTAAATTTGATCCTAAAACAGTTCATATGGATAGATTAATAGATGAAAAAATTGAAGAAGTTCCTACTTATCAAGTGTATCCAATACCTACTGATTTAGTACCTAAGTCAGGGCTTTTATCAATTGGGAGAACAAGTTCTAAAGAAAAAGGTGACTTAATAGTAGAAGAAGCTTTAGAAGGAATGGTTAACATTATTAAAAAAGAATTCATTGATTAAGATAGTTTTATTTTTAGTAATATTAATGATATAGTAAATAATACAACAAGAAATAAAAAAGTGTCTATAGCTTTACAGTTATAGACACTTTTAATGCAATCAATAGAAATTTAGTTTACTCTTTCAATATACTTACAATTACCTTCAATATGATTTAAAAAAACTAACAGCCTTTCATAAAGAGGATGAGAGTCATCACCGTAAGCTTTTTCTAAGTTAAAACCTATTTCTTCTACGGTTTTTTTACCGTCTATTTGTAAAAATACAAAGCTAGAATATTTATCAAGTTCAATTTTTTTATAATTAGGTATTTTAAATTTTAATCTTCTAAAGAAATTTTGTATAGTATGATTTTGTTTTTCTAGCACAGTTACAAGATTGTTATTAACTTCATAATCTATATTATCTGAAATTATAAATATTAAATTTAATGCATCTTCATTAGTCATTACCCTTCACCTTAGATTTCATAATTGGTATCATAGTAAGTATTATTAAGGCAACTAATAAGATTGCAGCTATTCCATTTCCTGCAGCAAATCCACTAGGTATATTACCTCCAACTAGCCCTGTAACTTGACATATTATTCCTATAAGACCAAGTATTGAACCACCAGCAACTAATCCAGAAGATAAACTTATACCATTACTAATTTTAACTTCTTTATCTTTATCACCCTTAGCAGTTTTTTCAACAAATACACGGATTAAAGCCCCAACTAAGATTATTGAAGTTGTTGCAACAGGTAAATAGAATCCTATAGCAATTGTCATTATAGGTAAATCTAATAAGAATAAAACAAAGGCCATAAATACTCCGACTAGAATCATAACCCAAGGTAACTGACCTGACATTATGCCAGAGGTTAATGTAGACATTAAGTTAGCTTGAGGTAGTGCAAATGGAGGATTATCTCCAGTTATTTTAAGTTGATCTGATAACAATACTATAACACCAACAACAACTACAACACCAAGAATACTAGCCATGGTAAAATAACGTTGCATTTCGTTTTTATTTCCCCCTATAACATAAGTTACCTTTTGAGATTGACAGTATCCACCAGCTATTGCTATAGCAACAACTATAAATGAGCCAAATAAAAGTAAAGATTTGTTATTAGCAGGAGAAGTCCATCCCATTATTACGAATACTAATGTAACTATAACTAAAGATGCAATAGTCATACCAGATACAGGTAGATTAGAAGTACCAATAGTTCCTGTTAAACGTCCAGCAACTATAACAAATAATAAAGATAATATTAATGATAAAACAGCACCTATTATCGCCATTAGAAAGCTACCAGAAATCATGAATGCAGCTATAAATCCAACTATAACTCCGGCTAATAATATTAATAATTGAGTAGAAGAACCATAACCTTTAGTAGCGGTAGCTCTTGCCTTCATAGTTTCTTTTACTGAAGCTATTATAGTTGGGATGAGTTTTAAAGCACCTATTATACCACCACAAAGCATCATACCAGCGCCAATGTATTTAACATAACTACTAGAAATTGCTTGAACAGTCATTTCATTTATTGGCATTGAAGGATTATTCCATACCATTATACCGTCTTGGGCCATTTCAGTAAAATATCCTAATAAAGGAGTAATACCAAATACTGATAATACAGAACCAGCAAACATAGTTAAAGCAACATCAAGACCAACTATAAATCCAATACCTAAAAGAAGTGGATTAACTTCTAAATCAAATTTCCATTTGTACCAAGAGTTTCCTATAAAAGTCATAACATTGTTTGTTAAATTTAAGAAAGAACTTGTAAGAGTAGTTATAGCACCGCCAATAATAAATCCAATTCCCATATACTTTATAGAATCTCCGCCGCTATCCGATGCAACTAAAGTTTCTGATATAGCCATTGATTCAGGATAAATAAGCTTACCATGTTGATCGATAATTAAATAATTATAAACAAGTGAAGCAATACCAATACCGAATAAAACACCACCAATACCAACAACTACACCTTCTAAAAATGAAATCTTACTTCCTATTAATATAACAGCAGGTAAAACAAATATAAGACCACTAGCAACAGATTCTCCACCGCTTGACATACCTTGGATTAAGTTTTTAGCAAGGATACCTTTTTGTTTTGCAAAAGCAGCTACAAATGCAGAACCTATAATAGCACCAGGAATACCTGCAGCTACTGTAAGACCTGCCTTCATTCCTGAATATGCTGTTGAAGCTGCAAATACTGATGCTAAAATAAGACCTATAATAAGTACTGCAGTATTTCCACCAGTTTTTGACTTATCTGTTATGTAGGGAATATAATCTTTGCCTGGTATTCCTCCATAGGCATCTTTAGGTAATTTTTTGTTCATTTTTAAACCCCCTTTTTATAAAGTTTGATATCTAACATTCATTATAGCACTAATTATGCATGTCTGAGTGTTAAATTCACATAGCAATTTGCTTAAAATAACCTTAAAAAAATAATTATAGAACATAAAGTATTATTAATAAATAAATATGAATATAATAAAATGTTAAAAGCAAGTAATCCTTATGGAGATGTAAAAGCAAGTAAATATTTTGTAGATGAAATTATAGAAAAGTTTAATTTTATTTAAATTTAGGATAAGTCACTTATTATGTTTTTAAGGAATATAATGTAATATATTTATTTAGATAAATTAAAAAATAGGTGATTTAAATGAGGGAAAAGAATGATTTATTTGCTGATATAGTTTTAATAAATGGTAAAATATATACTATGAAAGAAGAGGATGATAGAATTTACACATCTATAGCTATAAAAGGAAATAAGATAATAGGTGTAGGTGATTTAAGGAAGATAAATGAATTTATTGGAAATAAAACTGAAATCATAAATCTCAAAGGAAAAATGGTACTACCTTCATTTACTGATAGTCATATACACCCGCCAGGAATATATTTAATGAAATTATACGATGTTTATTTATATGACTGTCAAACTTTAGAAGACTATGAAGATGTTATACGAAAATATATTAGAAATAATCCTAATGAAGAAATTATATATGGAAGTGGGTGGAGTGTTGGTGCATTTAATGGACTAGAAGTAAAAAATGGACCTAGAAAAGAGAGATTGGATAATATAAGTAAAGATAAGGCTATAGTACTATGGGATATATCGTATCACAGTGTATGGTTAAATACAAAGGCATTTGAAGTTTTTAATATTACTAATGAGACTTCTTGCCACAGACAAAAAGAAGGTATATCTTGTTCCAATATTATAAAAAATGAATTCGATGAATTATGGGGATGCATAAAAGAAGAAGCAATGGGATTAATTCCTAAAAAAAATTATAAAAAAGAAGAATATATAAAAGCATTTGAATGTTTTCAAAGTGAATTACATTCCTATGGAATTACAAATATAGCTAGTATAAGTTATCCCTATTCATCATCTTTCATGAATATAGAATGGTATAGAACTTTGTTAGAAGAAAATAAATTAAAATTAAGAGTAGGTTATGTAGAATATTTAGATACAGTGGATTATAAGAATAATATTGAAGATACTGTAAGTAGAAGAGATAATATAAATTATAATTCTCCTTATTTTAAAATAATAGGAACTAAAATATTATTAGATGGAGTAATAGAAGGTAATACTGCTTATTTAATACGTCCTTATGAAGAAGAGAGCGTTGGTAAAGTTAATTATTTTGGAGAATTGCTTTGGGATCAAAAACATTTAAGAGAAGCCATAAGAATTAGTAATAAAAATAATTTACAAGTGTGTATTCATTGTATTGGCGATGGTGCTGCTAAGGTAGCAATTGATACGTTAGAAGATTTAATTAAGAAGGATAAAAATACACGTACTCTTAGAAATGAACTAATTCATTTACAATTAATTAAAATAGAAGATATAAAAAGGATGAACATGCTAGACTTAATAAGTTCTATTCAACCTTATTGGCAAGTTAAAGCTCCTGGGTTTTGGCAAGAGGTAGATTACAAATATATTGGAGAAAGGGCAGAATATGAGTATCCCATGAAATCCCTTGTAGATATAGGTGTACTTACTACTGGATCTTCAGATTGTCCAGTAACAATTCATCCTAATACCATGTATGCAATTCAAGGTGGTGTTACTAGAAATTTAGTAAATGCAAAATCCTATGGATTACAACCCATTACTAATATAAATGATGAAAGATTTTTATTAAATAAATATGAAAAATTAAGTGTAATGGAAATGATTAAATTATTTACAACTAAAGGAGCTTATGCAACTTTTAGAGAGGAAGAAATAGGAACTATTGAAGTTGACAAATATGCAGATTTAGTTATATTGAGCCAAAATATATTAGAGATAAATTCCTTAGACATAGAATATACAAAAGTAATAATGACGTTTTTTGATGGAGAGTTAGTTTACAAGGATATAAATAAATAAAATTTCATTTGAAGAAGTAATAGTTTGAATTAGAACATATTAAAAGAAAAATTTGGATATTTTATAAAAAAATAACATTTATAGTTGAAGAATTGAAAAAGAGTAGTTACAATAGGGATATAAGTTAAAATAAAATTATGCCATGAAGGTATATATGATCTACTGAAGTAGATAATATGCATTCATGGCTTTTTTCTTGCCATTTATGAAACAAAATAGGAGGCACACAAATGAAGAAAAGAATCATTAAAAAAGTTAGTTTGTTTTTAAGTGGTATTTTATTGATATCAGCTTTAACAGGATGTAGTTCAACAAATGATGAAAAATCAAAAGATAAAAAAGACGATTTATTAGTAATTGCTACAGCCAATGATATAGGCGATTTGAATGCACATGGATATTCTACAATGTATGGACAAAACTTTCTTTACGATGGATTAACATCCTTTGAAGACGGAGAAGTAAAGCCATGCTTAGCTCAGTCTTGGGATATTTCAGATGATGGAAAAGAATATACTTTTCATTTACGCAAAGATGTTAAATTTACAGATGGTTCAGATTTTAATGCAGAAATAGTAAAGAAGAACTTTGATGCATTCTTAAAGAATAAAGATGCACACGCATTTTTAGAATCAGTAAATTTAATGGATAGCGTAGAAGTAGTAGATGATTATACAGTTAAAATTAAGTATACACGAGCATATTATCCGATTCTTCAAGAATTAGCTTTATCTAGACCAGTTCGTTTTATGGCTAAAGCATCTTTTCCAAAGGATGGGGATACTTCGGAAAAAATAGAAAAACCAATAGGAACAGGTATGTGGAAATTAAAGGAATATAAGGCTGGAGAATATTCTATTCTTGAGAGAAATGAAGATTATTGGGGAGAAAAACCGAAATTTAAAGAAGTAAAAATGGTAGTTACTCCAGATGGAGATACTTCAGTAAATGCACTTAAAGCAGGTGAAGTTGATATGATATTCGATGTTGAAAGTAGATTATCACCAGACGCATTTGAAGAATTAAAAAGTAGTGGATTTGGAACTTATATATCAGACCCTTTAAGTACTGTTTCTTTAATAATAAATGCAACTAATGGTCCAACCAAAAATTTAAAAGTAAGAGAAGCCTTACAACATGCTGTTGACAAAGATGTTATATCTGAACATGTATTTTATGGGTTACAAAAACCAGCAGATACATTTTTCAATGAAAATGTTCCTTACTGTGACTTAGGATTACCCAAATATGAATATGACTTAGAAAAGTCAAATAAGTTACTTGATGAAGCAGGATGGACATTAGCTGATGGAGATAAATATCGTAAAAAAGATGGAAAAGAGTTAGAATTAGGATTTTATTATGATGGAGAAAATGTAATTTATAAATCTCTAGGTGAAGTTTTACAAAGTGAATATGCAAAGGTAGGTATAAAAATTAATTTAGGCGCAGAAGAAAGACAAGTATTAATTGATAGAACTAAAGCAGGAGATTTTGATATTACAATTACAGAGACATGGGGAGACCCATATGACCCACATACTTTAGTTGCTTATATGAAAAATGAAGCTTATGCAGATTATCAAGCTCAAAAGGGATTATCTATGAAAGCTGAAATAGATGATAAAATAACAAAAGTTATAGTTGAAGGTGATGAAAAAGTTAGACAGGACTTATATAAAGATATATTAACTACATTACATGAGCAATGTGTTTATTTGCCAATATCTAATACAACAAGATTAGTGGCTTGTGATAAGGATTTAGAAGGAGTTAAATTTAATACTTTATATTATATACCAATAGAAGACGTAACTAGGGAAGGTAAGTAAAAGATAGATTAATAGAGAGTAAATCTACTTGAAAAGTTTAATATTAAACTAAGTTAGGTTTACTCTTTAAATATTCACATGAAAGTGAGGAATTGTATGAAAAAATATGTGTTAAAAAGATTACTTATATTAATTCCTGTTTTATTTGGAATTTCTATAGTTGCATTTATTCTAGTTAGAATTATGCCAGGGGATGCAGCAACTGCATATTTAAATGCAGCAAGGATTCCTCCAACATCAGAAAATATACAAATGGCTATGAGTAATTTAGGTTTAGACAGACCTATAGCGGTTCAATATTTAGATTGGATAGGTAATGTGCTTAGATTTGACTTAGGAAAATCCTATTTAAGTAAAGCTTTAGTTTCTGAAGAATTAGTGTCAGGCTTAAAATATACTATGGTATTAACTTTTGCATCTATATCATGGCTATTTATTATTAGTATACCTCTTGGAATTTACTCAGCTGTTCATGCAGGTGGAAAGGTAGATAACTTTGGAAGAGTACTAGGATTTATGGGATCTTCTATGCCTACATTTTGGCTAGGATTTCTATTAGTTCAGTTTTTTGCAATTAAAATAGGGATACTGCCTGTAGCAGGAGCGGAGCATTGGTCTAATCTTATATTGCCATCTATAACTTTGGCCTTTGGGTATATTCCAACATATTCAAGGATATTACGAAATAGTTTGCTGGAAAACATGAAATCACCTTCAGTAATATATGCTAGAAGTAGGGGGATAAGCGAGAAAAATATAGTTTTTTTTCATGTATTAAAAAATTCATTAATACCTCTTATTACATCCTTAGGTATGAATTTTGGAGGTATGCTATCAGGTAGTGTCATAGTAGAAAATGTATTTTCCTGGCCTGGATTAGGTAGAACAATAGTTGGAGCAATTTCAGGAAGAGATTATCCAATGATTCAAGGCTATATTATATTAATGGCAATAATATTTATTTTAAGTAATCTTTTAGCTGATATAGCCTGTGCATCTATTGATCCTAGAATAAGATTGGAAGTATAAATGATATGAGAATAAAACAAATAATTTCAACTTTATTAAAAAATAAATTAGCTCTTTCAAGTACAGTCTTTATAATTACTGTAGTATTACTAGGTATATTTGCACCAATTATATCACCTCATGATCCTCTAGAAGTGAATATTACTCAAAAGTTTCTACCTATATCACTAGAATATCCAATGGGAACTGATAATATGGGACGTTGTATTTTTTCAAGGATAGTTTATGGTATAAGATCTACTCTAGGATTTGCTATGATTGCAAGTTCAATATCAGCAGTAATGGGAACTTTTATTGGTATGTTTTCAGGATTTGTAGGAGGAAAAGTAGATCAATTTATAATGAGAATATGTGATATGATGTATGCATTTCCAAGTTTAGTACTGACTTTAGTTATAGTAAGTTTCTTAGGACCTGGTATGATGAATATAATAATTGCTATGATTATTGTTCAATGGATTTGGTATGCTAGAGTAGCTAGAAATTTAACTCAAAGTGAAAGAGAGCATGCATATATTTCATCTAGTAAATTATCTGGTTCATCTAATTTAAAAATATTATCTAAACATATATTTGTAAACATATTTCCTCAACTATTGGCAATTATGACTATTGATTTTGGTCATACCATCTTAGCTATTTCAGGATTTTCTTTTTTAGGTTTAGGCGTTCAAGCACCTACTCCTGAGTGGGGGATGATGATAAATGATGGGAGAGCATTTATGCATAGTAACCCTATGATAATGTTCTGGCCTGGAATAATGATTCTTTTAATGGTATTAAGTGCAAATATAATCGGAGATAAAGTAAGAGATACTTTAGAAGAAGTTAGTGGTTAATAGGAGGTAATAATATGAATGATGAGAGGGTACTAGATGTAAGAAATTTATCCATAGATTTAATAAGTAAAAGAGGAGTAGTTAACGCTATAAAAGATATTAATTTTGAAGTGAAGTCGGGTAAAACTTTAGGAATTATAGGGGAAAGTGGAAGTGGAAAATCTCTTACTTGCTCTGCCATATTAGGTTTACTGGATTCTGAACAATGGATAGTAAATGGAGATATAAGTTTAAAAGATGAGGGTATGCCTTATAGAAATAATAAAGAAATGATAAAATATAGAGGTAAAAGAATTGCCTTAATAACGCAAAATCCAATGAGTTCTTTTGATCCTTTAATGTCTATAAAAAAACACTTTATAGAAACCTTAATAGGATGTAAAAATATAACAAAAATAGACATTGAAGAAAAAGCTATAGAACTTTTAGAAAAAATGCATATAAAAAATGCTAAATATGTACTTGATAGTTATCCATTTCAATTAAGTGGAGGAATGCTGCAACGTGTAATGATAGCTATTGCAATATCATTAGAGCCAGATATACTTATTGCAGATGAACCAACTACTGCTCTAGATTTAACCATCCAATTTGAAATAGTTAAAATATTAAAAGAAATGCAAGAAAAACTAGGTACTACAATATTAATAGTATCTCATGACTTAGGTGTTATTTCTGAATTGGCCGATGATGTAGTAGTTATGTATGCAGGAGATATAGTTGAAAAAGGACCAATAAATTATATTTTAGAAAATCCATCACACCCATATACAAAAGGACTTTTCTCATCTAGGCCTGCATTTTCTAAAGAAAGGCTAAATGTATTAGAAGGCCACCCACCAAACTTATTTCAAAGAAATAGGGGTTGTCAATTCTATGATAGATGTTCAGAGAAGGGTCATAGTTGTAAATCAAATGATATATATGTAAGCAAAATAAATAACTTCCATGAGGTTAGATGTATTCGTTTTAAAAAGGAGGAGAGTAGTAGTGGAACTGCTTAATGTACATAACGTAAAAAAAGAATATAAGAATAGAAATAATAGTAAATTTTTAGCAGTAGATGGAGTAAGCTTTTCTGTGGAAGAAGGTAAATGCATTGGTCTTGTAGGTGAAAGTGGATGTGGAAAGAGTACTTTAGGAAAAATGATTGTTGGTTTAGAGGAAATTACAGAGGGGAATATTATATTTCAAGGAGAACAAATTAAGCAGAAAAAATATAAGAATAAATTTAAACGAGAATTACAAATGGCATTTCAAGATAGTTTTGATGCTGTAAATAGAAGAAATACAGCTTGTCAAATAATAAGTGAACCTTTAACTAATTATTACAATATTTCTAAGAAAGAAATAGAAGAGAAGGTAGATGATTTACTAGAAAAAGTAGGAATATGTTCTAGTGAAAGAGATAAATATCCCTACCAATTTAGTGGAGGTCAGTTGCAGCGTATTTGTATAGCAAGAACTCTTGCAGCAAACCCTAAATTAGTGGTTTTAGATGAGCCTCTGAGTAGCTTAGATGTTTCTGTTCAAGCACAAATATTAAACTTATTGTCAGATTTAAAAAGAGATTTAAACTTAACCTATATACTTATATCTCATGATTTGGAAGCTGTTTACTACTTATCTGATTCAATTATAGTTATGTATGGCGGTAAAATAATGGAGCAAATTGATAATATTGAGGATTTTCATAATATGAATCATCCCTATACTAGAAGGCTTCTAGCCTCATCACCATCTTATAAGAGTAGATTATATAATGAAAATATTGAAGATTTAAGAATAGAAAATACAGATAATAAAACTAATGGATGTCCTTATTTTGCAAGATGTATTTTATCAAGTGATGAATGTGAAGATATATGTCCACCACTTAGAGAAATAAAGAAGGGGCATAAGATAGCGTGTCATGTACTATAAATTTATATTTATTTTAAGGGTACTAGGTTTGAAGAAATTTCAAATCTAGTACCCTTAAAGTTTGTAATACTATTCTAAGTTATTTTTATATAAAACTATACAACAGTTTAATTCATATATGTTTATTTATATTATTATAATAATTTTTGTGAAATTATATTTTTTATATAATTGTGGTTTCCTCTGAAGTATATTATTAATCCACTGTAAAACCTATCTGATATTTCAAGGAGATTTTTCATTTCTAGTAAACTATTAATAAATTCTTCTTTTTCCATAGTGCCTATTATATATCCTATAAACACTTCTAGGAAGGCAGTAGCTTTTTCTTCCCAGTGAATTCCTTTGCTTAAAACTGATTGGATATATGGTGTTAAAGTTGCATATGTACTTATTTCACCAATTTCATCATCAGTATATTTTTTAAAATTACTTATTGCGTTTATCTTATATTCGTCTGATAAAAAAACACCATTTAAAAGATCTGATGTAATATTTATAACATATTCAATTATATCTTCATCTGAACTTTTATTTAATTCATCTAATATAATTTGATCTGAATTAAGATTAATATAATGTGTTAAATTTTTTATTTTCATAATATACCTCCATTTACTTATATTAACTATTATATACGGAATATGAAAATTTTAGAAGTAATCATGATTTTATTAAGAATCTTTATAATATAAAGATTAATTAGCATTATTTAATACATTTTTTTTATTATCTTTATATAGGTATATTTTTAAATAAATTAAAAGAACTCCTGTTACAGGAACAGCTAATAATATTCCTAAGAAATTAGTATATTTTCCTGCGAAGGTAACAGCGAACATTGTAAGTATTGGTGGAACACCTACTTGTTTACCAACAAAATGAGGTTCTAATATAGCACTTTCTAACTGTTGAACTACAACCATAACAATTAAAACAAAAATTGTTTTATCAACAGAGAAGAATAGATTTATTACTACTGCTACAACAGTACCTATAATTGGTCCGAAAAATGGAATCATATTAGTGAAACCTGCTATTATACCTATGAATAGAGCATATTTTGATCCGATTAGCGTAAGAATTATAGTACATAATATACCATAAACTGTAGAATCCATAGCTTTTGCAACAATATATACTCCGATATTATTATCTAATATATTTAAGCATTCTTTAACTTTTTGATAATGTTTTTTTAATATTTTTCTAGATAAAATACTTAAAACTTCAATATATTTTTCTTTTGATAAAAGTAAATATACGGATATAACTAAGCCTAAACATATATTTATAGTATAAGAAACTATAGTACTCATTAAGTTTATAATAATATCGCTTAAAGCAGATGCTGTAAAAGTAGATGCAGGAATTAATACTTTAGTAATAAAATCATTTATCTGTTGAGTAACATCAGGATTATTTATATTGAATTTTATTTCTGATGAGATACTATTTATTAAATGTTGAGCCTGGTCTATGGTACTTGGAATAGATTTAGCAATCTCATTTACATTTGATTTTATAACCGGTACTATAAATAGCCATGCAAACACTAAGATAACTAAGGTTATTCCATAAATTATTAAAATAGAAATACCTCTTTTTAATTTTAATTTTTTTTCTAATTGCTTCATAGGTTGATTCAGTATGTATGCAATAATGAATCCTGTGAAAAATGGTGATAATAATCCACTCAAAATAGAAAAATTACTTTCAATGAAGCTAGAAATTTGAGTAAAGTTTTTAAGGATTAATATCCCTACAAACATAAGACATATTGGTATTATATATCTAATAGATTTTGCAAATTCATCTTTAAATTTATTCATGTTTAACTCCTTTATTTTGTATAACTATTATAATATAATAAGATTTTATAATCAACAATAGATAGATAGATATATTACGAAATCTTTAGAATAAAAAGCCCCCTTATGGTAGCGAATTGCCATCCTAAGGAGGTTTATATATTATATTTCAATTGGTAAGATGATAATTGATAACATAATTACTATACTAATAAATTGATAAAAATACATTGGATAGATGCATAAATATAATTGAGCATAAGAATAATGTGATGGAATTTAAATAAAAAAGAAGTGTTAAAGTTGATGATGATGCCAGATCATAATGGCGAAGAATTGTACTAAAATATCAAATATAATTTTAAAAGAATGTATTTTTAATAAAAAAAATTAAAAAACTATTGAAAACGTTGTCGGAAAATGTTATCCTATATACAGATAAAAAATATATGGGGGAAAAATATATGAAAAACCTAGTAAACAAATGGAATAATATTAGTTTAGTAAAAAGAATCATTGTAGGTCTTATAATCGGTATAACGTTGGCATTGACGATACCAGACGCTGTGGCGCCAATATCGATTTTAGGTTCACTATTCGTAGGAGCACTAAAAGCAGTAGCTCCAATATTAGTATTCTTCTTAGTAATGGCTGCAATATGTCAACATAAAGAAGGGCAAAAAACAAATATAAAATCAATAGTAATGTTATATCTTGTAGGAACATTAATAGCTGGTATAGTAGCAGTTATTGGAAGTTTCTTATTCCCAATAACTTTAACACTTACTGCAGGAGCAGAAGGAGTAACACCTCCAGGTGGAGTAGGTGAAGTTCTACAAACTTTATTAATGAATGTTGTAGATAACCCAGTAAATGCAATAGCAAATGCTAACTATATAGGAGTATTAACTTGGGCTGTAGTACTTGGTCTTGCTCTTAAAAATTCAGCAGAGTCAACTAAAAAAGTTATAACAAACGTTTCAGATGCTATATCTCAAGCAGTTAGATGGGTAATAAATTTAGCTCCATTTGGTATAATGGGATTAGTATTTGATACAATAGCAACATCAGGAATAGAATCATTATTAAGTTATGGACAATTAATAGGATTATTAGTAGGATGCATGGCATTTGTAGCTTTAGTGGTTAATCCAATAATAGTTTTCATAGGAATAAGAAAAAATCCATACCCACTAGTATTAAAATGTTTAAAGCAATCAGGACTTACAGCATTCTTCACTAGAAGTTCAGCTGCAAATATACCAGTAAATATGGAACTTTGTGAAGAATTAGGATTAGATAGTGATACTTACTCAATGTCAATACCTTTAGGAGCAACTATAAACATGGGTGGAGCTGCTATAACAATATCAGTATTAGCTTTAGCTGCTGCTCATACACTTGGGGTACAAGTTGATATAGGAACTGCAATAATATTATCAGTATTATCAGCTGTTTCAGCTTGTGGAGCTTCAGGAGTTGCAGGAGGATCATTACTTCTAGTGCCACTTGCTTGTTCATTATTTGGTATACCAAATGAAATAGCAATGCAAGTAGTAGGCGTTGGATTTATAGTAGGAGTTATACAAGATTCTTGTGAAACAGCTCTTAACTCGTCTACTGATGTACTTTACACTGCAGTAGCAGAGTTAGCAAAAAGTAGAAAAGAAAAATCAGCAGCTAAAAAGTCTGCTTAATTAGATAAAAAAGTCTTAGGATTAACCATGAATAATGGATATCCTAAGGCTTTTTTTATTATAGATACTATTATTTGAATCCACATTATTTGGAATAATAGTTGATGATTTTGGATTTTATACAGCACAGATAGGAATTATTTTATGTATATGTATATGGGTTGGAGATAGATTATTACTTATATCTATAAAAAAGTAAAAGCACAAAATGAAGAAATATCAAAAATTAAATAAATAATAAAGCAAGCTTTTCTAATTTAGGGAGGCTTGTTTTTTTATCTGTAAATTATATGTCGCAAAATGAAGAGTGAATGAATAAAGATTATTCATGCAATAAAAGCTAAAAAATAAATATATTAAATTGCAGAAAAAATTATGGTAATTAAAATATAAAGTTCGTAATCTTATTGAAATGAATAAAAAATAATATTTCATTCAAATGAATATATAAATACAAAAATCAAAAAGTGTTGATTATAACGTGAAGATACTTAAGAATCTAAAGTGTAAAGATGTGGCGAGTGAAATCATAATGAATGAATTTGAGAATTATGCAAGATTTATAAAAAATATTGCAATTAAATTAAACTTCGATTATAATTCATAATAAGATGTGAGTGGTAAATATAGGATGGGTTTTGAATTTGGAATATTAGTGTCTGTTATATGGAGGTGTAATAATGAAATGTTTACCGGTGGGAGATAGTGCATTATCTATAGAATTTGGAAATGAGATAAATAAGGAAACTAATAATAGGATTAGAGTATTTAATAATCAACTAAAGTATTTTAATATAGATGGAATTATAGAAACAGTACCATCATTTAAATCTTTGTTGGTATATTACGATCCAGGGAAATTGTATTTTAATGAAGTCAAAAAAATAATTTATGATTTGATTGAACATAGAAGTATGGAAAGTAATTATAAAAGAAAAATAATAGAAATACCAGTTTGTTATGAAGAAGAGTTTGGAGAAGATTTAAATTTTGTAAGTGAATATACAAATTTATCTAAAGAAGAAATAGTTAAATTACATAGTTCCAGAGAATATTTAATTTATATGTTAGGATTTTTACCTGGCTTTGCTTATCTAGGAGGATTGGATGACAGACTAGTTACACCAAGACTGAAAATCCCAAGACTAAAGCTAGAAGCAGGATCAGTAGGAATCGGAGGAGAGCAGACGGGAATTTATCCTTTAACATCACCAGGTGGATGGAGAATAATAGGAAGAACTCCTTTAAAACCTTATGACCTAAATAGAGAAAGACCTATTTTATATGAAGCAGGAGATTATATAAAATTTAAACCAATTACTGAGAAGGAATATGACGAAATTAAAGAACTAGTAGAGATAGGAATATATGAATGCAAAGTAATAGAAAAGATAAGTAATAGAAAAGAGTATAGTCTTATTGAAGGGAGTGCTTAAAATTGGGGGTTAAGTTTCATCATGGAGGTTTATTTACAACAGTTCAAGACTTTGGTAGAACTGGTTACCAAGATGTTGGATTTTCAGTCTGTGGGGCTATGGATAAAAAATCATTAGCTATTGCTAATATGTTGGTTGACAACAAAGAAGACGAAGCAGGATTGGAGATAACTTTAGTAGGACCTAAGATGGAATTTACTAAAGATAATTTTATAGCTATTACTGGTGGAAATTTAAATCCTAAAATAAATGGAAAAGAAGCACCTATGTATAAAGCCATATTTGTTAGTAAATATGATATTCTAACTTTTGAAAATGCAAAGTTTGGAGCTAGAGCTTATATAGCTTTTGCAGGAGGATTAAGTATAGAAGCGATAATGGGTAGCAAATCTACTAATGTAAAGTGTTTTTTAGGTGGATATAAAGGAAGAGTTTTAAAAGAAGGGGATTTAATACAATTTGTATCACCAAAAGATTACTTGCCTAACTACTTATCTAGAAATATAGATTATAAAGAAAAACAAAATAAGGAGATAACTTTAAGGGTTGTGTTGGGACCACAAGATGATGCATTTACAGAAAACGGTATCAACACCTTTTTCAAGGGAGCTTACAAAATAACAAATGAATTTGACAGAATGGGATGCAGATTAGATGGGCCTAAGATAGAGCATAAATCCAGTGCAGATATTATATCTGATGGAATAGTATTAGGATCAATACAAATACCATCTCATGGAAAACCAATAATAATGCTTACTGACAGACAAACAACAGGAGGATATACAAAGATTGGAACAGTTATATCTATTGATATAGGGAAGTTAGCTCAAAGCAAAGTGGGAGATATGATAAAATTTGAAAATATATCTTTAGAGAAAGCTCAAAATCTTTATAGGCAAGAAATTCAGAATATTGGGAAAATAAAAAAGGAAATAAACAAGCCATGTATAGAGGTACTAAATCCAAGAAGTACATCAAAAAAAATTGAAAGGTTATTAAACAAGAATTTGTAAGGTAGCTACAAGGGGGAGGAAATTATGGATTTTAAGGAATTATTAGAATTAATTAATGCAGTGGATAAGTCCAGTCTAAGTAGGTTTTCATATAAAGAAAAAGATACAAGTATAGAATTTGAAAAAAAAAGTGAAGGAATATCAGAAGTTTTTAATGTAGCTTCATCAAATGTAGATCTATGTAGTAGTGAAAAAGAAAATGTATTTAAAAAAGAAGAAGTTTTTAAAGAAGAAAACTTTGAAATTATAAAATCACCATTAATAGGTACTTTTTATAATTGTCCATCTCCTAAGGAGAACCAATTTGTAAGTGTAGGAGATAATGTGTTAAAGGGACAAGTTATTGGAATTATAGAAGTTATGAAAATGATGAATGAAGTTAAGTGTGACTTTGATGGAGTAGTTGAAGAGATTTTAATAGAAAATAATGACACTGTTGAGTATGGTCAAAATCTAGTGAAAATTAAATTACTTTAATTTTGGGAGAGAAATTATGTTTAAGAAAATATTAATTGCAAACAGAGGAGAAATAGCAGTTAGGATAATTAGGGCATGTAAAAATTTAAGAATAAAAACAGTAGCAGTTTACTCTGAAGTAGATAAAAACTCTCTTCATACAGAGTTAGCTGATGAAAAAATCTGCATAGGTCCAGCAAATCCAAGAGAAAGCTATTTAGATATGAATAAAATTGTAAGTGCAGCTCTTATTACAAAGGCTGATGCTATTCATCCAGGTTTTGGATTTTTATCAGAAAGCAGTAATTTTGTAGAGTTATGCAAAAAAAACAATATAAGGTTTATTGGTCCGGACAGTGAAGTCATTGATTCTATGGGAAATAAGTCTAAAGCAAGAAACACTATGATTGAAGCCAACGTAGCAGTAGTTCCAGGCAGCAAAGAACCTATTTATAAAAGTGAAGTTGGAAAAATAATAGCAGATGAAATGGGATATCCAGTTATAGTGAAGGCATCTTCTGGGGGAGGTGGCAAGGGAATGAGAATAGTTGAAGACGAAAGAGATTTTCATAAACTATTTAGTTTAGCTCAAACAGAATCTATGAATGCTTTTAACGATGACACTATGTATGTGGAAAAATATATTAAAAACCCTAAGCATATAGAGGTACAAATATTAGGTGATAGTTATGGAAATATAATTCATTTAGGAGAGAGGGATTGTTCAATACAAAGGAATCATCAAAAAATGATAGAAGAAAGTCCCTCACCTGTTATAGATGAAATGACAAGAGAGAAATTAGGCCAAGAAGCAATAAAAGCGGCAAAAGCAGTTAATTATGAAAATGCAGGAACTATAGAATTTTTAATGGATAAAGATTTTAATTTTTACTTTATAGAAATGAATACAAGAATTCAAGTAGAACATCCAGTAACAGAAATGGTTACAGGAATAGATCTAATTAAGGAACAAATTAAAATTGCAGCAGGTGAAAAGATTTCTCTTAATCAGAAAGATATAAAAGTAAAAGGCCATTCCATTGAGTGTAGAATAAATGCAGAGAATCCAGCAAATAATTTTTTACCATGTCCAGGAGAAATAACTTATTTACATCTTCCAGGAGGAAACGGTGTAAGGATAGATACTGCAATATATAGTGGGTATAAACTACCTATGAATTATGATTCTATGATTGGAAAAATAATAGTACATGGTGTTGATAGGAAAGAAGCAATAGAAAAAATGAAGACAGCTTTAGATGAGTTAGTTATAGGCGGAATTGAAACTAACGCAAATTTTCAATATTCACTAATGAATAATTTAACTTACCTTTCAGGTAAAGCAAATACAGGATTTATAGAAGAATTGTTATCTTAGAAAGTGGGGGGCTAAACAAATGTATAAAGTAGATTTAAACTGTGACTTAGGTGAAAGTTTTGGAAGATATAAATTAGGTTTAGATGAAGAAATAATACAATATATTTCTTCTGCTAACATAGCTTGTGGATTTCATGCTTCAGATCCAGTAGCAATGGGAAAAACAGTAGCTTTAGCTAAGAAATATGATGTGTCGATAGGTGCTCATCCAGGTTACTTAGATTTAATGGGATTTGGAAGAAGAAATATGGATATATCATTGGAAGAAGCTAAGGCATATATAAAGTATCAAATAGGAGCATTATATGGATTTTGTAAAGGTAATAATATAAAACTATCTCACGTTAAGCCACATGGAGCTTTATATAACATGGCATCAAAAGACTACAATTTAGCGAAAGCTATATCTGAAGCTATTTACGAATTTGATAAGGATATTATACTTTTAGGTTTATGCAATAGTAAGTTAATAGAAGGTGCAAAAGATGCAGGTATTAGATATGCAAATGAAGTATTTGCAGATAGAGCCTATGAAGAAGATGGAACCTTAGTAAGTAGAAAAAAAGAAGGGGCAGTTATTACTGATGAAGATGAGGCAATAAATAGAGTTATAGATATGATAAGAAAAAATCGAGTTAAGAGTATAACTGGAAAATATATAGATATAAATGTAGATTCAATTTGTGTTCATGGAGATAGTATTAAAGCTCTAGAATTTGTAAGGAAAATTAGTAAGAGATTAAGGGAAGAAAATATAGATATCAGACCGTTAAACGAAATCATATAAAAATCAGCCATCTTCAAGTGATATGTGTTTGAATTATTTTGAAAGTAAAATTATAAGAAAATTCTTAAAATTAAAAAGGAGGAAATATTTATGGAAGCGTTGAAAAATAATTTGATAAATAAAAACGAAAAAAGGGAAAGTAAATTTAAAGAAAGGCTTAGAAATATAGGTCCAGGAGCTTTAATAGCAGCAGGATTTATAGGACCAGGAACAATAACTACATGCACTAAATCAGGAGCAAGTAGTGGATATACATTACTCTGGGCTATGTTATTTTCAACAGTAGCTACAATAATATTTCAAGAAATGGCGGCAAGACTTGGTATTATAACTCAAATGGGCTTAGGTGAAAATATAAGATCAAAAATTTCAAATAAATTTTTGAGATCTACAGCAGTAGTAATAGTAATAGTAGCAATATTTATAGGTAATATAGCTTATGAAACAGGAAACTTAGTTGGTGGATCCATGGGACTTTCTACATTAATACCGCAAGTTCCAAATACAGTATGGGCTCCACTACTAGGAGTTGTAGCATTTTCACTACTTTGGTCTGGCAATTATAAAAGAATAGAAAAAATATTAATTGGATTAGTTTTAGTCATGAGTGTTACCTTCTTCACTACAGCAATAGTTTCTAAACCAGATTTAGGAGCAATAATAAAAGGTCTATTTATTCCTCAAGCTGGAGAAAATGATTGGTTAACTATAGTAGGACTTATAGGAACGACAGTAGTTCCTTATAATTTATTTTTACATGCATCTTCAGTATCAGAAAGATGGACTAAGAAAGAAGATTTAAAAAATGCAAGAATAGATACAGTTATATCAATAGGTCTTGGTGGACTTATATCAATGGCTGTAATAATATCAGCTTCAGCATCTTTTCATGGAACGGAAGTTGTAATAGATAGTGGAGCAGTTATGGCGCAGCAATTAGAACCTTTACTTGGATCTTGGGCTAAATGGTTCTTCGGTATAGGCATATTTGCAGCAGGTTTTACTTCTGCAATAACAGCACCTTTATCTGCAGCTTTTGCAACTACTGGTGCTCTAGGATATAAAAAAGATATGAAAAGTATGAGATTCAAGACTGTATGGATGATAGTTCTTGGTGTAGGTATTGTACTTAGTGCTATTGGTATGTCTTCAAGTCCAACAGAATTAATACTAGTAGCACAAGCAGCAAATGCAATCATTCTTCCTATAATAGCAATATTCTTAATTTATGTATTAAATCACAAGGATTTAGGAAAATATAAAAATAAACTTTGGAACAATATACTTGGAGTATTTATTTTATGTGTAACAGTAGCAATAAGTTATCGTTCATTATTATCTTTTGTTGAAACTATTAAAGGATTGTTTATATAAACGTAATTTCATTTACAATAAGAAGGTGTTATCTTTTAAATCAAAAGATAACACCATTTTTTACTTACAAGGACTTTATATTAATAAATGAATTTTGAGCAACGCGATAAGTCTGAAGCGAATTTTTATTTTAAAATTAATTTAACAGTACCATTAAAACTATAATTTTTAAGTTCATCTTTACTGTTGAATTCAAAAGATACTTGGTTATTGTTATGGGAAGAGTCCCAAATAACGAAGTAATCATTATTAGAAGATTCAATATAGCCTAAGTTAGATATATTAAAAATTTGTGGTATTTCATTATTAAAGTCTTTTAAAAAATTAAGATTCAATTTATATTTATTTTCATCTTCATATAAAGTACCATAATCAATATCTTGCTTTTCTGCTGCCATCATATTAAGTTTTATATTTTTAAATAATGATACGTCACTAATACTATTTTTATCTAAACATAAAATTTCTAAACTAGATAAATTGCTAATTTGACAAGGAACTATAGAAAACTTATTTTCATCCAAAAATAAATAAAATAGATTAACTAAGTTTTCAAAATTCTTAGGCAAAGAGCTAAGTTTATTACCAGTTAAAGCAAGAGCCACTAAGTTTGGTAAATTAAAATTTTGTGAAGTTAAACTAAAAAAATTATTATAACTTAAATCTAAATGCTGTAACTTAGATAAATTCATAAATTTTTTAGGCAAAGAAGAAAGATTATTATCTAATAAAAATAAAGTTTCTAAATTTATTAAATTACTAAATTCTTCTGGTAAAGTAGATAAATTATTTCCATTTAAGTTTAATTCACTCAATTTTATTAAATTACCAAATTCCTTCGGAAGCATACTAATACGATTTCTTCTTAAATTTAGTTTTTCTAATTTAGATAAATTACCAATACTTATTGGTAAAGAAGTAAGTTTATTTTCATATAAATTTACTGTTTTTAAATTTAATAAATCACCAAAGTTGTCTGGTAAAGAAGAAATATTATTAATACACAAATCTATTTCTTGTAAATTAATTAAATTTCCTAATTTATGAGATAAATTACATATATTATTTCTCTCTAGATTTAATACTTTTAATTTAGATAAGTTATATAGATTATTAAATTCTGTAGGTATATAGTCAAAATAGTTGTACCATAAATATAATTTTTCTAAATTAGGCATATAGTTAATTATATTAAAATCAAAATCAGATTCATCGCTGAAAAATAAAGCACTTAGAGAATATAATTCTCCTCTTGTAAATTTATTATTTGAAATACTTTTATTTAATTTTTTATTTAATTCTTCTAAAGTATTTTTATGATTGTAATCAATAACTACTAAAGGTTGTAACTCAGTATTACCTTTAATTTCCAATTCATATATATAAGAACTTTCATCTTCATCAACGGGTTGTATTATAGTTTCATCAGTATAAAGTTTTGCTAAGAAATCATATATAGTTAATTGAGAATAATTATTTTCTAAACAAAACTCTGTATAATCTATAGAAATACGACCACTTTTACAAGCAAACACATCTAAATCATTATAAGAAGTTATAGACGTATTATTGAAAAGAGACACTGTAAAATTAGCAAATATTTTAACAAAAACTTTATTATAATCAGATACAGTATCTGTAATACAATTATTTTCATTACAAGATAAACCGTATTTTATTTGAATTTCATCAATAACTGGAAGACTTATATGAACTAATAAGTATTTTGAAGTAAGTGTATGATATTTAAACATGTCTCTTGGAATTCTAAATAGAATGTTGTTGTTACTTGTTTTCAAGGAGTCATTGTTGTGTTCTTTATTACCCAAAAATCTATTAATATTAATCACCTACTTTTAATAGAAATAGCTAAATTTATTAGCTTGTAATAATATATGTGTATTGTTGTCAAAAGGTGTCTAAATAAAAGTTATTAAAGAAGATAGATAAATTATTGAAACTAAAATCCTTTATTCACTTGTGCTATAATTACTTTTAATAACAATATATAGTGGAAATGAAAAAGGGGGAAATATAAATGCCAATTAAAATACCAGCACAGTTACCTGCATACAATG
>JAVXJA010000009.1:0-71585 GCA_036648085.1 Terrisporobacter sp.
GAGCAACGCCCTTCTAAGGCGTGTGTCCGGGGTTCGAATCCCTGTGCGCTCACCAATTATTTGAAAGAGTTTCACATTAGTGAAGCTCTTTTTTTTATATTATAAAACTATTTTATATATAAATTGAATATAGCTAGATTAATATAGTATAATACATATTGTAAATACTTTGAGTATTATAAACAGGAGGACGAAACTGTGTTTAATATAGATTCTTTTTGGCAAGGTTTTATTAGTTTAGCTAGAAATATAAGTATAGCAGATATGGTAGATATAGCCATAGTTACATATATCTTTTATAAAATATATACTTTTATAAAAGATACAAGAGCAGAACAGGTTTTAAAAGGAATGCTATTTCTATTAGTAGCAACGAAAGTTAGTGAAATATTTAATTTACATACCTTGTATTGGATGTTAGAAAATACTTTAACGGTAGGTTTACTTGCTGTACTTATAATTTTCCAGCCAGAGCTTAGATCAGGACTTGAATATATAGGGAGAACCAAATTTACTTTTTTAGGAAAGAATAGTTATAATTTATCTGAAGATATGCTAAATAAAGACATAGAAGAAATTGTTGAGTGTTTATATTCTTTATCTAGACAAAAAATAGGGGCTCTTATAATAATGGAAAGAGATACGAAGATAGGAGAAGTTATAAATACAGGAACTATAATTGATGGAGATATATCAAGACAGCTTTTAATAAATATATTTATTCCAAATACACCTCTACATGATGGAGCAGTAGTAATAAGGGATGGAAAAGTTAAAGCTGCAGCATGTTTTTTACCTCTTACAGAGAGTAAGGATTTAAGTAAAGATTTAGGGACAAGACATAGAGCTGCTATTGGTGTAAGTGAGATTTCAGATTGCTTATCTTTAATAGTATCTGAAGAAACTGGAGGAGTATCTATTGCTAAATCAGGAAAATTATATAGAAATATGACAAAAGAAAGATTAACTAATATATTACGTAGTAACTTAAAATCTAGTAATCAAAATCAAGAAAAAGGTTTTTTCAAAGGTGGTATATTTAGATGATAAATAAATTAAAAAATAATACTAAAATCAAGATGATATCTTTACTGAGTGCATTAGTTTTATGGTTATATGTAATGACAGTAGAAGATCCTATAGAAACTAGAAATTTTGGAGATATCCCGATAACTATAACGAATATGAGCATGTTAGAAGATCGGGGATTAGCTATATATCCTAAAGAAGAGTTATTTGCAGATATATCAATTAAAGGTAATTTATCTAGTCTTAGACCTATAAACAAAGATAATATATATATATATGGACGATTAGATGATCCAAAAGAAGGTAAAAATGCGATTTATCTGCAAGCTAATTTACCAGAGCGTGTTAATAAATATGATATAAAGCCTAGTGTCATAACTGTTGACCTAGAAAAAGTAGTTACTGAAAAAAGAAGTATAGAGGTCCAGGTAGAAGGTAAATCAAAAACAAATATAGATAATATACAAAAAAATAAGCAAGCAGTAAATATTAGAGGACCTAGAAGTGTGGTAAATAAAGTAACGTCTGTAAAGGCTGTACTAGATGTTTCAGAAAAAGAAAAAGATTTTTCTACTAAACTTAAATTAGTACCTGTAGATAAACTTGGAAATGAAGTAACAGGAGTTAAGCTAGATGAAGATTTTATAGTAGCCAATGTGAAGTTTCTACAACAAAAGGTTGTACCTGTAAATTTAAAATTAGAGGGCAATACAGGTGTTGAAGAGAATTTAAAAAATTATAAAGTATCTCCGAATGAAGTAAGCATAGAAGGAAAGAAAGAAGATTTAGATTCAATTCAAAGTATAAATACTCAACCTATAAAGGTAGAGGACTTAAAAAGTACAGGAAGTATTGAAGTTAAGTTAGATATACCTAAAGGAATAAAAGTTAATGATGATATTTCAATTGTGAAGGTAAAATTGGATAAAAATATAACAAATGAATTTTTAGTACCAAAATCAGAGATAAACATTATAACAAAAGAAAATGATAAGGATAAAGACATAGATTTTAGTAAAGTTCCTGAAAATATAAAAGTTAGTGTTACACATTCAGGTGAAACTCCTGATATAAGTAAGTCTGACATAGAACTGTATATAGATATGAATGATAATTCTCAGGGTGAAGGTAAATATATTATAAAATATAAAAGTAAATATGATTTTAAAGAAATAAAGATAGAACCTGAAATAGTAGATATATAAAGCAATATAACAAGATGCAACAAAAATTACTAAGTTAAATAAATAATTTTTGTTGCATCTTTTTTAGTTTAGATATATGATAAAACTGTGAAGGAAAACAATTTCATGTATACATTATATATAAAATGAGGTGATGTATTGAGAAGTTTTAATGATGTAATTAAGTACGCTAAGCAAAGAGGTCCTAAAACTATATCAGTAGCATGCTCGCAAGATAAAGAAGTTTTAATAGCTGTTGATATGGCAAGGAAAGAAGGAATAGCTAATGCTATATTAGTTGGGGATATTGAAAAAACAAAATATATAGCAAGTGAATTAAATATAGATTTAGACAGTTATGAGTTGGTAGATGAAAAAGATTTAGCTCAAGCGTCTTTAAAAGCAGTTAGTTTAGTATCTGAAGGTAAAGCAGATATGGTAATGAAAGGTTTAGTAGATACATCAATAATACTAAAGGCAGTTTTAGATAAAGAAGTGGGTTTAAGAACTGGAAATATACTAAGTCATGTTGCTGTATTTGATGTAAAGGGATATGATAGATTGTTCTTTATAACTGATGCGGCTATGAATTTAGCTCCAGACCTTAAAGGTAAAAAGCAAATAATAGAAAATGCGTGTGTAGTAGCGCATGCATTAGATATAGAAGAACCTAAAGTTGCTGTTATTTGTGCAAAAGAAAAAGTAAATCCTAAAATGCAAGATACAGTAGATGCTAAGGATTTAGAAGATATGTGTAAAAATGGGGAAATAAAAGGATGTTTAGTAGGAGGTCCTTTTGCTTTAGATAATGCGGTATCAGAGGACGCTGCAAAACATAAAGGTATGGATCATCCAATAGCAGGAAAAGCAGATATATTATTAGCACCAGATATAGAAGCTGGAAATATATTATATAAATCATTAGTATTTTTCGCTGAAAGTAAAAATGCCGGGGTTATAGTTGGAGCTAAAGCTCCTATAATATTGACATCTAGAGCTGACAGTGAAGAAACTAAGTTAAATTCTATAGCATTGGGAGTTTTAATGGCAGCAAAAGTTAAATAGAAAATATACAGGGGGCTTAATATGGATAAGGTATTTAAAATATTAACGATAAATCCGGGATCAACGTCAACTAAAATAGCTGTTTTTGATAATGAAGAATTATTATTTGAGAAAACACTAAGACACACTTCAGAAGAAATAGGCAAATACGAAAAAATATCAGATCAGTTTGAATTCAGAAAAAAAGTAATAGAAGATGCTGTAGTAGAAGGTGGTATAAAAGTATCAGACTTAGATGCTGTAGTAGGTAGAGGTGGGCTTTTAAAGCCAATAACAGGTGGTACATATAGTGTAGATGATGAAATGATTGAAGATTTAAAGATTGGAGTATTAGGAGAACATGCATCTAATTTAGGTGGATTAATAGCAAAAGAGATAGGTGATAGCGTAGGTATACCATCTTACATAGTAGATCCTGTCGTAGTAGATGAATTAGATGGTATAGCTAGAATATCAGGAATACCTGAAATTACTAGAAAAAGTATATTCCATGCATTAAATCAAAAAGCTACAGCTAGAAGAGCAGCTAAAGATTTAAACAAAAAATATGAGGACTGTAATTTTATAGTAGCTCATATGGGTGGGGGAATATCAGTAGGAGCTCATTTAAAGGGTTCTGTAATTGATGTTGCTAATGCTCTAGATGGAGAAGGACCATTCTCACCTGAGAGGAGTGGAGGACTTCCTGTTGGAGATTTAGTAAAAATGTGTTTTAGTGGAGAGTATTCTCATGACGATATAAAGAAAAGAATAAAAGGTAATGGTGGACTAGTAGCATATTTAAATACTAATGATGGTAGAGAAGTTGAGGCTATGATAGAAGAAGGTAATGAAAAAGCTAAGTTAGTATATGAAGCTATGGCTTATCAAGTTGCTAAGGAAATAGGAGCTTGTTCAGCTGTTTTACATGGAGAAGTAGATGCAATTTTACTAACTGGCGGCATAGCATATTCTAAAATGTTTACAAGTATGATAATAGATAAAGTTAAATTTGTGGCCGAGGCAAAGGTTTACCCAGGTGAAGATGAAATGATAGCTTTAGCTCAAGGTGGACTTAGAGTTTTAAATAAAGAAGAAAATGCCAAGGTTTATGGAAGAGAGCTAGCTATAGCTAATACATTATAAAAAGGTGATTATATGATAATAAATGACAAGAGGATTAGAATCATTACAGGTCACTATGGTAGTGGGAAAAGTGAGTTTTCCATGAATTATGTAACAAAACTGAGAGATCTTGTTGATACTAAAGTTGCTATATCTGATCTTGATGTGGTAAACGTTTACTTTAGGACGAGAGAAAAAAGAGATTTTTTACAATCTAAAGGTATATTGCCAATAGATAGCTCAATTCAAGCGACAACATTAGATTTACCAGCTGTATCTGCACAAGTTACGGGACCTATAAGTGATAAGTCATATAACTATGTAGTGGATGTAGGTGGAGATGATGTAGGTGCTAGAGTTTTAGGAAGATTTAGTCACTTAATAGAAAAAGGTGACTACGATATGTTTTGTGTAGTTAATGCAAATAGAGAAAAGACTCAAACTGCACAAGAAGTTATAGAACATATTAGATCTATAGAAAAAACATCTAATCTTAAAGTAACAGGGCTTATAAATAATACACATTTAGTTAGAGAAACTACAATAGATGACATTATTAAAGGACAAGCAGTGGTAAAAGAAGTTTCAAAATTAACGAACATACCTATAAGATATGTTACGTGCTTAGAAAGCTTGATACCTCAACTTCCAAATGATATAGAGGGTGAAGTATTCCCAATAAATCTATATATGAGAGAAATTTGGATGTAAATAAGAGGTTTATAATATACACATTTCAAGGGAGGCTAAATTAATATGGCTAAGGGAAAAGTAACTTTTGACCAAGACTTTTGTAAAGGGTGTGCACTTTGTGTTGATGCATGTCCAGTTAAAATTGTAGAAATAGACAAGTCTACAATAAACAAAAAAGGATACAATCCAGCTACTGTTTTAGAAGTAGATAAATGTATAGGATGCGCAAATTGTGCAACTATGTGTCCAGATGCAGTTATAACAGTAGAGAGAGACTAAATATAAACTATAAGGGGGAATTAAAATGGCTAAGATACTTATGAAGGGTAATGAAGCAATAGGAAAAGCCGCTATGGAAGCTGGTTGTAAGTATTTCTTTGGTTATCCAATAACACCACAAAACGAGTTACCAGAATATATGTCTAAAGAACTACCAAAGAACGAAGGAGTATTTGTTCAAGCAGAATCAGAAGTATCTGCTATAAATATGGTTTATGGGGCTGCTGGTGCAGGGGCTAGAGTTATGACTTCATCTTCTTCTCCTGGAATAGCATTAAAGCAAGAGGGAATAACTTATATAGCAGGAGCAGAACTTCCATGTGTTATAGTTAATATAATGAGAGGTGGACCAGGTCTTGGAGGCATACAGCCATCTCAAGCTGATTATTTTATGTCAACAAGAGGTGGAGGTAATGGAGATTATAGAACTCCAGTATATGCTCCAGCAACTGTACAAGAAGCAGTTGACATGGTTATGGAAGCTTTCGAAGTTGCTGATTACTATAGAACGCCAGTTATGGTAGTTGGAGACGGTATGATAGGTCAAATGATGGAACCTGTGCAGTTTAATGAGCCTAAAAAGAGAGATTTAGAATCTAAAATTTGGGCTAGTGTTGGAACTAAGATGGAAAGAAAGCCAAATATAATAAATTCTTTATATTTAGACCCACAAGCATTAGAAGATCATTGTATAAGATTAGAAGCTAAATATAAAGAAATAGAAAAAAATGAAACAGATTGTGAAATGTATAAAACAGAAGATGCTGAAATAGTATTCGTTGCATACGGAACTACTTCAAGAATCGTTAAAAATACAATAGAAGATTTAAGAAAAGAAGGTATAAAGGCAGGACTTATAAGACCTAAGACTTTATGGCCATTCCCATTTGAAGCATTTAACCAAATACCAGAAGCTAAGAACTTATTAACTGTAGAAATGAGTATGGGTCAAATGGTAGAAGATGTTAGATTAGCAGTAGAAGGTAGATTACCAGTTCACTTCTACGGAAGAACAGGTGGTATGATACCATCACCAACAGAAATAGCTGATAAAGCTAGACAAGTTGTAGAAGAGTCTCAAGAAGTAGCTATGGGAGGTGCTAGATAATGGCAGTTGTATTCAAAAAAACAGAAGGATTAACAGATAAACAAACTCATTACTGTCCAGGATGTACACACGGAATAATACATAGAATAGTTGCAGAAGTATTAGATGAGTTAGGTGTATTAGGTGATACTATAGGAGTTGCGCCTGTTGGATGTTCAGTTTTAGCATACGATTACTTTAATTGTGATATGCAAGAGGCATCTCATGGTAGAGCACCAGCTGTTGCTACAGGAATAAAGAGAGTTCATCCAGATAAAGTAGTATTTACTTATCAAGGAGATGGAGATTTAGCATCTATAGGAACTGCTGAAATAGTACATGCTGCTGCAAGAGGAGAAAGATTTACAACTATATTTGTAAATAATGCTATATATGGAATGACTGGAGGACAAATGGCTCCAACAACATTACCAGGGCAAAAAGCTACTACAGCTCAAAATGGAAGAGATGTAAACTTACAAGGATCGCCAATAAAAATGGCAGAAATGTTAGGAACATTAGACAGAGCTGTGTTTGTAGAAAGAGTTTCTGTAGATACTCCAGCAAATGTAAGAAAAGCTAAGAAAGCTATAAAGAAAGCATTTGAGGTACAATTAGCAGGTCTTGGATTTGGTATAGTAGAGGTATTATCTACTTGTCCTACAAACTGGGGATTAACAGCTCAAAATTCATTACAATGGTTAAGAGATAATATGATACCATATTATCCAATAGGAAACATTAAAGATGTTAAAGTTGAGGAGGCGAAGTAATATGGCTACAGAAAGAGTGATATGTGCAGGATTTGGTGGTCAAGGTGTTATGTCTATGGGACAATTACTTACTTATGCAGGAATGCTTGAAGAAAAGGAAGTTTCATGGCTACCATCATATGGTCCAGAAATGCGTGGAGGAACAGCTAACTGTTCAGTGACAATTTCTGATATACCAGTAGGGTCTCCAGTTATAACTGATGATGCAACTTGTGCAATAGTAATGAATCTACCTTCACTTGATAAATTCGAAAAAGATGTTGTTGCTGGTGGTAAAATATTAGTAAACAGTTCATTAATAAAGAAAAAAGTAGAAAGAACAGATGTTGAAACGTATTACATACAAGCTAATGAAATAGCTTCAGGACTTGGGAACCCAAGAGTTGCTAATATGATAATGCTAGGAGCATACTTAGAGTTAAATAAGTGTGTGGAAGTGGATTCAGTATTAGAAGCTTTCAAAAAAGTTTTCGGACCAAGTAAAGAAAAATTTGTTCCATTAAATAAAGAAGCATTAATGAAAGGCGCTGAAGCTGTAAAATCTCAAGAAGCGCTTGCATAATTACGATTTGTCAAAAAAATATAATTGATGACATAAAAAAGACAATAGTATAAATACTATTGTCTTTTTTTGTTAAACATATTACAATATCAATTATGAACTAAAGACCTTAATGGGACATAATATAAAGATGTATTATATTTTTTCTTAAGTCTTTATTGTTGGAAGGAGTTTTTTTAAAAATGAGAAAATATTTTGGAACTGACGGGGTAAGAGGAATAGCTAATACAGAACTTAACTGTGACCTTGCATATAAATTAGGTAGAGCAGGTGGTTATGTTTTAACTAAAGGAAAAGAAAAAGTTAAGGTTGTAGTTGGAAAAGATACTAGAGTGTCTGGAGATATGCTAGAATCTGCGCTTATAGCTGGACTTATGTCGGTTGGATGCGATATAATAACAGTTGGAGTTATACCAACTCCAGGAGTGGCTTATTTAACTAAGCACTATAATGCTGACTGTGGAGTGGTTATATCAGCATCACATAACCCTGTTGAATACAATGGGATAAAATTCTTTAATGAAAATGGATATAAATTAGACGATTCTATAGAATTAGAAATAGAAGAGTATATAGATAATATAGATAAAGTAGATGTTCATCCAACTGGAAGTGGAGTTGGGAAAAAATTACACAAGCATGATGCGGTTAGAGACTATGTTGATTACTTAAAAACTATATCAAATGCAGATTTTAATGGATTAAAGGTAGTTCTAGATTGTGCAAATGGAGCAGCTTATAAAGTTGCGCCTATGGTATTTGAAGAATTAGGAGCTAATGTTATAGCTATAAACAATACTCCTGATGGAGATAATATAAATGACAAGTGTGGATCAACTCATCCAGAAAGTTTACAAAAAGCAGTAGTTAAGCATAATGCAGATTTAGGTCTTGCATATGATGGAGATGCGGATAGACTAATTGCTGTAGATGAAAAAGGTGAGATAGTTGATGGTGACCATATAATGATACTTGGAGCTATCTACTTAAAGAAACACAATAAATTAGCAAAAGATACTTTGGTTGTTACAGTTATGAGTAATATAGGATTAATTATAGCTGCTAAAGAAAATAATATAAAACTAGCTACTACTGGTGTAGGAGATAGATATGTTTTAGAAGAAATGAAAAATAGTGGATATAACTTAGGAGGAGAGCAATCAGGACACATGATATTCCTAGATTATAATACTACAGGTGATGGAGTTTTAAGTTCTTTAGTACTTGCTCAAATAATTAAAGAAGAGGGCAAAACTTTATCAAATCTTGCATCTGTTATGACGGCGTATCCGCAAGTATTAGTTAATGCAAGAATAAAAAATGAAAATAAAAATAAATATATGGAAGTACCAGAGATAAAAGCTGAAATAGAGAGAATTGAAAAAATAATGGACGGTTCAGGTAGAGTACTAATAAGACCATCGGGAACAGAACCATTAGTAAGAGTTATGTTAGAAGGTAAAGATGAAGGTCAATTAAAAGAATTAGCTACAAACTTAGCTAATTTAATACACGAGAAATTATCGTAATTTGAAAAGTAAATACTGAAATATAAAATTTCAGTATTTACTTTACAAGCGCCAGAACTTAGGAGTATAACTCTAAGTTGACGAGGTCAGAGTTTATCGAATTATCGGCGGATGGCTCTGCGGTGTTGTTTACCATCGAAAAGTTTTAACAAACCATACGAGCAATTGTGTGCACAAAATGAAACTTACGTAAACTGACCTGAATCTTAAAAATATATAAAAAATAATATTTTTAGGAGGACACAAAATATGTGTGGTATAGTTGGATATTTAGGAAATAGAATGGCAACGGAGGTTTTAGTAGAAGGACTTTCTAAGCTTGAGTACAGAGGTTATGATTCTGCAGGTGTTGCAGTAAATACTGGAGATGAATTAGAAATAAGAAAATTCAAAGGTAGATTAGCTGTTTTAGCAGAAGATTTACAAAAAAATCCTATAAATGGAGGCTTAGGAATTGGACACACAAGATGGGCAACGCATGGAGAACCATCAGATGTAAATTCACACCCTCATTTCAATATGGATAGAACAATAGCAGTAGTTCATAATGGAATCATAGAAAACTACATGGAATTAAAAGAAGAATTACAAGCAGAAGGTGTAAAATTCTTATCTCAAACAGATACAGAAGTAGTTGCACATTTAGTTGATAAATATTATGAAGGTAATTTATTAGATGCAGTATACCAAGCAACTCAAAGATTAAGAGGAGCATATGCATTAGGCGTTATATGCAAAGACGATAACCAAGAGTTAGTGTCAGTTAGAAAAGACAGTCCTTTAATTGTAGGTCTTGGTGAAGGTGAAAACTTTATAGCATCAGATATACCTGCAATATTAAAATATACAAGAAAAGTATACTTCTTAGAAAATGGAGAGTTTGTTCATATAGTAGGTGATAAAGTTACTATATTAAATGAAAACAGAGAAGTTGTTGAAAAAGAAGTAAATGAAATAACTTGGGATGTAGAAGCTGCTTCTAAAGGTGGATATGAACACTTTATGTTAAAAGAAGTTTACGAGCAACCTCATGGAGTTAAAGAAACATTAGTAAGAAGATTAAACGAAAATGGAGAAATTCATTTAGATGATATAAAAATGACTAAAGAAGATTTAGACAATATAGATAGAGTTTATATAGTAGCATGCGGAACAGCTTATCACGCTGGTCTTATAGGTAAATATGCTATAGAAAAATTTGCTAAGATACCAGTTATAACTGATATAGCATCTGAATTTAGATATAGAGATCCATTTATAGATGACAAGACATTATTGATATTAGTAAGTCAATCTGGAGAAACTGCTGATACTTTAGCATCTTTAAGATATGCTAAAGAAAGAGGAGCAAGAATATTATCTGTGACTAATGTTGTTGGATCTTCAATAGCTAGAGAATCTGATGACGTATTTTACACTTGGGCAGGACCTGAGATATCAGTTGCTTCTACAAAAGCATACACAACTCAATTAGTATCATTCTATATGATAGCATTAGATTTTGCTATAAAGAAAGGTACTATAACTAAAGAATACTATTATGAAATGATAGAAAAGCTAAAAGAAATGCCTTCTAAGGTTGAGGAAGCTTTAAAGCAAGAAGATCACATAAAAGAAGTTGCTAAGACATTAAAAGAAAAGCACAGTGCTTTCTACTTAGGTAGAGGATTAGATTATAACATAGCTATGGAAGGTGCTTTAAAGATAAAAGAAATATCATATATACATGCTGAAGCTTTTGCAGCAGGAGAATTAAAGCATGGTACAATAGCTTTAATAGAAAAAGGAACTCCAGTTATTGCGATAGCATCACAAGAAGCTTTATTTGAAAAAATGGTTTCTAATATGGAAGAAGTTAAAGCTAGAGGCGCGTACGTTATAGCTATCGCACAAGAAAAAAATAAAGAAGTTGAAAAAGCTGCTGATGAGGTAATATATATACCTAATGTTGAGGATGTATTATCAAGCATATTAACAGTATTGCCACTTCAACTATTATCTTACTACGTTGCAGTTGAAAGAGGTTGTGATGTAGATAAACCAAGAAACTTAGCTAAATCAGTTACAGTTGAATAGTATATAAAAAAATAAAAGCCTATGTAATCTGTTGATTAATTACATAGGCTTATTTTAACGAAGCTAAAATTATCATTGCATATATTAAAATCAGTATAACATTCTAAATTTTGTTAATAATTTTAAGTATGATTAACAGAATTTAGGGGGTATATGAAATGAAAAAAATATTAATTATAATGAGTTTAGTATTTGTATTTTTAATAGGAATAGTAGTATGTTATGCAGAGACAAAAAATAATATAGTAAATAATGGATATAATCAAATTATAAACACTTTTGAAAGTATAAATAGTGAATTTAAATTTTATAATTTAAAAGCTAATGGATGTTTAGATAAATCTTTAAATAAAGAAGAAATGAAAAATATATGTATGGATATTATTTCTAATTTAGGATTAGAAGAATCAGAATTGAAATGGAAAGAAAATAAAAGCAAATCTCAAAGCCAGATATATGCACAAATAGAAGAAAAAGATAAAAATATATCTATAATTGTTGCAAATAAAAGTAAAAATGAGTCATATATTATAGTTGACATATTAGGAAATAAAGTATATAAAGATATAGTGGATATTTATACAGTTCTAGAAAACTCTTTAAATATCCATTGTGATAGGGTTGATATATATACATGTATAGCTGGAGAATTTGAAAAAAAGTTACAAGTATATAAATATGATGATATTTTACAAAAAATATTATATAATATGAATGCTAAAGAAATAGACAGGGTTGAAGATGAAAATTTTATATCAGTTACAGCTTTTAGCAAAGAAATAAAAACTGATTACTTAGAATATTTGGGAAATAAGGTAAATTTAAATATAGGAATTAGGTATAGCGAGAATGAAGAGAAGACTATGATTTACATAGCTACGCCTATTATCAAATTAGATTATTAATATTAGTGTGAGGAGAAAAGGAAATGGCAAAAATTTTAGTAAAAAAGAGTAATCCACTTGTGGGAAGTGTTAAAATAGATGGGGCGAAAAATGCAGTATTACCTATAATAGCAGCAACTTTATTAGCAGATGGAAAATCTGTTTTAAACGGAGTACCAAATTTAAAGGACGTTCATGTAATATCAGACTTATTAAGACATTTAGGTGCTAAAGTTGAATATAAGGATTGTGTATTAACAGTAGATGCAAGTGAAATAAAAACTTGTGAGGCACCATATGAGCTTGTAAGAAAGATGAGAGCATCATTCTTGGTAATGGGACCATTACTTGCTAGATTTAACCATACTAAAATATCTATGCCAGGAGGATGTGCAATAGGAACTAGACCAATTGATTTACATCTAAAAGGATTTAAGGCATTAGGAGCAAATGTAATAATAGATCATGGGTTTGTAGAAGCTAACGCTGAGAAATTAGTAGGAAGTAAGTTATACTTAGATTTCCCATCAGTAGGAGCTACAGAAAATATAATGATGGCAGCTGCTTTAGCAGAAGGAACAACTATAATAGAAAATGCAGCAGAAGAGCCAGAAATAGTTGATTTAGCTAATTTCTTAAATGAAATGGGAGCTAATGTTAAAGGTGCAGGAACTAACACAATAAGAATAAAAGGTGTTAAGTCATTAAAAGGTGCAGAGCATAATGTTATACCTGATAGAATAGAAGCAGCAACATATATGGTTGCAGCAGCTATGACAAAGGGTGATATAACTATAGAGAATGTAATGATGGAGCATTTAAAGCCAGTAGTAGCTAAATTAAAAGAAGCTGGTTGTGAAATAATAGATATGGATAATGCAGTAAGAGTAAAAGGTCCAGAAGTATTAAAACCAATAGATATAAAAACTTTACCTCATCCAGGATTCCCTACAGATGTTCAAGCTCAATTTATGGCTATGGCTACAATTGCTAATGGTACAGGAGTTGTTATTGAAACTGTATTTGAAAATAGATTTATGCATGTAGCTGAATTCAATAGAATGGGAGCTAATATAAAGATAGAGGGAAGAAGTGCTATAGTTACAGGAGTAGATAAATTATATGGATCTACAGTTAAAGCTACAGATTTAAGAGCGGGTGCAGCATTAATATTATGTGGTCTTATAGCAGAAGGTGAAACAGAAGTAGGAGATATATATCATATACAAAGAGGATATGTAGATATAGATAAAAAGATACAAGCATTAGGTGGAAATATAGAAATAATTGAAGACTAACAAATAGTAATAATTTATAAGGGTTGTTCATAAAATTTATTGATTAGAAGTATTTATCTAAGGAGGAAAATTTTATGAAGAACCCTTTAGTTGTTTTATTTGGAACTGTATTAACTACAGTGGCTATACCTATTTGTATATCTATGTTTGTTTATGATTCAGATGTTAAAATAAGTGATAGGTTACCAAATGAAAGTAACATAAAAATGAAAAGAGATAAAAAAGTTATAAACTACGAAACAGTAAATAAAGACATACCTAAAATAAAAGTTTATAACCATAAAAAAGGACAGGTTGAGAATAGAGATATAGAAGAATATTTATGTGGAGTTATTGCTGGGGAAATGCCTGTAAAATTCGATTTAGAGGCTCTTAAAGCTCAAGCAGTAGCTGCAAGGACATTTACTATATATAATCAAAATACGGGCAAACATAAAGATGCAGATGTATGTACAGACTATAAGCATTGTCAGGAATATAAAAGTAAAGAAGATTTATTAAATAAAAATGGTCAGGAATGGATAGACCAATATTATAAGAAGATAGAGCAAGCTGTTAAAGAAACAGAAGGTCATATTGTTGTTTATGATGATAAACCTATACTACCTCTTTATTTTGCTACATCTTCAGGAAATACAGAAAATAGTGAAGAAGTATTTAGTACTAAATATCCATATTTAAGATCTGTGGATAGTCCATATGATAAGAGTGCGCCTAAGTATGCTTCTAATATTAAAATAAATAATTCTGATTTTGTTAATACTATAAAGCAAAGTTATCCCGATATAGATATATCTAATAAAGATTTAGCTAAACAAGTCAAGATAAAAAATAGAAGTGAAGGCGGATCAGTAGATAAGATTAAAGTTTCAAACAAAGATTTAACAGGTCGTGATATAAGAAGCTTATTTCATTTAAATTCTGCTAATTTTGAATTGAAGTTTAATGATGAGTATGTAGACATAGTAGTAAAGGGTTATGGTCATGGGGTAGGAATGAGTCAATGGGGAGCGGCAGGAATGGCTGAAGATGGACATTTATACTATGAGATTTTAAATCACTATTATTCTAATACAAAGATTAAAGATATATACTAAAAACTCTAAACTAACCTGTTATAGGTTAGTTTAGAGTTTTTTTATAAAAAAATGTAAAAATTGTATAAAAATAACAAATAAGGTACAAAATACAAATGTATTAATATATTTGGAGGTGTACCATGAAAAAGAAAAAACTATTAGAGAAAGATGGTTTTTACTTAGCCTTATTTGTTTGTGTTTGTTTAGTAGCTATTGGAGGTATTTGGTTTACGAAAAATAGTGTAGATGATTTGGCATCTAAGAATGGTTTTGTAGATAACAAAGATAAAGTTGCAAAAGGCGATGAAGATGAAGAGATTCATTTAATTGGAAAAGATAAAGAAGCTGTTCCAACTACTACAAATTCAAAGGAAGATTTAGAAAAAGCTAAAGAAAAAGAAGTAAGCACAACAAAAGAAAGTGAAAGTAAATTGCATTATTTAGGTGAAAAAGTTACTAGAGAATACTCAGAAAAAGAGCCTAGCTATTCGTCTACACTAGATGTTTGGGAAATACATAAAGGATTAGATGTAAAAGCTAAAAAAGGAAGTAAAGTAAAATCTATAGTTAGTGGAAAAGTTACAGATGTTTTTGAAGATGAGCAACATGGAGTATCTGTTAAGTTAGAAACTAAAGATAAAGTAACTGTTGTATATGCTAATCTAGATAGTAAGTTATCTATTAAGAAAAATCAAGAAATTAAAGATGGAGATGTTATAGGTAAAGTTGGAAATACTACTAGCGTTGAAAGTTTAGATGGACCACATGTTCATTTAACTGCAACAAAAGATGGTAAATCTTTAGATCCTATGACTTTAATTAAATAAAAAATATAACAAGCCTAATCAAATTTGATTAGGCTTGTTATATTTTTTATTTAATTTACATATATATCAGTAAGGCAAGGATTTAAGGGGGGAGAGTCTTGAGATCTCATATAGAAGAAAGAGCTATAGTTGTAGCAAAGTATATATTAGAAAAGAAAACAACTGTCAGACAAACAGCCAAAACATTTGGGGTGAGTAAAAGTACTATACACAAAGATGTAACTGAAAGATTGGAGGAAATCAACCCATCTCTTGCAAAAGAGGTTAAAATGGTTTTAGAAAAAAATAAATCAGAAAGACATATTAGGGGTGGAATGGCGACAAAACAAAAATATGAATTTAAATGTGACAAAAATGTAGGTTAGTATACCTACATTTTTTTCTTGACTAAAAAGCAGTTTTTGTATATTTTTGTATGTAGAGTATTAATAATTAACGAATAGTTTATATAAATAAAAAGGAGTTGAAAATATGGCTAAAGGAGCTGAAATTGGCATAGACTTAGGAACGGCAAATATCCTTGTATATGTTAATGGTAAGGGTGTAGTTTTAGAAGAACCTTCTGTTGTTGCTATAGATAAAAATACAAAGACTGTTCTAGCTGTTGGAGAAGAAGCTAGAAGAATGATAGGTAGAACCCCAGGAAATATAGTTGCGATAAGACCATTAAAAAATGGAGTTATATCTGATTATGATATTACAGAAAAAATGTTAACTTATTATGTGAATAAAGTTATAGATAAAAAAGGTCTTTCAAGATTTTTTATGCCAAAGATAATGGTATGTGTACCAACAGGAGTAACTGATGTAGAAAAAAGAGCTGTAGAAGAAGCCACAAGACAAGCCGGAGCAAGAGAGGTATATATAATAGAAGAACCTATAGCAGCAGCTATAGGAGCTGGTATAGATATATCTAAAGCAGATGGTAATATGGTTGTGGATATAGGCGGAGGAACAGCAGATATAGCTGTAATATCATTAGGTGGAGATGTAGTAAGTGAATCCATAAAAATGGGTGGAGATAAATTTGATGAATATATAGTTACTTATATGAGAAAACACTATAATTTACTTATAGGAGATAGAACCGCTGAACAGATAAAAATGAAAATTGGGACAGCCTATCCTAGAGAAGAAGAAGTGAGTATGGATGTTAAAGGAAGAAACTTAGTAACAGGTCTTCCACAAAAAATAACTATAGATTCCTCAGAAATGTTAGAAGCTTTAAAAGACGGTGTAAATCAGATAGTTTGTGCAGTGCATGCTGTACTTGAAAAAACTCCTCCAGAATTAGCTGCAGATATTAGTGAGACTGGAATTATAATGACAGGTGGAGGGGCTTTATTACATGGATTAGATAAAAAGATAGAGGAAAGAACAGGTATAGAAGTTAGAATAGCTGACGATCCTTTATCATGTGTAGCTAAAGGAACTGGAGAATCATTATCTGCATTAAGCTTATTAGAAACAGGTGGAACGATACCTCTTAAAAAAAAGATAACTAAGGGAGAAAATTAATATGCTAAATATAGATCAAATAAAAGAATTGATACCGCATAGATATCCATTTTTACTTGTAGATAGGATATTAGAGTTAGAAGAAGGCAAAAGAGCTATAGGAATAAAAAATGTATCTGTAAATGAACCATTTTTTCAAGGTCATTTTCCGGAATATCCTATAATGCCTGGAGTTTTAATAATAGAAGCAATGGCTCAGGTAGGAGCTGTAGCTATGATGTCTCTTGATGAGAATAAAGGTAAGTTAGGTGTATTTGCAGGAATAGATAAAGTTAGATTTAAAAAAGAAGTTAGACCTGGGGATACATTAAGAATGGAAGTAGAAATGGTTTCATTAAGAAGAAATATAGGTAAAGCAAATGCAAATGCATACGTAGGAGAAGATTTAGTTTGTAGTGGAGAATTAATGTTTGCATTAGTTCAAAAATAAGAAGCTGTCATATAGACAGCTTCTTATTTTTTTGTGATTTAACAAGATTGTAAATTTAGGTCAGGTTGAAAGTATTAGAGCTAATGCTATTATTTCAGACATATCTAAAATAAAGCTTAGTCGTATATTATTGAAAGAAAACTTATTATTTTCATCAACTTTATCAACAATACCCACTATAGAATAATTTCCGATTTCGGGAAGTTTTTTTCCTACTCCTTTTCCTGGGAGAATAGGACCTTTTCTTATTTGTAAATTTCCTATATTACTTTTTGAGCCTAAGCAAGCATCTATAGCTAAAAAATTCCCATTAGGATGTTTTTTCTTTATAGACTGTAGAGATTCATATATATTTAAAGCATGAATAGGTTTATCTAAAGTGCCATAAACAGGATATTTATAATTGCTGTTTTTCAACATGGTTCCAACCAAAGGGCCTAAAGAATCGCCTATAGCTCTGTCTGTTCCTATACAAACTATAACCGTATTCTCATTAATTATATTTTTTAATGTTTCACTAAGAACTTGAACAACATTATCTTTCTTATAGTTTACCTTAGCCAAATACATAGGAACATCCCCCCCTAAAATAAATATATGAAAATCTAGGGAAAAAATAACAATGAAAATTTAAAGAAAAATATTGATTATATTTTTGGGTGATAGTATAATTATAATTGTAAAATAAAAATTAATAAAAATTTCTTAATTACCTTATTAAGAGAGGTGGAGGGACAGGCCCTGTGAAACCCAGCAACCATTCCGAATGGAAAAGGTGCTAATTCCTACAAGATATTTATATCTTGAAAGATGAGGTTAGTTAATTATTGATGAATATAATTAACCTCTTCTTTATATAAAGAAGAGGTTTTTTAAATATCAAAAAAGACTATGCAAACAGATCTAAGGTAATGGGAGAACTTTAAGAGAAGGTTAAAATATAGGAGGATAATTAAATGGCAAAACATTTATTTACATCAGAATCAGTTACAGAAGGGCATCCAGATAAGATATGTGATCAAATATCAGACGCAATATTAGATGCTCTATTAAAAAATGATCCATTAGCAAGAGTTGCTTGTGAAACTACAGTTACAACAGGATTAGTGTTAGTAGCAGGAGAAATAAGCACAAACACATATGTAGATATACCTAAATTAGTTAGAGATACAATAAAAGAAATCGGATACACTAGAGCTAAGTATGGGTTTGATGGAGATACTTGTTCAGTTATAACAGCTATAGATGAGCAATCAGGAGATATAGCTATGGGTGTTGATGAAGCATTAGAAAATAGAAGTGGTGAAATAACAGAAGATGAAATAGAAAAAATAGGAGCTGGAGATCAGGGAATAATGTTTGGTTTCGCATGTAATGAAACTGAAGAATTAATGCCTCTTCCAATATCTCTTGCTCATAAATTATCAAAAAGATTAACAGAAGTTAGAAAAAGTGGAGAATTAGAATACTTAAGACCAGATGGAAAAACTCAGGTAACTATTGAGTACGATGGAAATAAAGCAGTTAGAGTACATACTGTTTTAATATCAACTCAACATTGTGAAACTGTAAGTAATGAAACGATAAGAAGAGACTTAATAGAAAAAGTTATAAAAGTAGTTATACCAGAGGCTCTTTTAGATGAAGAAACAAAGATATATATAAACCCAACAGGAAGATTCGTTATAGGAGGACCTCAGGGAGATACAGGTCTTACAGGAAGAAAGATAATAATCGATACTTACGGAGGATACTCTAGACACGGCGGAGGAGCTTTCTCAGGAAAAGATCCTACAAAGGTTGATAGATCTGCTGCATATGCTGCAAGATATGTTGCTAAAAACATAGTAGCAGCAGGGCTTGCTGAGAAATGTGAGATAGAATTAGCTTATGCTATAGGTGTTGCTAGACCGTTATCTGTATTTATAGATACATTTGGAACTGGAAAAGTTAGTGAAGAAAAGCTTGTTGAATTAGTAAATAAGAATTTTGATTTAAGACCAGGAGCAATAATAAGAGATTTAGAATTAAGAAAACCAATGTACAAAAATGTTGCAGCATATGGACATTTTGGTAGAACAGATTTAGATTTACCATGGGAAAGAACAGATAAAGCTGAAATTTTAAAAAATGAAGCATTAGCTAACTAATAACATATAGTATTGGGTTTTAGATATATAAGAAGACTGTAATTTTACAGTCTTCTATTTTTTTTATTTCTATTTACTTGTATAATAATAATTAATTATGTAAACGATAAAGTTAGTATTTTTTAGGAGATTACTTATGGAAAAAATAGAAGGAATGATAAGTGACATTGTATTTAAAAATGAAGATAATGGGTATGTTATTGCTCATTTATCAAATGAAAACAGTGATGTTGTCATAGTTGGATGTATGCCAACTTTAACAGAAGGAGAAAGTATAGAAGTTGAAGGAAAATGGGTAAACCATAAAACATATGGGACTCAATTTGAAGTTAACAGTTTTATGCCAGTTACTCCATCATCCATAGAAGGTATATATGTGTACTTATCTTCTGGAATGATAAAGGGTATAGGAGAGAAAATGGCTAAAAGGATAATTAATAAATTTGGAGTAGATACGCTAGATGTAATTCAAAACACTCCACATAGATTATCTGAAGTTGAAGGTATTGGTACTAAAAAAATAGAACAAATAGCAAAAAGCTATGAAGATAATAGAGAGCTAAGAAACATAATAATGCAATTATCTCCTTATGGAATAACTCCCAACTTTTGTCTAAAAATATATAAAAAATATAAAAATAAAGCAATAGAGGTTATAAGCAAGAATCCATACAAATTAGCTGAAGATGTTAGAGGAATTGGATTTAAAGTAGCAGATAAAATAGCATCTAATTTAGGAATAGATAAATATTCAAAAGATAGAATAATGCAAGGTGTATTATATTCACTTAACCAGTCTTTAGCTAGCGGGCATACATACTTACCAGAAAGTATACTTATAGAAGAATCTAGCAAACTTTTAGAAGTAGATAAAGAGTATGTGTCAGACTCGATTATAAGCTTGGCATATGATCAAAAAATTCATATTGAGAGAGGCATGGGAAGTGAAGATCATATATATTTAATACCATATTATTTATCTGAAAATGGAGTTTGCAAGCAAATAATTAAGTTATCTCAAGCAAATTTTAAAGATATAAATATAGATGTAGAAAAAGAAATTGAAAAAGTAGAGAAAGAAACAGAAATAAAACTTGCAAAAAATCAGGCATTAGCAGTTGAAGAAGCTATAAACAGTGGATTAGTAGTAATAACTGGAGGACCTGGAACGGGAAAAACAACTACTATAAATACAATTATAAAAGTATTTGAAAATAATGAACAAGAAGTAATATTAGCAGCTCCTACAGGTAGGGCAGCTAAAAGAATGAGTGAAACATCTAATAAAGAAGCTAAAACAATCCATAGATTACTAGAAATGGGATATGCTACAGATTCAGAAGAATTAGTATTTTTAAAGGATGAAGATGACCCAATAAAAGCAGATGTAGTTATAGTAGATGAGGTTTCTATGGTTGATATTGTACTTATGTACAGTTTATTAAAAGCTATAAAGCCAGGAACTAGATTAATATTAGTTGGAGATAGTGATCAGTTACCTTCTGTTGGGGCAGGAAATGTCTTGAAAGATATTATAGAATCTGAGGTTATAAATGTAGTTAGATTGACAGAAATTTTTAGGCAAGCACAAGAAAGTATGATAGTAGTCAATGCCCATAGAATAAATCAAGGGTTACCACTACATTTAAATGCTAAAGGCAAAGATTTTTTCTTTATAAAAAAGGACACAAATGAAGAAATATTAGAAGAAATAGTTGGTATAGTAAATGATAGACTTCCTAAGTTTTATAATTTAGATAAATTAAAAGATATACAAGTATTAGCTCCTATGAGAAAAGGAGATTTAGGTGTAGCTAATTTGAATGTTGAATTACAAAAGTATTTAAACAAAGAAGAAAAATATAAGGTAGAAGAAACACTACAAAAAAGAATTTTTAGAGTTGGCGATAAAGTAATGCAAGTTAAAAATAACTACACAAAAAAATGGGAAACAGAAGATAAAAGTGAAAGTGGAGAGGGTATATACAATGGAGATATAGGTTATATTTATCATATAGAAAAAGAAAATAAGGTTATATATGTTTTATTTGATCAAATAAAAATAGTATCATATGAATACTCTGAATTAGATGAGTTAGATCATAGTTTTTGCACAACGATACATAAGAGTCAAGGCAGTGAGTTTCCCGCTATCGTGATACCTGTAACTTGGGCTCCACCAATGCTATTAAATCGAAATTTGTTATATACTGCTGTAACTAGGGCGAAAAAATTAGTAGTACTAGTTGGTAATGTTAAATACTTAGAATATATGATTAAAAATAATAAAACTAATGATAGGCATTCTAATTTAGGTAAAAAACTAAATAAATTAAAAAAAGAGGGGCTGTTGGTAAAAAATTAGTTCAATAACTGACATGCTAATAGAATTGGTATATCCTAGTAATATAAGTTGTATTATATGCAATAAATCTATTAGTAAAGAAAATATTTATTCTTTATGTAAAGATTGTTTCAAAGAATTAAATTTTATAAATGATGGATGTATAAAATGTGGCAAGACAATAATAAATCATGCTGTAGAGGAAATAAAAGTAGAACAATTATTAGAAGGGTGTCATGCTTGCTTAAATAAAAATTATTATTTTGATAAAGCTATAGGATGTATAGAGTATGATGATCTTAGTAAAAAAATAGTTTTTGGATTTAAGTATAATAATAAAACTTTTATGGCACGATACATAGCAAGTATAATTAAAGATAAATTAGAGAATGAAAGTATAGAGTATGATTATATACTATATGTACCATTGCACAGAAAAAGGGAAAGAAAAAGAGGATTTAATCAATCAAAAATTATAGCTAATAAATTGGCAAAGATAACTGATAAAAAAGTAATAGATTGTATATATAGAAATAAAAATACATTAAGATTATTTAAATTAGCAAACGATGAAAGAGCAAAAGAATTAAAGAATGCATTTAAACTAAGCGATGATATAGGTATATGTAAAAATAAAAAAGTATTATTAATCGATGATATATTTACTACAGGAAGTACGGTAAATGAAATATCTAAATTATTAAAAATAAGAAATATAGATACTATATATGTATGTACATTTTTGACTAGAATAAATTGTTATTGACATATAATAGATAAGATATTAAAATAAATTAGTAGTATGTTAGGTCTGTGGTTGAAAGTTCATGCCAGTTGCAGGCAAAAGGACCCACGTAAGTTAATCCTAAAAATGGGGTTGATGATCATGGTGCAGCTTAGAAGTAAGACCTGCCGACAATAAAGTCGAGAGAGTCAGTAGTGCGGCGAACCCAAGCGAAATCTCCAGCAGGCGAGTGTGGGGGCAAAGACCAGGTCAGCTAAAATATTACAAAAGTACCTTTATCGGTGCTTTTTTTTTATTTGAAAACAAATTTTCTTAAGTTTATTCGACAATATGACAATAATAAACAATTTAATCACAAATAAACATTAGTTCTGTGGATTAAATAGTAGTAAAAAATGTGTAAAATTAAACAATTGAGTACTTATTAACAATTCTATCCACATTATCCACAGGTTATGACTATAAATAAATCCACAAACTAATAATAATGTAAAATAATTCGACAAAAATAAATTAATTTAAGCTGAATATTATAATTATAAGAAGCTAACAATAAAAATAAAGGAAATTCAAATTAAGCATAGAAATATATATATAAGTGTTTATACTTGTATATTCTGAAGGGAGATGTTCTTATGAGAATAACAATATCTGGGAAACAAATGGAATTAACAGACGCAATAAAGGATGCAGTAGAGGAAAAGTTAGAAAGATTAGATTGCTACCTTCATCCAGAAACAGAAGTGAAAGTTACTGTGAGTGCTAAAAAAGCAAGACAAAAAGTAGAGGTAACTATAATACCTATAAGTGGACCTATAATAAGAGCAGAAGATACAGAAGAAAATTTATATGCAGCTATAGACGTAGCATATGATAAGCTTAATACACAATTAAGAAAATATAAAAAAAGAGTTCAGGATAGACATCAGTCGAATGAAAGTATAAGATTTAACCATATAGAAGATTTAACGGAAGAAGAATTAAATAGTGATAATGAAAACTCTATAGATATTTCTATTGATAGACGTAAAAAGTTTAATATGAAACCAATGAGTGCAGAAGAAGCTGTATTACAAATGGATTTATTAGGACATGACTTTTTCATATTTACAAATACACAAACAGATAATATATCAATAGTATATAAAAGAAAAAATGGCGGTTACGGAATGATAGAACAAGATTAGAATTTAATTTGATTATTAAAGCTATCGATAAAAATAAACATCGATAGCTTTTTAAATATAAAATATAATGATTTTATGGTAAAATGTATATTATACATATAATGGACGAGGAGAGGTAATTAAATGGGTTTCTTAGATAATATATTTAATATAGCTGATAAAAGAGAAATGAAGAAATTCAACAAAATAGTTGATGAGATAGATGCTTTAGAGCCTAAATTTCAGGAGATGTCAGACCGAGAGTTAAAAAACATGACTAAAGTTTTTAAAGAAAGACTTAATAATGGGGAAACGGTAGATGATATACTAACTGAAGCATTTGCAGTTGCTAGAGAAGCTTCAAACAGAGTACTTGGAATGAGACAATATAGAGTTCAGCTTATAGGTGGTATAGTACTTCACCAAGGTAGGATAGCTGAGATGAAGACTGGAGAAGGTAAGACTTTAGTTGCTACAGCTCCAGTTTATTTAAATGCATTAACAGGCAAAGGTGTACATGTAGTTACAGTAAATGACTACTTAGCAAAACGTGATAAGGAACAAATGGGTAAAATTTATGAATTCTTAGGAATGACAGTTGGAGTTATAGTTCATGGACAAAACCCTCAAGAAAGAAAAGCACAGTACGAATGTGATATAACTTATGGTACAAATAATGAATATGGATTCGATTATCTAAAAGATAATATGGTTATACATAAAGAGCAAAAAGTACAAAGAGAATTAAATTATGCAATAGTCGATGAGGTTGACTCAATATTAGTGGATGAGGCTAGAACTCCTCTTATAATATCTGGACCTGGAGATAAATCTACACACTTATATGCTGATGCAAATACTTTTATACATACTTTAAAAGATGATAATTTTGAAATAGACGAAAAGCAAAAATCTATATCATTAACAGAAAGTGGTATACAAAAAGCTGAAGTTTATTTTGGAGTTGATAATATAACTGATATAGCTCATATAGAATTATATCACCATATAAATCAAGCTTTAAAAGCACATAAAATAATGAAATTAGATGTAGATTATGTTGTTAGAGATGGAGAAATAGTTATAGTCGATGAATTTACAGGAAGACTTATGTTTGGTAGAAGATATTCAGAAGGATTACATCAAGGTATAGAAGCAAAAGAAGGATTAAGAATACAAAGAGAATCTAAAACTTTAGCAACTATAACCTTCCAAAATTACTTTAGAATGTACAATAAGTTATCAGGTATGACAGGTACAGCCAAAACAGAAGAAGAAGAATTTAAGGCTATATATAAAATGGATGTTGTTCAAATACCAACTAATAAGCCGATTTTAAGAGAAGACTTAGCAGACTCTGTATATAAAAGTGAATTAGGAAAATTCAATGCAGTTGTTGAAGATATAATAGAAAGACACAAACATAAACAACCAGTGCTTGTAGGTACAGTTTCTATAGAAAAATCAGAAGTACTGTCTATGCTTTTAAAAAGAAAAGGTGTTAAGCATGAAGTTTTAAATGCAAAGAATCATCATAAAGAGGCAGAAATAGTAGCACAAGCTGGTAGATTAGGGGCTGTAACTATAGCAACTAATATGGCAGGTCGTGGTACCGATATAGTTTTAGGAGGTAACCCTATATTCTTAACTAAAAAAGAAATGAAAAAAATAGGATATCCTGAAGAAATAATAAATACAGTTGATGCAGATATAGAAAGTTTAGAAATAGAGTTAACAGAAGAAATAGTAAAAGCTAAAGCTGATTATGATAGAATAATTGAAAAGTATAAAGAACAGATAAAAGAAGAGCAAAGTCAAGTTATAGAAGCTGGAGGCTTGTGTATAATAGGTACAGAAAGACATGAGTCAAGAAGAATTGATAATCAGCTACGTGGTCGTGCTGGTCGTCAAGGTGACCCAGGTAGTTCAAGATTTTATATAAGTTTAGAAGATGAACTTATGAGGCTGTTCGGAAGTGATAGAATTTCTGGAATGGTTGAGAAAATAGGGTTAGATGAAGATACACCAATAGAAGCTAAGATGTTAACTAAATCAATAGAAAATGCTCAAAAGAAAGTTGAAGGTAGAAACTTTGGTATAAGAAAGCACGTACTTCAATATGACGATGTTATGAATAAGCAAAGAGAAATAATATACGAACAAAGAGGTCGTGTATTAGAAGGCGAGAACTTAAAAGAGCAAATTCAAACAATGATATCATCAATAATAGAAGGTGGATATGATATATATGTTACTGATAAGGGATTAGATTTACATGCTTATAAAGAATATTTATACCACACGTTTATGCCAAAAGGCAGTTTAGAAATTGATAATCTTGAAAATATGAAAAAAGAAGAAACAATAAATGCTATATATGAGGTTGCTAATCAAATTTATAATGCAAAAGAAGAGGTTGTTTCAACTGAAAGAATGAGAGAGATAGAGAGAGTAATACTTCTTCAAGCTGTTGACTCTTATTGGATAGATCATATAGATGCAATGGATCAATTACGTCAAGGTATAGGTCTTAGAGCTATAGGACAACAAGATCCAGTTGTAGCATATAAATTAGAAGGATTTGATATGTTTGATAACATGACAAAAGCTATACAAGAAGATACTGTAAGATACTTATATAACTTTACAATCGAAGAACCTATACAAAGAAAACAAGTAGTAGATGTAGATAAAATTTCTTCAAACGCTGATGCTGATCAAGGAAATAGAACTGTTAAAAAAGATGAAGAGATTGGTAGAAATGAAGAATGTCCTTGTGGAAGCGGTAAAAAATATAAAAAGTGTTGCGGAAGATAATTTGGAGGTTGCACATGCTTAATATACAAGAATATAGACATAAGATAGAAAACATGTTTAAAAATATAGAAGAATTGAGGGCTTCTCTTTGACATAGAAGGCCTAAGTGAAAAAATAATTAGAAATGAAAAAACAATGAGTGAGCAAGAGTTTTGGAATGATAATGAAAAAGCACAACAAGTTCTTCAAGAAAATAAAAATTTAAAAGATATTGTAGATGAGTTTAATCATCTACAATCATCTTTAGAAGATATAGAAGTTCTTTTAGAGTTAGCACAAGAAGAAAGTGATATGTCGTTAGAAAAAGAAGTTGATAATACTATAAACTCTCTTGAAAATGAGATAGATAAAGTTAAAATAAAAACTTTATTAAGCGGAGACTATGATAAGAATAACGCTATATTATCTATAAATGCAGGGACAGGCGGGTTAGATGCTCAAGATTGGGCTGAAATGTTGCTTAGAATGTATGATAGATGGGCTAATGCTAAAGGATTTAAGGTTAAGACTTTAGATTTATTATCTGACACAGAGGCAGGTATAAAAAGTGCTACTATACAAATAGAAGGTTTAAATGCATATGGATATCTAAAATGCGAAAAAGGTGTTCATAGAATGGTAAGAATATCACCGTTTGATCCATCGGGTAAAAGGCATACGTCTTTTGCTTCGGTAGATGTTATACCAGAGTTAGACGAAAGCATTAGTATAGATATAAATCCTTCGGATTTAAAAATAGATACTTACAGAGCATCTGGAGCTGGAGGTCAGCATATAAATACAACTGATTCGGCAGTAAGGATAACACATATACCAACAGGTGTAGTTGTTCAATGCCAAAATCAAAGATCTCAACACAGTAATAAAGATACTGCTATGAGAATGCTAATGGCAAAACTTATAGAACTTAAAGAATTAGAACAAAAAGAAACGATAGAAGATTTACAGGGTAAATATTCACAAATAACTTGGGGTAGTCAAATAAGATCTTATGTATTCCAACCATATAAATTAGTTAAAGATCATAGAACCAATGCTGAAATTGGAAATGTTGATAGTGTAATGGATGGAAATATAGATTTATTTATAAATGAATATTTAAAAATGAGCAAAGTAAATAATTCATAGAACTTAAGGCTTAAGAAGTTAATTCTTAAGCCTTCTTTTAAATGTTAAGAGCTTATAAACTGGAGAAAAGTGAATTTTAGGAGGAATTTAAATTGGATATAAATCAAATTTTAAAATCAGAGTTAAATTTAAGAGACTCGCAGATAGAAAATACTATAAAACTTATAGATGAAGGAAATACGATACCTTTTATAGCTAGATATAGAAAAGAAATGACTGGAGAAATGAGTGATGTAACTCTTAGAGCATTTTATGATAAATTAACATATTTAAGAAACTTACAAAGCAGAAAAGACGATGTAAGAAGAATTATAGAGGAACAGGGAAAATTAACTGATGAATTAGTTAAAAACATAGAACAAGCTAAAACTCTTCAAGAAGTTGAAGATATATATGCTCCATTCAAACAAAAGAAAAGAACTAGAGCAACCATAGCAAAAGAAAAAGGGTTAGAAGAACTTGCTATGGCTATGTTAAATGAAAAAATAGATTTAACTCTAGAGGCTAAAAAATATATAAATGAAGAAAAAGATGTTAATTCACAAGAAGATGCATTAAAAGGTGCAAAAGATATAATAGCTGAAATAATATCAGAAGATGCTAAGCTGAGAAAGTATATAAGAGATTTAGCTTTAAGAGAAGGTGTAATAAGTACTAAAAATACTAAAGATGAAAAATCTGTTTATGATATGTATTATGAATATAGTGAAGCTGTAAAAACTATGGCTCCACATAGAATTCTTGCAATAAATAGAGGAGAGAAAGAAGAATTTTTAAAAGTTAAATTAGAGATAAATAATGAAAAAATAGTAAATCATATAGTTGCTACTTATATTAATAATAATAATAAATTTAATGAAGCTGAAATAAAATTATCTATAGAAGATTCATATAAAAGACTAATTTTTCCTTCAATAGAAAGGGAAATAAGAAATCATCTGACGGATTTAGCTCATGAAAGAGCTATAAGTGTATTTGGTCAAAATGTAAAAAGCTTATTACTTCAACCTCCAGTAAAAGATAAAGTTGTAATGGGATTTGACCCTGCTTATAGAACTGGATGTAAGATAGCTGTAGTAGATAAAAATGGAAAGCTTTTAGACTATACAACTGTGTATCCAACTAAGCCACAAAATGATGCTGAAGCAGCAAAGAAAACTTTAAAGCAACTTATAGAAAAACATAACATAGATATAATTTCTATAGGGAATGGAACTGCATCAAGAGAATCAGAGCAATTTGTTTCTGAAATGATAAAAGAAATGAACAGAGAGGTTCAATATACAATAGTAAGTGAAGCAGGCGCATCGGTTTACTCTGCATCAGAACTTGCAAATGAAGAACATCCAGATATAAACGTATCTATAAGGGGTGCTATATCAATAGCAAGAAGATTACAAGATCCATTGGCTGAATTAGTTAAAATAGATCCTAAAAGTATAGGTGTTGGACAATATCAACATGATCTTAATAAAAAAAGATTAGAGGAAGTATTAGGTGGAGTTGTTGAAGATGCAGTAAACTCTGTTGGAGTTGATTTAAACACAGCATCATATTCATTACTTGAACATATAGCTGGAATAAGCAAAACTATAGCTAAAAATATAATTGAATATAGAGAAGAAAATGGGGACTTTACATCTAGAGCTCAAATTAAAAAAGTAAAAAGATTAGGACCTCAAGCTTTTACACAATGTGCAGGATTTATGAGGATAATAGATGCTAAAAATCCTTTAGATAATACATCTGTACATCCAGAAAGTTATGATGTATGTAAAAAGCTTTTAGATAAAATAGGATATTCATTAAATGATTTAAAAGATAGAAGTATAAATGATATAGACGCTAAAATAGAATTGATAGGACTTAATACATTAAGTGAAGAATTAGAAGTAGGGGTAATGACTTTAAAAGATATTATATCTGAAATAAAAAAACCAGGAAGAGACCCTAGAGAAGAAGGTATGAAGCCTGTACTTAGAACTGATGTATTAAAAATTGAAGACATAAAAGAAGATATGATTTTAAAAGGAACGGTTAGAAATGTAGTAGACTTTGGAGCGTTTGTTGATATAGGAATAAAAAATGATGGGCTGGTTCATAAATCACAAATGAGTAATAAATTTGTAAAAGATCCTATGACTATCGTTACAGTAGGCGATGTAATAGATGTAAAAGTTATAGGGGTAGATTTAAAAACACAGAGAGTTTCTTTAACTATGAGAGATGTTAAAGAAATATAGGAGGAATAAATGCTGTTTATAAAAAATGGAATTATAAATACTGTTACTAATGGAGTAGTTCATGGTGATATACTTATAGAAAACGGGAAAATAATCGAAATAGGAACGGATATAGTAGCACCACTAGATGTAGAAGTTATAGATGCTAATAAAAATTTAGTATTCCCAGGATTTATAGATGCACACACGCATTTAGGTTTATGGGAAGATGGAATGGGATTTGAAGGAGCAGATGGAAATGAAGAAACAGATCCGATAACTCCTCATTTAAATCCAATAGATGGAATAAATCCAATGGATAGAAGTTTTGAAGAAGCTAGAAATGGAGGAATAACATCTGCATGTAGTACTCCAGGTAGTGCTAATGTTATGGGTGGGCAGTGTATAGCGATAAAAACTGTTGGTAGAAGAATAGATAAAATGATTATAAAAAATCCTGTAGCATCAAAAATAGCATTTGGAGAAAATCCAAAAAGCTGTTATGGACAAGATGATAAGACTCCTCAAACTAGAATGGCAATAGCTGCTATGTTAAGAGAAACTTTGAAAGAAGCTGAAGAATATTTAGATGCAATACTTCTTTATGAAGAAGATGATGAAAATGAAAAGCCAGATTATGATATTAAAATGGAAAGTTTATTACCTGTATTAAGAAGAGATATACCATTTAAAGTTCATGCACATAGGGCTGATGATATGTTCACAGCAATAAGAATAGCTAAGGAATTTAATTTAAGATTAACATTAGATCATTGCACAGAAGGACATTTAATAGTTGAAGATTTAATGGAAGAAGGATATCCAGTTGTAGTTGGACCATCACTTTCAGAACGATCTAAAATTGAGCTTAGAAATTTAACTTTTGATACAGCTGGAATATTATCTAACGCTGGAATGGATGTATCATTAACTACGGATCATCCAGTAGTTCCTCTTCATTATTTACCAATATGTGCAGGAATTGCAGTGAAATATGGGATGGACTCACAAAAAGCTATAGAAGCGATAACTATAAATTCAGCTAAAACATTAGGGATAGAAGATAGAGTTGGATCTATAGAAATAGGTAAAGATGCAGATATAGTTATATGGGATAACAATCCACTAGAAATTCAAAGTAATGTATTATACACTATAATTGATGGTAAAGTAGTTTATAGAAAATAATTGGAATTAAATTATTGACATATAAGCAGATACTTAATAATATATAAGTGTAAGGAAAATTAAATAGCACGTAAGATCTTCGGGGCAGGGTGAAATTCCCTACCGGCGGTATAGCCCGCGAGCTACATTTGTAGCATGACTTGGTGAAATTCCAAGGCCGACAGTAAAGTCTGGATGAGAGAGGATTAGTAAAAGCGTATAAAATATATAAATACATGTATTTATTTTTAATATACTCAAAAACTAAGCTCGAAGAGATTCTTCGGGCTTTTATTTTTTCCTAATATAAATAACATTAGGAGGGTACTAAAATGCAACAAATAATAAAAAGAAGGAAGTCAATGTCAACTAATACGATGACGAAGATAGCAATATTATCAGCAATATCTTATATACTTATGTTTATATCTATCCCGATACCGGGAATATTTCCAGATTTTTTAAAATTGGATATATCAGATGTTCCGGCTATATTTGGAGGGATGACGCTAGGTCCAATTGCAGGGTTTACAATAGTACTTATAAAAAATTTATTTCAAGCTATGACAGCTTCAACAACTGCATGGATAGGAGAAATAGCAAATTTATTAATAGGTGGGTCTTATGTGGTTATAGTATCATTGGTATATAGACAAAGAAAAAGTTTAAAAGGATTATTATTAGGATTTACATTAGGAACTATGGCTATGATTATAATCGGATGTTTAACTAATTATTATATGCTGTTACCTTTTTATGGAACAGTAATGCCAATGGAAGCTATAATAAATATGGGTAATATGATAAATCCAAAAGTAACTGATTTAGGAAGTTTTGTTATTTGGATGATAGCACCTTTTAATTTGGTAAAAGCTGTTGTGATTTCGTTAGTAACACTGCCTCTGTATAAAAAAATGGAAGTTATACTTAAAAAATAAATTAGTTTACAAATAAGAAATGAGTATGTTAGGGTAATAAAAATAACCCTAGTATACTCATTATTTTATAAAAAATTAATTACTATATACATAATAAACACAGTCTTTTTCGAAGTTAGACATAGATTCAAAATTATTATTTTTAAGTTTATCTATAAGTTCATCATAAGGGTTTGTTATATAAATTTCAGCTTCCTTAGATTTATATTTCAATAAATAGTAGTTAGTAGCATCATTTATTCCTTCAAATGTATTATCTATACATATTATAGAAGGACATCCTTTCATTTTAACTATGCACTTATGTCCATTAACTATTACTAATGAATTACTTTCAACTAAATCATTGTAAATAGTCTCGCATAAATTTAAAAATGTAAATCCATAAGTTAATTTATTATTGCAAGTTTTAAAGTAATCTAGATTTTTAAAATCTTCATAAGATATTTCCCAAGCCTCTATTTTAAAATCACTCATACTCAAATTGGAATTTTTTACAAATTTATAGTCTTTAAATATAATAAGACAGCTTTGTTCTAAGTGGAAATTTTTAGACTCCATCATTTTAATACTAGCTTGAGTATCTATATGAGTACACATTGCAATGTTAATGATTTTTTTATTTTTCAAATCTTCTCTTGCTAAATTAAATAACATATCTGAAATAGCATGTGCAAGTTGTTGGCCTCTATAATCTATATGTACTCTAAGTCCTTCAAGCCACCCTTGTTTATCTGGTAGAATTGTATATTTGCCAACTGCAACAATTTTATTATCTTTTACCAATCCTAAAAAACAACCTTCTTTTTCATCCACCCACTTATGAAATATTTTAGGTAAATAATCATGACCATCCCAAATATTTTTAGAAATATCGACTATATCATTATAATCCTCATATGTAAGAATTTTATAATTCAAAAAAATCGCCCCCTTTATAATAAATAATATTATCATAAATTACACAAATATATGATATAGAATAAAAACTTTGTAAATCTAAGCCTTTATAATAGTATGTGGTTATAATATAATAATATCTGTTACATTAATAATTTTAATAAACAAGTCTTATTTATGGAGATGATATAGATGGTTAAAATATATTTAGAAAATGAAGAACAAACAAGAGAAATTGGATATAAGCTAGGTAATTTGTTAACACCTAAGAGTGTAGTTTGTTTAATAGGAGATTTAGGTGCAGGAAAAACTACTATGACTCAAAGTCTGGCACAAGCTTTAGAAGTAGATGATTATATAACAAGTCCTACTTTTACAATAGTAAATGAGTATGAAGGAAAAATGCCTTTATACCATTTTGATGTATATAGAATTGGAAGTAGTGATGAAATGTATGATATAGGTTTTGATGAGTATATAAATGGAGACGGAGTTTGTATAATTGAATGGGCAAACTTAATAGAGGATATACTTCCAGATGAATACTTATATATAGAAATGAATTATAAAGAAACAGGAAGAGAAATGATATTAACTCCAAAAGGAGAAAAGTACGAAGAAATAGTTAAGGAGTTGGCTAAGTAATGAAAATATTAGGTATAGATACTTCTACACAAGCAGCAAGTGTATGTATTATAGAAGATGAAAAATTAATATGCGAATACACTATAAATTCTAAGAGAACTCATTCGCAAAAGCTTATGTTAATGATTGAGTCTATGATAAAAGAAAGTGATTTAAGCATAAAAGATATTGATGCAATAGCAATATGTATAGGACCAGGTTCATTTACGGGACTTAGAATCGGAATGGCTACAGCAAAAGCTATATCACATGTAAGAAACTTACCAATAATAAGTGTAAATTCTTTAGAATCATTAGCGTTCAATATGAATCTTTGTGATAAAACAATATGTTCTATAATAGATGCTCAAAGAAATCAAGTATATACAGGTAAATATAAATTTGAAAACAATGAATTTAAAACTATAGAAGATGTAAATGTAATAACTATAGATGAGCTTATAGAGGAACTATCAAGTAAAGATGAAGAATTTATATTAGTTGGAGAAGCTACATCTTTATATAGAGACAAGCTTTCTGAAGTAAATAATATTTCTATAGCATCAGCATCTAATAATGTAAACAAGGCAAGCAGTTTATGCGTGCTAGGAATTATGAAATATGAAAAAAATATAGATATTTATAATTGTCATTCTATAAACCCAATGTATATAAGAAAGTCTCAAGCAGAGGTTCAGTATGAAGAAAAAATGAAGAGGTTAGAGAATGGAAAATAGTAATTTAATAGTAAGAGATATGACTTTAAATGATGTATCTGGAGTTTTTGAAGTAGAAAAAGACTGTTTTGAGCATTATTGGTCTAAAGGTGAATTTGAAAAAGAAATGAAAAATGATGTTGCTAGATATTTAGTAGCAGAAATAGATGGAAAAATAGTTGGATATGTAGGCATATGGTTTATAGCAGGAGAAGGTCATATAACTAATGTTGCAGTACATAGCGATTATAGAGGACAAAAGATAGGCGATAAACTTATAATGCATCTTGTAAAAAAATGCAAAGAAAATCATATCTTTGCGATGACACTAGAAGTAAGAGTTTCTAATATAGTAGCTCAAAATCTATATAAAAAATATGGATTTAAATTAGCTGGTATCAGAAAAGAATATTACAGTGACAATAAAGAAGATGCAATGATAATGTGGAGCCAATTAAAAGAGGTGTAAGTATGAAAGATATAATAACATTAGCCATAGAATCAAGTTGTGATGAAACAGCTTGTGCAGTACTTAAAAATGGTAGAGAAATTTTAAGTAATATAATATCTACTCAAATAGAATTACATAAAAAATTTGGGGGAGTTGTTCCAGAAGTAGCATCTAGAAAGCATGTAGAAAATATATCTATGGTTGTTCAAGAAGCTTTAGATGAAGCAAATGTAACTTTTGATGATATAGACAATATAGCGGTAACTTATGGACCAGGTCTAGTAGGAGCTGTTTTAGTTGGTTTATCATATGCTAAAACTTTAGCATATACCCTAGATATACCATTAGTAGGAGTTAACCATATAGAAGGTCATGTAAGTGCTAACTATATAGAAGATAAAAATTTAAAACCACCTTTTATAACTTTAATAGTTTCAGGGGGGCATACTCATTTAGTTGAAGTAAAAGATTATGGAGTATATGAGATATTAGGAAAAACTAAAGATGATGCATCGGGAGAAGCCTTTGATAAAATAGCAAGAGCTATGGATTTAGGATACCCAGGTGGTCCAATAATAGATAAATTAGCTAAAAGTGGAAATAAAAAAGCTATAGATTTCCCTAGAGCTTGTATGGATGAAGGATATGATTTTAGTTTTAGTGGATTAAAATCAGCAGTCTTAAATTATTTAAATGCTAAAAAAATGAAAAATGAAGAAATAGTAGTCGAAGATGTAGCAGCATCTTTCCAAGAAGCAGTAGTGGAAGTACTATCTAAAAAAGCTATAAAAGCAGCTAAAGAAAAAGGATATGATACTATTGCATTAGCAGGTGGAGTTGCTTCAAACTCTGCACTTAGAGAAAAGTTAAGTGCAATGGCTAAAAGACAAAATATACAAGTTAAATATCCATCACTTATATTATGTACAGATAATGCAGCAATGATTGGATGTGCTGGATATTACAATTTTATTAACGGAAGAAGAGACGATATGAGCTTAAATGCTGTTCCAAATTTAAAAATAGGTCAATAAAAAGAAGGATTAGGAAATAAATTAAATATTTCCTAATCCTTCTTTTTTTATAAAATCTTAAATTAAGATTTTGTAATTAATTGTAAAAATATAATTTATATAAAAGAAATAATATGAAAATTAGATATTTAAGTCTGAATTTTTGGATAAATACTTTATATAGTAAAGTATGAATTAAGATATAATTAAAAATATATGTTTTACATGTTCGAAAGTTATAACTAATGAGGTAATTACAATGGGGGAATTTATATTGAAGAAGCATGAAGATATTATAAACAGTTATAATATAAACTTATTTAAAGAGGGAAAAAGTTATAGGAGTTATGAATTTATGGGAGCCCATAAAGTAGAGTATGAAGGGATAGAGGGAGTTACATTTACATTATGGGCACCTAATGCAAAAGCTGTTTATTTAGTTGGAGAGTTTAATGATTGGGATGATAAATTATATCCTATGATTAATATAGAAGATAGCGGAGTATGGAATATATTTATACCTAAAATGGATTATAAAGCAAAGTATAAATACAATGTGGTTGGTATCAGTGGGAAAAGTAAATTAAAATCAGATCCGTATGCATTTTTATCAGAAAAAAGACCAAATACAGCATCTGTTGTTTTTGATATAGATGATTATAAATGGAGCGATAAAAACTGGATAGAAAAAAGAGAAAAAAATACTTATAATGATAAGCCAATGAATATATATGAAGTCCACCTAGGTTCTTGGAAAAGGAAGTGGGATGGAGAATTTTTTTGTTATGATGAATTATATGAAATGATAGATTATGTACATGATATGGGATATACCCACATAGAAATAATGCCTATAACTGAACATCCATTAGATATGTCTTGGGGGTATCAAACTATAGGGTATTATAGTGCTACTAGCAGATATGGAACACCTAAAGATTTAATGGAATTTATTGATAAGTGTCATGAAAAAGAGATTGGAGTAATACTTGATTTTGCATATAGTCATTTCTGCAAAGATGACCATGGAGTATACAAATTTGATGGAACAAATCAATTTGAGTATGAAGATGAAACTAAAGCTGAAAATATAGGATGGGGAACTGCACATTTTGATTTAGGAAAATTAGAAATACAAAGTTATTTAATATCTAATGCTATCTTTTGGTTAGAAAAATTTCATGCAGATGGAATAAGAATGGATGCTGTATCAAGTATGTTATATCTAGACTATGATATAGGGCATTGGAAACCTAATAAATATGGTGGTAGAGAGAATATTGAAGCTATAGAATTTTTAAAAATGTTTAATGAAATTGTACATAAAGAAGTTAAAAATCCAATTATAATAGCAGAAGAATCTACATCTTGGGCTATGGTAACAGGACCATCATATAAAGGGGGATTAGCATTTGATAATAAATGGAACATGGGGTGGATGAATGATACGTTAAGATACATGGAAATGGATCCTGTATATAGAAAGTATCATCATGAACTTATAACTTTTTCATTTATGTATGCTTTTTCAGAAAATTTTATATTGCCCCTATCCCATGATGAAGTTGTTCATGGGAAAAAATCTTTGCTAAACAAAATGCCAGGAGATGAATGGCAACAATTTGCCAATTTAAGATTATTATATGCATATATGATGATGCACCCAGGAAAAAAATTATTATTTATGGGATGTGAATTTGCACAAGATTTAGAATGGAGATTTGAATATGGTTTAGATTGGAATGAGCTTAACATCGAATCAAATAGAAAAATTAAAGATTATGTAAAAGATTTAAATCATATTTATAAAAATGAAAGAGCTATGTATGAAATAGATAATCATCATTCAGGTTTTGATTTTATAGACCCACATAATATAAATCAAAGCGTAATTGTTTTAATGAGGAAAGGAAAGAAAAAAGAAGATTTTATAATTGCTGTACTAAACTTTACACCTGTGGTTTACAACCAATATAGAATTGGGGTTCCATATAAAGGTTTATATGAAGAAGTTTTTAATAGCGACAATATTAAATATTATGGTTCTGGTCAAACAATGGAAGAGATTAACTTATATTCACAAGATTTAAACTGGCACAATAAAGATTATTCAATAAATATAAAAGTTCCGCCGTTAGGCGCAGTATTTATAAAAGGCAAGGATATAATTATCTAAGTACATTTTAATTTTATTATTAAATTTAATAGGGGGATTAGTAGTAGATGATGAAAAAAGAAATGATAGCTATGATTTTAGCAGGGGGTCAAGGATCAAGATTAGGAGTATTTACTAAAAATATAGCAAAGCCAGCTGTTTCATTTGGCGGTAAATATAGAATAATAGATTTTGCTTTGAGCAATTGCTCAAATTCGGGGATAGACACAGTAGGAGTATTAACTCAATATAGACCGTTATTGCTAAATGCACATATAGGGATAGGAAGCCACTGGGACTTAGATAGAAGAAATGGTGGATTATCTATATTACAGCCATATATGAATGAGAAAGAAGGAAATTGGTACAAAGGAACGGCAGATGCAATATATCAAAATATGAACTATATAGATAGTTACGATCCAGAATATGTACTTATATTATCAGGAGACCATATTTATAAAATGGATTATAGTCATATGTTAGAAGAACATAAATCTAACAATGCAGATGTTACAATTGCTGTAATGGAAGTTGATTGGGATGAGGCAAGTAGATTTGGGATTATGAATACAAAAAAAGATGGAATGGTATATGAATTTGATGAAAAGCCAGAAAAACCTAAGAGTAATTTAGCTTCTATGGGAATTTATATATTTAATTGGAAAACAATAAAGAGTTATTTTAAATCAAAACAAACATATATAGATTTTGGTAAAAATTTAATTCCTAAAATGTTAGAAGATAAAGTAAGTATGTATGCGTATGAATTTGATGGATACTGGAGAGATGTAGGTACTATAGAAAGCTTATGGCAAGCTAATATGGATTTAATTAATCCTGATAATGGGTTTGATTTGAATGATTATAATTGGAGAATTTATACAGATACGATGGCTATGCCTCCTCAATATTTAGGCAAAGATGCTGATGTTAAAAAATCTATATTAGTAGATGGATGTAGGGTTTTTGGAAGTGTTGAAAATTCCGTATTATCACATGGAGTTACAGTAGGTGAAGGTAGTATTATAAAAGATTCTGTAATAATGTCTAATGCTAAAATAGGTAAAAATGTAATAATAGAAAAAGCTATGATAGGTGAAGGGGCAATTATAGAAGATGATTGCAATATATCTAGTGATGATGGAAGTATAAGCATTGTATCTGAATTTGAAGTAGTAGCTATGGAATTAGTATAGGGGGATTTAGATTATGAATAAGGAATGTATGGGGATAATCAATTTAAATAAAAAAGGTGATAACTTAAAAGAACTAAGTGATTCTAGAGTAGTTGCATCTATTCCAATTGGAGGAAGATATAGAATAATAGATTTTACATTATCTAATATGATAAATGCGGGAATGAAAAATATTGGTATTTTTTCGGATCAAAAATACAGATCATTAACAGATCATTTAGGTAATGGAAGTCATTGGGATTTATCTGCTAAAAACGATGGATTATTTGTTTTCAGCCCGGAAAATACTAAAGAGCAAATGTATCGACAAATAAAAAAAGGTGATATTTACAATATCTTTTCTAATATCGATTATATAGAAAAGAGTAAGCAAGAATATGTTTTAATAGCTCCTAGCAATATGATTTGTAATATGGACTATAAAAAAGTTTTAAGTTATCATAAGGCTTCCAAAAATAATATAACTATAATTTATAAGAGTGTAAACAATGCAAATGAAGATTTTTTGGGAACATCAATGTTAAATATAAAAGAAGGAAATCAAATTTCTGGGATGGGGATAAATTTAGGAAGAGAAAAACAAGCTAATATATCTATGGATATGTATATAATGAGAAAAAGATTATTAATAGATATGTTGTATGAGGCTGTATCTAATGGGGAGTATACTCATATAGAAGATTGTATAAACGAAAGTATTACAAATTTAAAAGTCGGTTCGTATGAGTATAATGGATATTTAAAATGTATAAATTCTACGAGTACTTATTTTCAAGCTAATAAAGATTTATTAGATGTGGATATAGCTAATGAATTATTTTACGCAGATAGAAAGATATTTACTAAGGAAAAAAATGAGCCACCAACTTTATATACAGAAACATCAAATGTGAAAAATTCATTTATTGCTACTGGATGTGTTATAGAAGGGGATGTAAAAGATAGTATCATTTTTAGAAAGGTACACATAAAAAAAGGTGCAGTAATTAAAAATTCTATAATTATGCAAAGTGGTAAAGTAGAAGAAAATGTTATGTTAGATAATGTTATATTAGATAAAAATACAGTTATATCAGAAGGAAAAGAATTAAAGGGAGATGTAAAATTACCATTAGTAGTAGAAAAAAATGTGAGTATATAGAGGGGGATAAGTTGTGAAAGTTCTTTTTGTTACAGCCGAATGTTGGCCTTTCGCAAAGACAGGTGGGTTAGGAGATGTATCATATGCGCTTCCTAAAGCTTTAAAAAGAGAGGGTGTAGATGTAAGGGTTATAATGCCTAAATATGTTAACATACCTAAGTACTTAAAAGATCAAATGAAAAGAGTAGCAGTATTTAATGTAAATGTAGCATGGAGAAATCAATATTGTGGTTTATTAGAATTAGAACTAGATGGAGTTAAATTTTATTTTATAGATAATGAATTTTATTTTAAAAGAGAAGGCGAATATGCATATTTATATGGATATGAAGATGATGTAGAAAGATTCACATTTTTTAGCAATGCCGTATTAGAATCTTTAAAAAGAATAGATTTTTATCCAGATATAATGAATTTAAATGATTGGCATACAGGGATAATACCTTTATTTTTAAAAGAACACTATGGAACTGATGAGAGATATTCAAATATAAAGACTATGTATACTATACATAATCTACAGTATCAAGGTATATTTTCTAATAAAAATGTAGAAGACACATTATCTATACCTAGATGGTATTTAGATGATGGTCATATAGAGTATTATGGTGGAGTCAATTTTATGAAAGCAGGCATAGTATATTCAGATAAGGTAAGTACAGTAAGCCCAACTTATGCAAATGAAATACAAACTAAATATTATGGAGAAGATTTAGATGGATTAATAAAAGAAAATTCACATAAATTAAAAGGAATTGTAAATGGAATTGATTATGAAATTAACAATCCTGCTACTGATAAAAACATAGTATGTAATTATGATGTAAATTCGATAGAAGGTAAGATTAAAAACAAGTTAGAATTACAAAGAATACTAGGATTAGAAATTAACGCTAATATTCCGATGATTGGGATAGTTTCTAGATTAGCATCTCAAAAAGGATTAGACTTAATTTCATATATGATGCCTGAGATAATAGCTGAGGATTTGCAGTTAGTTGTCTTAGGTACAGGAGAAGAACAATATCATTCTATGTTTAATTATTATTCTGGAAAATATCCAAATAAAGTTGCTGCAACATTGACTTTTGACTCATCATTAGCTCAACAAATATATGCAGCATCAGATATGTTTTTAATGCCATCTTTATTCGAACCTTGTGGTATAGGGCAATTAATAGCTATGAGATATGGGTCTATACCTATAGTTAGAGAAACTGGTGGACTTAAGGATACAATAACACCTTATAATCAATATACTGGTGAAGGTAATGGATTTAGCTTTGCAAATTATAATGCACATGAAATGTTCTATTGCATAAAATCTGCGATAGATATTTATAAAAATAAAAAAGATGTATGGTCTAATTTAGTTAGAAAAGCTATGAATACAGATAGCAGCTGGAATAAATCAGCAAAGTTATATTTAGAAACATACAATGAAATATCTAAATAAAGGAGTTGATAGTATTGGCTCTCATAAATAGAGAGAAATTTAAGTTAGAACTTAAAAGACAAATGGATTTTATATATAAACAAGATATAGAGGAAGCTAATAATGAACAAATATTAAATGTAGTAGTTAATGTATTGAAATCTAAGATAGCTGATATATGGAAAGAAAGTAGAATTGATAAAGAAAAAGAAGTTTATTATTTTTGCATAGAATTTTTATTAGGAAGACAATTAGAATCAAATCTTCTTAATTTAGGAATAGAAGAAGAAGTAAAATCTATTTTAAAAGATATGGATATTAATTTAGAAGATATAATTCAGGCTGAAGTTGACCCCGCATTAGGTAATGGAGGATTGGGAAGATTGGCAGCTTGTTTTCTAGATTCTATGGCATCACTTAATATAAGTGGACATGGATATGGGATAAGATATAAATATGGATTATTTGAGCAAAAGTTCGTTAATGGACATCAAATAGAAGTACCAGACAACTGGCTAAAAGAAGAATCTTATGTATGGGAAACGGTTAGACCAAATAAAGCTGTTATAGTTAAGTTTGGAGGAGATATTGAATTAATACAAGAAAATGGAAAACTAAACGTAATTCATAAAAATTATATGCCTGTAATGGCTGTTCCGTACGATATTCCAATTGTAGGTTATAGCAATGAATATATAAATACTCTTAGATTATTTAAATCTGATATACCAAGAAAAGATTTTGATCCTATATTAAAGGATGCTAAAAATAGTTATGGAAGTTATCATGATGCACTACAATATAGATATTATATAGATGAAATATCTCAAGTATTATATCCTAACGATTCTAATGATGCTGGAAAAATATTACGATTAAAACAGGAGTATTTTTTAGTTAGTGCAGGAATACAAGATATAATTAAAAAGTGTAAAAAAAATAAAGTGAAAATAAGTAAAATACATGAAAAAATAGCGATTCATATTAATGATACACATCCATCATTATGTGTTCCAGAATTAATGAGAATACTTATGGATGAAGAAGGAATTGGATGGGATGAAGCTTGGAATATAACGAAAAAATCAATATCGTATACAAATCATACTATAATGGCAGAAGCTATGGAGAAATGGAAGATTAGTATGGTAAAAGAGTTACTTCCTAGAGTTTATATGATAATAGAAGAAATCAATAAAAGATACTGTAATGAATTAAACAAAAGATATGTATCTGATGTTGAAAAAATAAATAGAATGGCTATAATATCAAACAATAATATTAATATGGCAAATTTGAGTATAGTGGGAAGTAGTAGTGTGAATGGAGTTGCCAAACTTCACACAGAAATATTAAAAAAAGAAGTATTAAAAGATTTTTATGAAGATGATCCATTTAAATTTAACAATAAAACTAATGGAATTGCACATAGACGATGGTTAATGATTTCCAACCCTAAATTATCAAGTTTAATAACTGAAATTATAGGTAATGATTGGGAAAAAGATACAATGCAATTAAAAAGATTAGAAAAATATAAAAATGATATTAATATATTAAATAATTTAGAGAAAATAAAATTAGATAATAAAGCTATATTAGCTAAAATTATAAAAAATAAAAATGGAATAATAGTAGATCCGAACTCTATATTCGATATTCAAATAAAAAGGCTACATGCATATAAACGTCAACTTATGAATGCACTTCATATACTTCACTTATATCACGAACTTATAGACAATCCTAATTTAGATATAGAACCAAGAACTTTCATATTTGGAGCTAAAGCAGCACCAGGATATTATTTAGCCAAATGTATTATTAAATTTATAAATGAATTAGCACAAAAAATTAACAATGATAAACGAGTTAATGACAAACTTAAAATAGTTTTTATTGAAAATTATGGAGTATCTTTGGCAGAACGAATAATACCAGCAGCAAATGTAAGTGAACAAATTTCTACAACTACAAAAGAAGCTTCAGGAACTAGTAATATGAAGTTTATGATGAATGGAGCTATAACGATAGCAACGCTAGACGGTGCTAATATAGAGATTCATGAGCAAGTCGGAGATGAAAATATAATTTTATTTGGATTATTAGCACATCAAGTTTTGGAATATAACAAATATGGTGGATATTCAGCTGCAGATATATATTCCAATAATTTTTATATAAAAAGAGTTGTTGATGATTTAGTAAATGGATTTATACCTAATATAGGAGAAGAAGGAAGACAAATATACAATTCATTAATAACTTATAATGATGAGTTTTTTGTATTAAGAGATTTTGAAAATTATATAGAAGCTCAGAAAAAAGTAAATGATTTGTATAAAGATAAAGAAAATTGGAATAGGATATCATTAATAAATATAGCTAACTCAGGAATATTTTCAACGGATAGAACTATAAATGAATATGCTAAGGATATATGGTATAAGAAATAATTCAGTTTTAAAATAAAGGTGGGGAAGCAAATGAATATAACATATAATTCTTGGCTAGAAAGTTTCAAAAAACCTTTCGGGGCTTTAGAATTAGGGGAACAGCTAAAGATAAATATAAAATCTACAGAAAATGTAAAAGATGTATATTTTATTTTAGAAACAGATAAAGAAGTTATAGAAGAAATACAAATGAGTAGAATTTCAAGTAATGAATTTAGAATACATGAATTTAAAATAAATAAAGAAAATATTTACTTTTATTATTTTAAAACTATAGAAATCATAGATGAAAATGTAGAAACTAGATATTATGGTAAGAAATTTCACAATGGAGAGTCTACAGTTTATTATAATATAAATGACATAAATAAATATCAACTTACTGTAAGTAAAAAAATAAATACACCTAAATGGTTTAAAGAAGGTGTACTATATCATATATTTGTAGATAGATTTAACAAAGTTGGAAAAATAAGCAATGCTAAAAAAAATAGTTTTACATATGCAAATTGGGAAGATACCCCTATGTATATAAAAAATAGTGAAAATGAAGTAGTAAGATGGGATTTCCAGGGGGGAAATTTAAAAGGAATAATTAGTAAGTTAAATTATCTTAAAACTCTAGGGGTAAGTATAATATATCTTAGTCCAATATTTGAATCACAAAGTAACCATAAATATGATACAGGTGATTATAAAAAGATTGACCCTATGTTTGGAGATGAAGAAATATTTAAAGAACTAATTAAAGAAGCAGAAAATAAAGGGATAAGTATCATATTAGATGGAGTATTTAGTCATACTGGTGATGATAGTATATACTTTAATAAATATGGGAATTACAATTCATTAGGTGCTTATCAGTCTAGGGAATCTCAATATGCATCTTGGTATAACTTTGAAAATTATCCTGAAAAATATGACTGTTGGTGGGGGGTTAAATCACTTCCAAACGTTAATGAAATGGAAAGTTCATATATAGATTACATTATAAAAGATGAAGATAGTGTAATAAAAAAATGGATGGATTTTGGAGTAAAAGGATGGAGACTGGATGTAGTAGATGAACTACCAACTAAATTTATAGAAGAATTAAGAAATGAAAGTTTAAAAGTGAATGAAGAATCAATACTTATAGGTGAAGTATGGGAAGATGCATCGAATAAAATTAGCTATGAAGAAAGAAGAAAGTATCTTTTAGGAAATCAATTAAATGGGGTAACTGGATATTTGTTTAAAAATATGGTTATAGACTTTTTAACTGGTAAATTGGATTCTAATGAAATATATAATAAAATTATGACAGTAAAAGAAAATTATCCAAAAGAAGCTTTTAAGTGCAACTTGAATTTATTGGGAACTCACGATACAAGGAGAATACTTACCAATCTAAATGAAGATAAAGAATTACTTAAATTAGCAGTTGCAATGCAAATGACTTTTGAAGGTGTACCGTATGTTTATTATGGAGATGAAGCTGGATTATTAGGGGAAACAGACCCTGATAACAGAAGAACATATCCATGGAAAAATGAAGATAAGGATATATTAAATTTTTATAAAAAAATTATTAAAGAAAGAAATCAAAGCAAAGTATTAGTAACAGGAAATACAAAGTTTTTAAACATAAAAAATCCAAACGTATTTGGATATATTAGATATATTGAAAATACTGAGGCTAATTTAATATTAATAAATAGATCAGAAAATGAAGAAGCTATAGAAATAGATACTAAAGAATGGTTGCATAATAAATGTGATAATCTTATAGATGGATTTTTCAATATAAAAGATGATAAAGTTGTACTTAATTTAAAGCCAAAGGATTTTAAATTGATTAACCTACTAAAATAATAAAATAAAACCACAATGAGAAATTCTTTTATTGTGGTTTTTGTTATTAAAACTAAATAAAACTTAAGGGGAAATTACATGTATGAGTATAAATTTATAGAAGTATCGGTTAAAGGAATGTTTATAGGAGGAGATGATCATAGAAAACTTATATCAGATAAAAGTAAAAAAGGATGGCGTTTTGTAGCCGCAATTCCATCTAGTGCTGGAAGTTATGGTCAGATAGGTAGTGTAGATTTAGTCTTTGAAAGAAAAATAGAAGAAAACAAAAAATAAAATGTACTATAAAATTAGCGAAGTTGTAAGAATAGTTGCTGAAGTACCGTTAAAGACCCTGTATTATCGGTCTTTCAGCGAATGAAACAACTATTCTTACAACAAGCGCCCTAACAAAATTAATTAATTTCTTTTACAATATTAGCAACCCATTTCTTAGATAACGCTCTAGGAACACCAAATATAAACTTAACAATTTCTTCTGAATAAGTAAGAAGAACAAGTACGTAAATAGGAGCACCATTAATAGCAAATATAAAAGTAAGAGGAAGAGAAACAAACCACATACAACCTAATTCTAAAAATAAAGAATACTTAGTATCTCCACCGCTTCTTAAAATACCTATAATTAAAAGAACGTTAAAAGATTTTAGCCCCATTAATAATCCCATAATAACGAATATCTTAACGATATCGGGAGTAAGGTTTTCAGAAACACTAAACATCTTAAGTAACATAGGTATATTGAATATAAGAAGAATACCGAAAATTGTACCTACAATAAGAACAATTTTGGAGAATTTTTTAGCGTAGTCGATAGCTAGTTCTTTATTATCGGCACCAAGTTCATTACCTAGCATAATAGATGCACCTATAGCGACGCAAACAGCAGTCATAATAAAGAAATTACCAGTACTTGTAGCTATTTGACTAGCAGCAATTGCAGACGTACCTGCTTTTGAATAAGCTACAGAATATAAAACAGTACCTATTGCCCAACCAGTATCATTTAATAGTATAGGCGCACTTTTAGAAAAGAACACATTTATAAACGACTTATCAATAGCTTTTAAATCGCAGATATTAAATTTTAAAATATAATCTTTTTTAGCTAGATAAACATAACCTATTAAAAGTAAAAATTCTACAATTCTAGCTATAACAGTAGCTATAGCAGCACCTTTTACACCTAATGCAGGTAACCCTAAATTACCAAATATCAAAGCATAGTTTAAAATAATATTACTTATAAGTGCTATTCCACTACAAATCATACCTAATTTAGGATTTCTGACACTTCGAGATCCCATGCTAAATACCATACTAACGGCAATTAAAGGATAACAGAAAGCTATAATGCTAAAGTAATCAATACAAAGTTTTACTACTTCTGGATCATAAGAGAAAAAATGTATTATAACTTTAGGAAATACAAATGCAGGTATAAAAAATAATAAACCGAGTATTATTCCAAGTAGTACATTTAATCCAGTAACTTTTCTTATATTTTTAACATCATTTTTTCCAAAAAACTGAGATATGAATAGTCCTGCTCCACCTGTTAAGCCAGATAAAGTCATATTAAATAGGAAAAAATATTGATTTGCTACTCCTATTGAAGCAACTGAAATTTCACCTAAACTACTAATCATAACTGTATCTATAATGTTAACTGATGTAGAAATCAGATTTTGAACTATTATAGGTATACAAAGTGAGATTAACAATTTATAAAATCTTTTATTTTCATCATTTAGATTTAAAATATTATCCAAAAAAACACCTCCTAAAAATTTAATGTCTCTACTATCGTAATATAAACAACGTATAGATAGCAACTAATTTCTTATGGTAATATCAGAATTATCAAAAAAATAAGGAACAGTTTACATTAACTGTTCCCATTCATTATATAAATTACCTAATTTTTCCTCTAAATTAGATTTATTTTGACTAACTTCTTTAGATTTTTCAGGATTAGAATAAATCTCCTCTTCACACATGAGGATATCTAATTCTTCTATTTTAGTTTCAATTTCTTCGATTTCTTTTTCTATATTCTGCCTTTTAACTCTATGTTTTTTTTCTAATTCCCTTTGTTCTCTTTCTTTTCTTTTCTCATCTTTCAATTGAGTTTTTGTTTTTTCTTCTACCACTTCAACTGTATTCATTTCTGTAGTTTGTTTTTTCTTTTCAATATAGTAGTCGTAATTTCCTAGATATTCTGTTATACCTTCTGAGTCTAGAACCAGTATTTTATCAACAACGGTATTTAAAAAGTATCTATCATGAGATATTGTAAATAAAGTTCCTGTATAATTAAGAAGAGCTTCTTCTAAAACTTCTTTAGAGTCTATATCAAGGTGGTTAGTAGGTTCATCGAGTAATAAAAAGTTAGAGTTTGATAATATAAGTTTTAGTATAGCAACCCTAGCTCTTTCACCACCACTTAAAGTAGAAATTTTTTTAAATACTTCTTCATCTTCAAATAAGAACGAACCTAACATATTTCTAAGTGTTGTTTGATTTAACTGAGGATGGTCATTCCAAATTTCATCTATAATTGAATTTTCAAGATTAAGGGTTTTTTGCTCTTGATGGAAATAATCTACATGAACATTTGTACCAAGCTTAGTAGAACCCGTTAAAGGAACTATTTCGTTCATAATAATTTTGAATAAAGTAGATTTACCGATTCCATTAGCACCTACTAATGCTACTTTTTCGCCTCTATATATATTGAAATTTATATCTTTGAAAAGAACTCTTTCTCCGTAACCCATAGAAATATCTTTTACTTCTAAAACATCAGTACCGCTAGAAGTAGTAGGGCTGAATTGGATACTTGCTTTTTTTCTAAATACATCAGGTCTATCTAAAACATCAACTTTGTCTAGCATTTTTTCTTTACTTCTAGCTCTTTTTAAATGTTTTTCTCTACCATACGCTTTAAGTCTTTCTATAGATTCTTCTTGTTTTTTAAGATCTTTTTGCTGATCCTCGTATTTTTTTACTTCTAATTCTTTTTCTGTTTTAGATAATTCTATAAACTTAGAGTAGTTACCATTATAAGTTTTAAGTTTTTTATTATGAATTTCAAATACTCTATTGGCAACCTGGTCTAAGAAATATCTATCATGTGAAATAAGAATAACAGTACCTTTATATTGTTTTAAGAAGACCTCAAGCCATTCTATAGCATCTGAATCAAGATGGTTAGTAGGCTCATCTAGTAGTAGAAGTGAAGGATTTTTAAGCAATAATTTAGAAAGTAACACTCTGGTTTTTTCTCCACCAGATAAAATATTTATTGGAGTTTCCATTTCTTTATCAGAAAAACCTAGTCCTTTTAAAATTCCTTTAACTTCCGATTTATATCCATATCCATTTAATTCTGAGAAGAGTTCAAGTTTGTGCGAATATTCGTTCATAAGCTTGTCTAATTCCTTTGAATTTGGATTTGAACTTTCTTCTGCGATTTTAACTTCTAAATCTCTTAGGTAATTTTCCATTTCCATTAAATCTGAAAAAACTTCTAAAACTTCTTCATATATAGTTTTTTCAGATTGGAAGTTAGTGTTCTGTTCAAGGTATCCTATTTCTACACCTTTACCAAGAAATATATCTCCACTATCGTATCCATATATTCCGGTAAGCACTTTGAATAAAGTAGTTTTACCTGTTCCGTTAACTCCTATAATACCAACTTTATCACCTTCATTTACTGTAAAACTAATATTTTCTAATATAGTATCTATTCCAAAACTTTTATTTAAGTTATTACACGACAAAACAATCATAAATTTATACCTCCTTTAAACTATCTAAAATTATAATGTTTTGATATAATATAATCAAGGATATATGTACTATGTTAAAAAAATAGCATAGTTTATATGCAAATAGGGATTATGGACTATAGAGGAGGTGAGAATATGAGTAATAGAAATATTTCGATGGCTGTAATAAGAAGACTACCTAAATATCATAGATATCTAGGAGATTTATTAGATAGAGATATACAAAGAATATCATCTAAAGAACTAAGTGATATAATAGGATTTACAGCATCTCAAATAAGACAAGATTTAAACAACTTTGGTGGATTTGGGCAACAAGGATACGGATATAATGTCGAAGAACTATACAATGAGATAGGTAAGATATTAGGTTTATCTAGAACTTATAACTCAATAATAGTTGGTGCTGGTAACTTAGGTCAAGCTATAGCTAACTATTCTGGATTTACTAAAGCTGGATTTAAAATTAAAGCTTTATTTGATGCAAATCCAAGAATGATAGGTTTAAAAATTAGAGAATTTGAAATACTAGATTCTGAAAGCATCGAAGAGTTCGTGGCAGAAAATAATATTGATATAGCTATTTTATGTATACCTAAAAATGGGGCACAAGATGTTGTAGACAGACTTGTGAAAGTTGGGATAAAAGGAGTTTGGAACTTCGCACCGTTAGATTTAGAAGTACCAAAAGATGTTATAGTTGAAAATGTAAACTTAACAGAGAGTTTATTTACTTTATCATACCTTATGAATGAGGCTGAATAGTATACAATATGCAAAAAACTACCTACAAATGTAGGTAGTTTTTTGTTTATAAATAATATTTAATATTATTCAGGTTGTGGAGCATCTACTGGACAAACTCCGTTACAAGCGCCACACTCAACACAAGCATCTGCATCTATAACGTATTTGTCATCTCCAGCTGATATACAGCTAACTGGGCACTCAGCTTCGCAAGCACCACAGCTTATACAAGCATCATTGATTTTATAAGCCATTTTAATATCCTCCTAATTTATGTAAATAATATGTTCAATATCATTATAGCAAAAAAATATATAGATAACAATAATTAGCATATTTACAAAAAAATAAACATATTAAACTTTAAATTATTTATTCGCTATAATTAACTCAAGAATTAATATATGGGAGGATATTTATGAAACGGAAAGTTAATAAAAATAAGTTAATATTTTTGATCATTTTTTTAATAGTTATAGTATTTAGTATATTTACTATTTTTTCTAAGACTATAGCTAAAGATGAAAAACAAGTTAAACAAGTTGAAGGTGTTAAATCACAACAAAAAGAATTAAAAAAAGAAAGTATAACTATAAGTTTTGCAGGAGATGTAACGATGGGCAATTACAAAGGGGCATCATATTATGGATCTTTTGATAATGAATTTGAAAAACAAAATCAAGATTATAATTATTTTTTTAAAAATGTAAAAGGTATTTTCGATAAAGATGATTTAACAGTAGTTAATTTAGAGGGACCACTTACTACTTCTAATAATGCAAAAGTTAAACAGTTTGCATTTAAAGGGGATCCTTCATATGTAAACATACTTAAAAGCGGAGGGATAGAAGCTGTTACTTTAGCAAATAATCACTCAGAAGATTATCAAAAAGAAGGCATGGATCAAACTAAATTTATATTAAAAGAAAATAATATAAATTATTTTGGTTCAAATAAAAAAAGTATAATCAATGTAAAAGATATTAGGGTTGGCTTATTAGGATATAATGGGTGGACAGAAAATTATAATGAAAATTATTTAAATACTATTAAAAGTAATATTGAAGATATGAAAAAACAATCAGATATAGTGTTAATATATTTCCACTGGGGAACTGAAAGATCATATTATCCGGATCAAGTACAAAAAGATTTTGCACATTTTGCAATAGACAATGGAGCGGATTTAGTTTTAGGAAGTCATCCTCATGTCATACAAGGTATAGAAAAATACAAAGAAAAATATATAGCTTATAGTTTAAGTAATTTCTGTTTTGGGGGAAATAAAAATCCACAAGATAAGGATACATTTATTTATCAGCAAACATTTAATTTTGAAGGTAATAAACTTTTAAGTATAGATAATCCTAATATTATACCGTGTTCTATATCTTCACAAAACAATGTTAACAACTATCAACCTACCCCATCTAGAGGAGCAGATGCTGAACGAATAAAGAATAAATTAGAAAATATTAGCCAAAAATTGAATATTTAATATAAGAAATATTTAAAGTTATTCTTTTTTGAATTTTGTGAAAACTTTTTCCTGATTTGTGTTTAAGAATTAACAATATATGGTATATATAAAAAAGAATTACCAATTAAAATATTTTAGGGGGATAAAAATATGTCTTGTGTTAGTTGTAAAATGTGTGAAAGTGCAGATAAAAAATTAGAAAGTTTCATAGCTACTAAGGATGTAGACACTGCATTTCACCGAACGGAAGATCAAAAAATCAAGTGTGGATTTGGATTACAAGGAGTATGTTGTAGATTATGTGCAAATGGACCTTGTAGAGTAACTCCAAAATCACCAAAGGGAATATGTGGTGCAGATGCAGACACAATAGTTGCTAGAAATTTTTTAAGAGCAGTTGCAAGTGGATCAGCATGTTATTTACATGTTGTTGAAAATACAGCAAGAAATTTAAAAAAATTAGGAGAAGACAAAGGGAAAATAAAAGGTGAAAATACAATAGATGAGTTAGCTGAAATATTTGGGGTTGAAGCTGATGATAGACATGAAAAATGTATAAAAGTAGCTCAAAAAGTTTTGGATGATTTATATAAACCTAGAGATGAAAAAATGGAATTGGTAGAAAAAATAGCTTATGGTCCAAGGGTTGAAAAGTGGAAAGAGTTGGGGATAATGCCAGGAGGAGCTAAATCGGAAGTATTTGATGCAATAGTTAAATCATCTACTAATTTAAATAGTGATCCAGTTGATATGCTTATTAACTGTTTAAACTTAGGGATATCTACTGGTTTATATGGATTAACATTAACAAATCTTTTAAATGATGTTATGTTAGGAGAGCCGGTTATAAGAACTGCGCCAGTTGGATTTAGAGTTATAGATAAAGATTATATAAATATAATGATAACAGGACATCAGCATTCAACATTTTCTAACTTTCAAGATAGATTAAAAGATGTAGATATTGTTAATTTAGCAAAAGAAGTTGGAGCAAAAGGATTTAGATTAGTTGGATGTACTTGTGTTGGTCAAGATTTACAATTAAGAGGAGAACACTATCAAGAAGTATTTGCAGGCCATGCTGGGAACAACTTCACAAGTGAAGTTGTATTATCTACAGGAGCGATAGATATGGTATTATCTGAATTTAACTGCACGATACCGGGAATAGAACCTATAGCAGATAAGTATAAAGTGAAGATGATATGCTTAGATGATGTAGCTAAAAAAGCTAATGCAGAATATATTCAATTTGATAGAGATAATATAGATGAAATTACAGATAGATTAATAAATGAAGCTTTAGAAAGTTATAAAAATAGAAGAAGTGAAGTTGAAATAGATATACCAACTGATCATGGGCATGATGTTTCATTAACAGGAGTAAGCGAAAAAAACCTAAAAGAGTTTTTAGGTAATTCATGGAAACCACTTATAAATTTAATAGCAGAAGGAAAAATAAAAGGAATAGCGGCTGTTGTTGGATGTTCCAATATGACTGCAAAAGGGCATGATGTATTTACTGTAGAATTAACCAAAGAACTTATAAAGAGAGATATAATAGTTTTATCTGCAGGATGCTCTACGGGAGGGCTTGAAAATGTAGGGTTAATGTCTCCAGGAGCAGAAGAATTAGCAGGAGAAAATTTAAAAGAAGTGTGTAAGTCATTAGGAATACCTCCAGTATTAAACTTTGGTCCGTGTTTAGCAATAGGAAGACTTGAAATAGTGGCTACTGAAATAGCTAGAGAACTAGGTATAGATATTCCGCAGCTACCTTTAGTACTTTCTGCACCTCAATGGTTAGAAGAACAAGCTTTAGCTGATGGTGCATTTGGATTAGCATTAGGGCTGCCACTTCACTTAGCATTACCGCCATTTATAACAGGTGGAAAATTAGTAACAGAAGTTTTAACAGAAAAATTAAAAGATTTAACAGGTGGTCATGTTATTGTAGACTCAGATATTAAATCTTCAGCAGATACTTTAGAGAAGATAGTTATAGATAGAAGGGAAAAACTTGGTCTAAAGGAAGTGGAATGTTATGCATAGGATTTTAATTAATAAAGAATTATGTAGCGGGTGCAAGAGTTGTGTTTTAGCTTGTATGGTAAGACACGATGAAAATGAAAATATATATACTTTAGATTTAGAAAATCTAAATAACGATAGTAGAAATCATATAGAAATAGATAAAAAAAGCAACCCAGTTCCTATTGTGTGCAGACACTGTGATACTCCTGAATGTGTATTAACATGTATGAGTGGAGCTATGAGTAAAGATAAGGAAAGCGGAATAGTTAGCTATAATAAAGAAAAATGTGGAGTTTGTTACATGTGTGTTATGGCATGTCCATATGGACTTTTAAAACCAGATGATACAACAAAACAAACTATATTAAAATGTGATATGTGTGAAAGTATAGGATATCCTAAGTGTGTAGCTAATTGTCCAACTGGAGCAATAATGCTACAGAAGGAGGTTACTCATGAAGTATGTAGTTCTGGGTGCTAGTGCTGCTGGTATAAATGCTATTAAAGTTTTAAGAGAATTAGATAAAGAAGCTCAAATAACTTTGATTTCTAAAGATGATTGTATTTATTCAAGATGTATGTTACATCATATTATATCTGAACATAGAACTGTTGATAGCTTAAATTTTGTAGAGACTGATTTTTATGAAAAATATAAAGTTAAATGGCTAAAAGGATGTACGGTATCTAATATAGATGTGGATGATAAGTTAGTATACATAAATGAAAAATATGAAAATGTATACTATGATAAACTTTTAATAGCAACTGGAGCGTCATCTGCAATGCCTCCTATAAAAAATTTAAGAGAAGCAAATTTTGTATATGGACTTAGAAATATAGAAGATGCACATAGTATAAGAGAGAAAGCTAAGATTTGTAGAAAGATAGCTATACTAGGTGCAGGTCTCGTTGGTATAGATGCGTTAGTTGGACTTTTAGAATATGAAGGATTAGAAATATCTGTAATATATAGAGAGCCGTTTATTTTAAATAGACAATTGGATGAATATTCTGCTTCAACATATGAAGATAAATTTAAAGAACAAGGTGTATCATTATATCCAGATGCATCTGTGAAAGAAATTTGCATAGATGAAAATAAAAATGTAGTAGGAGTGCTTTTAGAAGATGAAACTCATATAGATTGCGATATGGCTATTGTGGCTACAGGTGTTGTACCTAATGCTAGTTTTATAGATAGTAATATAATAAACTATGATAGAGGGATAATTATAGATAGCAAGTGTCAAACTAATATTAAAGATGTATTTGCAGCAGGAGATGTAGTTGGTAAAAATGCTATATGGCCTTTAGCTGTAAAACAAGGTATAGTTGCTGCATACAATATGGCTGAAATGGAAAAAGAGTTAGATGATGATTTTATTTTTAGAAATACTATGAATTTTTTTGGAATACCTACTGTTTCACTAGGTAGGGTAGATATAATTGATGAAAACTCAGTAGTTAAAATTAGAAGAGATAAAGAAGGATATAAGAAATTTATAATAAAAGATGATAAACTTCAAGGAACTATAATTCAGGGAGATATATCTTATGTAGGAAGTCTTACTCAATTAATTAAAAACAAGATAAAAGTAGATAATTTAGAAAATAAAATATTTGATATAGGATATGCAGACTTTTTTTCTATTAAAGGAAATGGAGAGTTTTGCTATAATATATAATACTAAAGGCTATAGATTAATCTGTAGCCTTTAAATATATATATATGGGAGAACACTATGGAAGTTTATGCATTGGTAGGAGAAAGTGGATCTGGAAAAAGCTATAAAGCTTTAGAATTAGCCTATGAAAATAATATAAATTACATAATAGATGATGGTATATTAATACATAAAAATAAAATACTTGCTGGAATATCTGCAAAACAAGCTAATACTAAGATTGAAGCAGTTAAAAGAGCCATATTTAATAATGATGAACATAAAGAAAATGTAATAAATAAATTAGTAGAAGAAGATATAGATAAAATATTAATAATAGGAACTTCTAACAAAATGGTAAATCAGATATCAAATGTATTAAATTTGGGAAATATACATAAAAAAATCTATATTGAAGAAATATCTACGCAAGATGAGATAAGAATTGCAAAGAAATCAAGAGAATCGGGAAATCATATAATACCAGTTCCTACATTAGAAGTTAAATCTATTGCTAGTGGATTAAGCATAAATCCTATAAAAAAGCTATTTAAAAAAACGAATAAAGAATCTATCGTTGTAGAAAAAACAATAATAAGACCTACATTTAGTTATATAGGTAGATTTTACATAAGTAAAAATGCTATTAATCAAATAGTTTTTCATGAATTATCTGAATTTGAATATATAAGTAAGATAAATTATGTTAAATTTGATGATAAAAATGGAAATTTAGAGATTAAGATAGGAATAGAAATTAATTTATTTGAAGGTATTAACACCGTTTTTCAATTGCAAAAACATATAATAAAGGCTATATATAAAACAACCTTAATAAATGTAAGTAGGCTTGATATAAGTATAAATAAAATAAAGAATGTTAAATAAAAAACTAATAAGAATTATATACAAAAGCTAAAAAAACTATGTTATAATCAAACTGTAACAAAGGGAAAACATTTGCAAGGTGAAGATTTTAGGGATAAAAAATTATAAATATTTTTAAGGGGGCTTTTAAAATGGCTGAAAAAACTTTAAATGTTCTAGAAATAGCAAGATCTCAAGTTAAGACTGCTTGTGATAAGTTAGGGGCTGATCCAGCAGTATATGAAATATTAAAAAATCCAATGAGAGTGTTAGAAGTATCATTCCCAGTAAAAATGGACAATGGGACTATAAGAACATTTACAGGATATAGATCACAACATAATAATGCGTGTGGACCATTTAAAGGTGGATTAAGATTCCATCCAGCGGTTTGTATGGATGAAGTAAAAGCATTATCTACTTGGATGACTTTTAAGTGTTCAGTAGTAGGAATACCATATGGTGGAGGAAAAGGTGGTATGGCCATCGATCCTACAGAATTTTCTCAAGGAGAATTAGAAAGAATATCTAGAGGTTTCGCTAGATCTATAGCTCCAATAATAGGAGAAAAAGAAGATATACCGGCTCCAGATGTTAATACAAATGGACAAATAATGGCTTGGATGGTTGACGAGTATGCTAACGTTACAGGCGAATTCCAACCAGGAGTATTTACTGGAAAGCCTGTTGATTTCTACGGATCTTTAGCTAGAAATGAAGCTACAGGATACGGAGTTGCTACAATGGCTATGGAAGCTGCTAAGAAAAAAGGTATAGATGTATCTAATGTTACAGTAGGTCTTCAAGGATTCGGAAATGTTGGAAGCTTTGCAGGTATGTACATAGATGAAGCTGGTGCTAAAGTAATATATGTAGAAGACCATACAGGAACTATATATAATAAAGATGGAATAGATATGAAAGCTTTAATGGCTTATAATAAAGAACATAGATGTATAAAAGGATTCCCAGGTGCTGAAGCATTTGATGGAAGTGTTATAACTACAGAAGTTGATATATTAATGCCATGTGCATTAGAAAATCAAATAACTTCTGCTAATGCTGCTGATATAAAAGCTAAAATAGTATGTGAAGGAGCTAATGGACCAACAACTCCAGAAGCAGATCACATATTATTTGAAAAAGGTATAACATTAATACCAGATATATTAGCTAATAGTGGTGGAGTTACAGTTTCTTACTTTGAATGGGTACAAAACTTAATGAGATATAACTGGAGTTTTGATGAAGTTCAAGAAAAACAAAAAGTTTTAATGATAAAAGCATTTGAAGAAATATGGGCATTAGCAGGAGATCATAATGTTGAAATGAGAACTGCTGCATATATGATGTCTATAAAGAGAATAGCGGATGCTATGAAATTAAGAGGTTGGTATACAGAAGCTCCTGTAAAAGAAGTAGCTGAATCTTTAGTTTAAAATTAAATTTTAAAATTAAACAAATAAACGTTTTTAGATAAAAAGTATGAACTTACAATTATATAATTGTAAGTTCATACTTTTATTTATATATAAAAAAGCAAATAAAAAAGCACATAAAAAATATGTACTAATATTTGCTAAAATAGGTAAAATTATTTACTTTTTGAAAAATATAGTATATAATAATTATAAAATGTATATAAAAGTTATTTTTGGATAAAATAAGAAGTTTTAAAATTTTAATATTATATGCAAGGTATAAATTAACTATTGTTTAATATAAGAATACTATATAATTTGTAACAATTATTTACAAAAAAGTTACAAATTATAAATATAAAATTAATATAAAAATATCTTGTGTATTAGTATTTTATCCTGCATAGGTTTCAGCTATGAAAATAACACATAAGAAAACTTATGGTGAATTTTTGGAGGGAAGAACATTATGAAGAGAAAAATATTAGTACCAGTATTTGCATCGTTTATGGCATTATCAATGAATGGAATAGCGCATGCAGATGACACGAAAACTGAAAAAGCAACAGATAAAAAAGACGTTAATGAGAAAAAAATAATAGATTTAGAAAACTTTAAAGATGTAGATTATAAAGTTGCAGTTGTAAAAGAAGGCGTAGCTGTAAAAGTAAGACAACAAGGTTCAGTTCAAACTATAGCATACGAAGGTGACCAATTCAAAATAGTTGGAGAGCAAGATGGATGGTATAAAGTTCAGTTAGATGATGAAACTGAAGGATGGATAGCATCTAGATTTGTTGACGTAAAAGGTGCAGATGCATACGTAACAGCTGAAAATGTAAACTTAAGAAAAGATGCTCATGTTGAATCTGAAGTTCAAGATAACTTAGGATTATCTACAAAAGTAGAAGTAGTAGATACAAAAGATAACTGGGTAAAAGTTAAAAATGGAGATAAAGAAGGATATATAAGAGATTTATACGTATCTGACAAAGCTCCTGTAGTTGAAGAAGAAACTAAAACTGATGCACAAGACCAAAATAATGGACAAGCTTCAGATAAAAATCAAACTTCAAATGATAATCAAGCAACAAATGAAGAACAAACTTCAAATGATAACCAAACATCAAACGAAGAACAAACTTCAAATGATAACCAAGTATCAAATGAAGAACAAACTTCAAATGATAGCCAGGTATCAAATGAAGAACAAACTTCAAACAACACTAATAATAGTGAAGTTAACAATAACAATAACAACAATTCTAATACAGAAGAAAAACCAGCTCAAAAGCCGGTTGAAAAGCCAGAAGAGAAGCCAGCACCACCAGTTAACAATACAAATGCTGCTAGCGCTGTAGTAAACTTAGCTTATTCTAAATTAGGATCTCCATATGTATGGGGAGCAGAAGGTCCAAGTAGCTTTGACTGTTCAGGACTTACATCATATGTATTTAGAAATGCAGCTGGAGTATCTTTACCAAGAACTTCAGGAGCTCAATATGGAGCTGGAACATCTGTAAGCAAAGCTAATTTACAAGCAGGAGATTTAGTGTTCTTCGCAACTGGCGGAGGTGGAATAAGCCACGTTGGTATATATGTAGGTGGAGGTCAAATGATACATGCACCTCAAGAAGGAGATGTTGTTAAAGTAAGTAACATAAACTCATCTTACTGGCAAAATGCTTACGTTGGAGCTAAGAGAGTATTATAATATAAAGAATATAGAGTAGTTTTAATTGTAGAGTACTACAAATTAAAAGCTACTCTTTTTTTATGTAAAAAGAGTAGTTAAAAAGTTAAAAGTAATATTGACATCGCTTGCTAAAGGTGATAAGCTACTATAAAAGAAAAAATTAAAATACTTTTAAATTTAGTCCAGAGAGGCTAAAAAAGGAGGAAATATACGATGAAACTAAAGGGAAGAAATTTAATCCAACCAGAAGACTTTTCGATAAATGAAATAGATGAAATTCTATCATTATCTCAAAATATAATTGACAATCCGTCAAAATACTCGCATGTTTGTGAAGGTAATTTACTAGCAACCTTATTTTATGAACCATCAACAAGAACAAGATTTAGCTTTGAAGCTGCAATGAATAGATTAGGTGGAAGAGTAATTGGTTTTTCAGAGCCAAATTCATCATCAACATCTAAAGGAGAAACATTAGAAGACACTATGGAAACAGTATCTTGTTATGCTGATGCTATAGTTATGAGACATCCAAGAGCAGGTTCAGCTCTAGAAGCATCAAGATTTGCTAGGGTACCATTTATAAATGCAGGAGACGGAGGAAATCAACATCCAACTCAAACACTTACAGATATTCTTACAATAAAATCACTTAAAGGAAATTTAGAAAACCATACTATCGGATTGTGTGGGGATTTAAAAAATGGAAGAACAGTTCATTCGCTAGTTAAAGCTATGGCGAGATATAAAAATACTAAGTTTGTATTTATATCACCTAAAGAATTAGAAATGCCAGAGTATGTAAAAGAAGCTATAAAAGATCATGACTATGTTGAAACTAATAATTTAGATGAAGTTATAAAGGATTTAGATGTACTTTATATGACTAGGGTTCAACGTGAAAGATTTGAAGATCAAGAGGAATATGACAGACTTAAAGATTATTATATATTAACTGCTGAAAAAATGGAAAAAGCTAAAAAAGATATGTTAGTTATGCATCCATTACCAAGAGTAAATGAAATTGATAAAGAAGTAGACAAAGATGAAAGAGCAGTTTACTTTGATCAAGCTAAATTCGGTATGTACGTAAGAATGGCTTTGATAATAAAACTTTTGGGGGTAGATAAAAATGAATAGACTCCTTATAAAAAATGCTAGGATAATTGATGCTAACAAAGATTTTAAAAGTGATTTACTTGTAGAGGATGGTAAAATTTCGAAAATTGATTCAAATATAGATTTAGAAAATATTAAGATTATAAATGGAGAAAATTATGTATTAATGCCTTCGTTTATAGATTTACATACTCATTTAAGGGACCCAGGATTAACTCATAAAGAGGATTTAGAAACGGGACAAAAAGCAGCTTTAAAAGGTGGATTTACAGTACTTTGCCCTATGGCAAATACTAAACCTGCTTGCGATAACAAAGAGGTTATGGAGTATGTTTTAAATAAAGCTAAAAAATTAGATTTATGTGATATAAAGCAAGTTTGTGCTATAACTAAAAATCTTGAAGGACAAGAAATGATTGATATAGCTAGTATGAGAAAGTATACTGATTTATTTTCGGATGATGGATATACGCTTCATAATGAAGAAATAATGAAGGAAGCTTTGAAAATATCGAAAGAATTAGATTTTAAAGTTTTAACACATTGCCAACCAGAAGAAATAATAGTTGAAAGAGATTTGAAACTACTAAAAGAAGTTGGTGGAAATCTTCATATATGTCATATAAGTTTAAAAGACACTCTAGATGAGATAAAAAAATATAAAAATGATGGATATAAATTTACTTGTGAAGTAGGACCTCACCATATTTATGGATATGGACTTGATTATAAGGTGAACCCGTCTTTTGCAGAAGAAGAAGATATGAAATATCTTATACAAGGTATCAAAGATGGATATATAGATATGATAGGAACAGATCATGCGCCTCATACAGAAGGAGATAAGCAAAATGGAGCTCCAGGAATATCTAATATAGAAGTAGCTTTTCAAATGGTGAATAAGGTATTTAGTGAAAATGAAATATCATTAAATAAATTAAGTGAGATGATGAGTTTAAATCCTGCAAAACTTTTAGGATTGAATCAAGGATTAATAGAAGAAGGACTGAGAGCTGACTTAGTATTAATAGATTCTCAGTGCGAAGATATTATAGATACTAAAAAGTTTGTATCAAAAGGAAAAAATAATCCGTTTGATGGGCAAAAAGTTGTAGGTAAAGTAATTATGACAATGAGAGACGGGAAAATTATGTATGACATAAAGGGGGATATGTAATGTATAAGATTTTAGAAAATAGATATATTGGCGAAGATATGTATTTCATGAAAGTAGAAGGTAAATTTGAAGCTAAGATGGGGCAATTCTATATGCTAAGAGCTTGGGATATATACCCATTACTATCAAGACCAATAAGTGTTCATGATATCAATGAAGAGAGTATATCGTTCTTATATAAAGTAGTTGGAGAAGGAACTAAGATATTTAGTTCATTAAAAGAGAATGATGAAATAAAGTTAGAAGGTCCATACGGAAATGGATATGAAAAAGTAGAAGGAAAAGTTGCTTTAGTAGGTGGAGGAATCGGTGTAGCGCCACTATATTTAGTAGCTAAAAATATCGAAAACTGTGATGCTTATCTAGGGTTTAGAAATGAATCTATACTAGAAGAAGAATATAAATCGGTTTGCAATGAAGTTAATATAGCATTAGGAGATACATTCGTTACTGATATACTGGATGTTGAAAAATATGATTATATATTAACTTGTGGACCAACACCTATGATGGAAAAGTTAGTAAAAATGACGGAAGGTACAAACACTAAGATAATGGTATCATTGGAAAACCATATGGCATGCGGAGTAGGAGCTTGCTTGGTTTGTACTTGTAAAACTAAGTTTGGGAATAAGAAGACTTGCAAAGATGGTCCAGTGTTCTGGGGAGAGGACGTGATATTTAATGGCTAATTTAAATGTTAAATTCGGGAATATAGAGTTTAAAAACCCTTTAGTTATGGCATCAGGGACTTTTGGATTCGGAAAAGAATATGCAGAGATTTTTGATATAGAAAAATTAGGTGGAATAAGTAGTAAGGGTCTTACACTTGAAAAAAGAGATGGAAATAAAGGTATGAGAGTCTTTGAGACTCCATCGGGGATGATGAATAGTGTAGGTCTTGAAAATCCTGGCGTAAAAGGTTTTATAGAAAATGAACTTCAGTTTTTTAAAGACTTAGATACGGTAAGAATTGCAAACTTAGGCGGAGGAACTTTAGATGATTATATAAAAGGTGTAGAGTTATTAAATGACCAGCCTATAGATATGATAGAGCTAAATATATCTTGCCCGAATGTAAAAGCAGGAGGAATGGCTTTTGGAATAAAGAATGAAGTTGCAAGAGAAGTAGTAAGAGCTGTAAGGGCTAAAACTACATTACCTTTAGTAGTTAAGTTATCTCCAAATGCTGAAGATATAGTTGGAATGGCTAAGGTATGTGAAGAAGAAGGAGCTGATGGAATATCGTTAGTAAATACATTTAAGGCTATGGCAATAGATATAAATAAAAGAAAGCCAGTATTTGAAAATGTATATGCTGGGTTATCGGGACCTGCTATAAAACCAATAGCACTTAGAATGGTTCATGAAGTTTGTAATGCAGTTAGTATTCCTGTTATGGGAATGGGTGGAATAACTACTTGGCAAGAGGCTATAGAATTTATCATGGCTGGAGCTACTTGCATACAAGTTGGTACTGCAAACTTTATAAATCCTAAAATAGGGATAGATATAATCAAAGGAATAGAAGATTATATGGATAGAGAAGGAATAACAAGCTTAGATGAAATAAGGGGTATAGTTTAGAGAGTTATAAAAAGACAAAAATATAAAACTTAAAATAAGAGGAGATTATAATTATGAGTAATATAAATGTTGTTGAAATATTAAAAGAGTGTGATGCTTTATTAGAAGGTCATTTCTTGTTATCTTCAGGAAAGCATAGTAATAGATATGTACAATGTGCTAAGGTTTTAAGATTCCCAAATCAAGCGGAGAAAGTATTAAGTACAGTTGTTGAGCAAATAAAGGATTTAGGAATAGATTTAGTTGTTGGACCTGCTATGGGTGGGGTTATAGTTTCTTATGAGTTAGGAAGACAATTAGGCAAAGAGTCAGTATTTACTGAAAGAAAAGATGGGGAAATGCAATTAAGAAGAGGGTTTGAGGTTAAGCCAGGAGCTAAGATAATAATAGCTGAGGATGTTGTTACTACTGGTAAATCTACTATAGAAACTAAAAAGGCGTTAGAAGCTTTAGGTGGAGAAGTTATAGGCGTTGCTTGTATAGCTGATAGAACTAATCACGACATCGGGATGCCAATATATAGTGCTATAAAATTAGATATACAAGTTTATGAAGCTGATAACTGTCCTTTATGCGAAGCTAAAGAAATAACATTAGTTAAACCGGGAAGTAGAGAATTTAAAGAATTAGGAATGTAGATAAAGTAAAAAACAAGGTCGTAGATGAAATTATAATTTCATCTACGACCTTGTTTTTATTTTTTAAAGTTTACGTAATTTTCAAGTTCATCTATGAATAAAGTTGTTGTACTTGATGGTTTTATTCCCTTAGGTGTAATGAAAGAAAAATATCTATTATAAGTTTCGCTTAAACTTACTGTAGATAAAGCACAACCTTCTGAGTCTGTAACTAATTTAGATATAATTGATATACCGAGATCATTTTTAACAGCTTCTTTAACAGCGTGGTTACTTCCCAAAACCATTATTTGGCGAGGTGTAATTTTGTTGTTGCTTAAAAATATATTTAGATATTCTCTTGTACCAGATCCATCTTCTCTGACTATCCATTTTTTATTTTTTATAGAATCTAAATTAAAGTTATTTTTATCAATATTAGATTTAGGTGAGAATGTCAAGACCATGCTATCTTTAAAGAAAAAGTTTTGATTAAAATCAAAAGAAGAAAGGCTGCCTTCAACTAAACCGATGTCTAATGTAGAACTTTTAACTTTTTCACAAATTTTAGACGTATTTTCTACTATCATTTCTACTTCTACGTCAGGATATTGTTTAGAAAATAGAGCTAGAAACTGAGGTAAAAAATACTCGGCAATAGTAAGGCTAGCTCCTATTTTTATATGACCTTTTATAGAGTTAGACATACTGTTTAACTCATCTTTAATAGATTCTATTGATATTATTATTTCTCGAGCTCTTTTATATAAAAGATAACCATTATCTGTTATAGATATAGTCTTTTGTTTTATAGATCTATTTATTAAAATTGTATTAAAATAATTTTCAAGATTTTTTATATGTGTACTAACGGTAGGTTGAGATAAATTTATACTTTCACCTGCTTTAGTAAAGTTTAGATGTTCTACAACGGCTATAAATGTTTTAAATTCTTCTATCAATTTAATCCCTCCTTATTCAAATAATCATTAATAAAATTAATGGTTACTATGATATAAATCTATTTTACCAATAAAAACAATTTTGGTATACTAATTTATGAAAAAACGATAAATTTTAGGAGATATAATACATGCAAAAAATTAAAAAAATATTACCAGGATTATTAGTATCTATGATAATAGGATTTATAAGTATATTTTTGTCTAAATATTTACCAAGTTTAGGGGCAGCAACTATTTCTATATTCCTTGGAATGATATCAGGAAATCTATTTTTAAATAAAAAAATTTTTCATGAAGGGTACAAGTTTTCAGAAACAGAATTATTATCATATTCAATAGTTCTTTTAGGATCAACGCTAAGTATATCTACAATAATGGAGTTGGGTATAGGTGGAATTATATTTATAATTATACAAATGACTATTACGATAGTTGGGGCTATTTATATAGGAAAAAAATTAGGGTTTAGTGAGAACTTTAGATTTTTAATGGCTAGTGGGAATGCAGTGTGTGGATCATCGGCAATAGCAGCAACGGCACCAGTTATAGGTGCTGATGATAAGGACAAAGGAATAGCTATAACAATAGTTAATGTAACAGGTGTTATTTTAATGTTATTACTTCCAATATTAGCAGGTTTTTTATACAATCATGAATTAGTGAAAACATCTGCAATAATAGGTGGAACATTACAATCAGTAGGACAAGTTGTAGCGAGTGGGGCTATGGTAAATGAAGCTACAAAAGATTTAGCTACTATATTTAAAATAGTTAGAGTTATATTGTTAGTGGTTGTAGTATTTACATTTGGACATTTAAAAAATAAAAGCAATGCTGAAATAATAAGAGAAGAAGAAGAAGGAATAGTTAAGAAAAAAATACAAGTACCTTGGTATGTAATTGGATTTTTTATAACTTGTGCTTTATTTTCTATGAATTTAATACCTCTAGAAGTATCTCATATAGCTAAAGAATTGAGTAGTAAACTAGAAATAATAGCATTGGCTGCAATAGGACTTAGAGTAAATTTTAAAGATCTTATTAAACAAGGAAAAGAAGTATCTTTATATGGATTATTTGTAGGTTTACTACAGATAGTAACTGCTATAATATTAATAAGTTTATTAGTATAAAAAAATGACCTTTTAGGTCATTTTTTTATATTATATATTTAATAATTTTTTTATTTCATTACATAATGCATCTAAGTGATCAGGATTATTTATTAAATCAACTTCATTTATGTTTATATAAAGTACAGGTGACTGATCGTACTCGTTTATCCATTTTTCATATCTATTGTGAAGATTAGTCCAGTAATCTAAATCAACAGCTTTTTCCATTTCTCTTCCTCTAAGGTTTATTCTATTGATTATAGTATCTATAGAACCATCTAAGTAGATCATTAAGTCAGGTCTTCTTAGATGAGGAACCATATCGTTAAATAAGTCTCTGTATGTTATATAATCTCTTTTGCTCATTTTATTATTATCATATAGATTTCTAGCAAATATTTCAACATCTTCATAAATGCTTCTATCTTGAATATTATTTAAACCGTTGCTATCTATTTCTTTTTGTTGCTTAAATCTTTGAGCTAAGAAATATAATTGCAAATGGAATCCCCAAGCGTTTTGATTTTTATAAAAATCTTCTAAATATGGATTTTCATCAACTTGTTCAAAATGAGTCTCAAATCCTAATTTTTCACCTACTAATTTAGTCAAAGTAGATTTTCCAGCTCCAACATTACCTGCAACAGTAATGAATAAATCTCTATTAAGCGGTTTGTTACATTGATTTACCAATTTAAACATTAAATGGCCCTCCTAAGTCCTTAATCGCATTTTCAACCTTTTCTATTATTAAATTTCTATCATTTTCATTATTTAAAAAATCTAAATTTGAATTGTCTATTTCTAATATTATGGGTTCTTTACCTACAAAGTTATGTTTTATAGATAAAGGATTAAAATAATACTTATATTCATTGCTTAATTCATGTATATAATTTTTATCCATTTGTCTTTCAAAGCTTCTATCTCTCATAGCTATTCTTTTCATCAAAACATCTGTTTTTGAATTAAGATATATTACTATATCCGGTTGAGGTAAGTCGTTTATAAAAATATTATACATTTGTTTATACTTATAAAATTGCATGTTATCAAGTGTGATACCTGCAAAAATAAGGTTTTTAATTATGTGATAATCACTAATAACACCTTTACCTTCAATTAAAATGTTTTTTTCGGTATCTTCAAGTTGTTTTATTCTATTAAAAAGAAAAAATGCTTCTGTTTGTAAAGCATACTCTTTTATATCAGTATAAAATTTTGATAGGAATGGGTTTTCTTCAACTATTTCTCTAAGTAAAGTATAGTTGAAGTGATCATTTAATATATTTGCTAATGTTGTTTTACCAACCCCTATAGGCCCCTCGATAGCTATAAATACACCTCTATTGTTCATATAATCACCTTCTAAAAAAATAATGTCTTATGTATTTTAGCAAAAAAAGTTTATCAATTCTACTCTAGACTTTTTAAATTAAATTTGTATTATAAAAATAGTTAATTTAATTTTATAAAAATATGGGTAGAATTAAAGGTATAAACTTAATTAAAGGGAGAAATTAAAAATGAAGGTATATGAAAAAAATAATGTAGTTGTTTTAGAAAAAGTAGCAGACTTTGATCCGAAGCATATATTTGAATGTGGGCAATGTTTTAGATGGAAAGTTCAAGATGATGGATCGTATACAGGAGTAGCTAAAGGTAGAGTAATAAATGTATCTAGAGAAGGAGATACGGTTTATTTAAAGAATACTAATTTAGATGATTTTAATAATATATGGAAAGATTATTTTGATTTAGATACAGATTATGCGAAAATAAAAAATCAATTAAAAAATATGGATGAGTATTTAGAAAAAGCAACAGAGTTTGGTTGGGGAATAAGAATTTTGCGTCAGGATCCTTGGGAGATGATAATATCATTTATAATATCATCTAATAATAGAATTCCTATGATACAAAGAGCCATATCTAATCTATCAAGAGAATATGGAACTTATATTGGAAAATATGATGGAGTAGATTTCTATGACTTCCCTACACCAGAGCAATTAAATAAGGCTTCTGTAGAAGAAATAAGAGCTTGTTCTACAGGATTTAGAGATAAGTACATAAAAGCTACGACAGAAGCTGTTGTAGTCAACAATGATGATGTATATAAATATGGAAAGCTAGATACAGAGGATTGTAGAAAAGAGCTTATGAAGTTTAATGGTATAGGTCCTAAAGTTTGTGATTGTATAGCTTTATTTGGGATGCAAAAATATGATACATTCCCTGTTGATGTTTGGGTTAAAAGAGTAATGCAAGAGTTTTATGTAGAAGATGACATGAGTTTGCCTAAAATTAGAAAATATGCTATAGATAAGTTTGAAGATTTATCTGGGTTTGCACAACAATATTTATTCTACTATGCGCGTGAATTAGGAATAGGAAGATAATTAAAGGAGGTAGCATGGGTGCTTTAGAGATACTGGTCCTAGGATATGTAGCAATATCTTATATAGCTGGTATTATAGTTTCTATTAATATAATACTCCAAAATAGAGATCCAGCAAAAACTATGGCTTGGTTATTAATTTTTATATTATTACCAGGAATAGGATTAGTTATATATGCCGTATTAGGACGAAATATAAGAAAAAGAAAGATATTTAAAACACAAAAACTTGCTACAAACATAAAGGAAAATAATTTATTTAAAAATATGGAGTCAATAGAAGAATTAGTTGAACTTGAACAAAAAGCTATAAAAGGTAATAAAGTAATAAAAGATAATCATTATGACGGTATAAAAAAGAAAGTAATAAGTTTACTTTTAAATACTGGAAAATTTCCATTTACAACTAATAATAATGTTGAAATATTTATAGATGGGAATGAAAAATTTAAAAAATTGATACAGGATATAGAAAAAGCTAAAGAACACATTCACTTGGAATATTTTATAATAAAGGATAGCGAAATAGGAATTAAATTAAAAAATTTATTAATAAAAAAAGCAAATGAAGGCGTAAGCGTAAAAATTTTATATGATGATGTTGGTTGTTGGAGATTTTGGTTCCATAGACAATTTTTTAAAGATATGAAAAGTGAAGGAATAGAGATAGTTCCTTTTTTACCAGCTAAGTTTCCTATAATAGGAGGCAAGCTAAATTATAGAAATCATCGTAAAATAGCTATAATTGATGGCTACATAGGATATACAGGAGGAATAAATATAGGTGATGAATATATGGGTAAAAATAAAAAGTTTGGATATTGGAGAGATACTCATATAAGAATAGAAGGAAGTTCTGTATATATGTTGCAAATGGTATTTTTAATAGATTGGTATTATACAACTAAAAATATGGCATTTGATGAAAGGTATTTTCCTAAATTAGATAATAAAGGTAATTCTATGATTCAAGTTGTTGCAACTGGGCCGGATAGTGATTGGGAAGCTATACATTATGCTTACTTTTCGGCTATATGTAATGCCAAAGAAAGAGTATACATAGAAACACCATATTTTATACCAGATGAAAGTTTGTTAAGAGCATTGAAAAGTGCTGCACTTAGCGGTGTTGATGTAAGAATTATATTCCCAAGTATCGCAGATCATAAAATAGTTCATCATGCTTCTTATTCATATTTTGATGATATTTTAAGATCGGGAGGAAAAGTTTATTTATATAAAAAAGGATTTATACATTCTAAAGTCGTAATTATAGATGATAAGATTTCATCTACAGGTTCTGCAAATATGGATTTAAGAAGTTTTATGCTAAACTTTGAAATAAATGCATTTATGTATGATGAAGAAATAATAAGTAAAATAGCAGATGACTTTTATGAAGATTTAAAAAATAGTGAAGAAATAAATCTTGAAGATTTTGAAAAAAGACCATTTATTAAAAAATGGGCAGAATCTGTAGCGAGATTATTTTCTCCAATTTTATAAATGAATTTAATATGCGAGGTGATGTCGAGCAAAGTAAAAATTTATCGCATAAAAAATCAATTAAATCAAATTAAAAGTATTGAAAAATAAAAAAAATTGAGATATTATAAAACTGTTAGCACTCTATAATACAGAGTGATAAAAAAGTTAATAAAAATTTTACATATATAAATTTCATTAGGAGGGATAATTATGAAAATAAGACCATTGGCTGACAGAGTAGTTATAAAGAAAGTTGAAGCAGAAGAAAAAACTGCAAGTGGTATAGTTTTACCTGGCGCAGCTAAAGAACAACCTCAAATGGCTGAGGTAGTTGAAGTAGGGCCTGGTGGAATAGTAGATGGCAAAGAAATTAAGATGGAGTTAAAAATAGGAGATAAAGTGATCTTTTCTAAATATGCAGGATCAGAAATTAAATTAGAAGGTCAAGAATATACAATATTAAAACAAAGTGAAATATTAGCAGTAGTTGAATAATTATTTAAGGGAGGATATTGAGAAATGGCTAAAGAAATAAAATTCGCGCAAGATTCAAGATCAGCATTAGAAGCTGGTGTAAATAAATTAGCAGATACAGTAAAGGTAACTTTAGGACCTAAAGGAAGAAATGTTATATTAGATAAAAAATTTGGATCTCCACTTATAACTAATGATGGAGTTACTATAGCAAAAGAAATAGAGTTAGAAGATAGATTTGAGAATATGGGAGCTCAATTAGTTAAAGAGGTTGCTACTAAAACTAATGATGTGGCTGGAGATGGAACTACAACTGCTACTGTGCTTGCTCAAGCTATAATAAGAGAAGGTTTAAAAAATGTGACAGCTGGATCAAACCCAGTATTATTAAGAAAAGGAATACAAAAAGCTGTTGAAGTATCAGTTGAGGAATTAAAGAAACAATCAAGAACTATAGAAACTAAAGAATCTATATCTCAAGTTGCTTCTATATCTGCAGGAGATGAAGAAGTAGGTAATTTAATAGCTGAAGCTATGGAAATAGTAGGTAAAGATGGAGTTATAACTGTTGAAGAATCTAAAACTATGCATACTGAATTAGATGCTGTTGAAGGTATGCAATTTGATAGAGGGTTTGTATCAGCTTATATGGTAACTGATGTTGATAAAATGGAAGCTGTTTTAAATGATCCTTATATATTAATAACAGATAGAAAAATAACTAACATACAAGATATATTACCTGTACTTGAGCAGATAGTTCAACAAGGTAAAAAATTATTAATAATAGCTGAAGATGTAGAAGGTGAAGCTTTATCTACATTGGTAGTTAATAAATTAAGAGGAACATTTGAAGTTGTTGCTGTTAAAGCTCCAGGATTTGGAGATAGAA
>JAVXJA010000010.1:0-66277 GCA_036648085.1 Terrisporobacter sp.
TTGTCATTTGTGTTTCGCCCTTTTCTTAAGGACAAGTAATACTATATCATCTCAATTTAATATGGTCAATACTTTTTTTAATTTTTTTTAAATTTATTTTGCAATTTTTTCTGTATAGTAATCAATCTCACCTGAAACCCTAGTTTTTCCAACATATTTGCTAGTTCTAACCGTTCTCTTTCTTTTCTTATTAGTTTTATTCAAATCACTTATAACTTCACTACTTATATGTATCATAACTTGTAAAACTAATGTCATTATAGAAATCAAACACATCCAGTTAATTAAATTTTTCATAATTAAAACCTCCATAATTTTTATTTATTGATATAGAGTTCTAATATTTTATTCTAACTTCCTTCCTTTATCTTTCCTCACACAACCTTATTTTCTTCTTTTATTTATCAGATAACTCCAGCATCTATTTTTTGCTTACACAATTTTATAGTATTATTATATTTTTACTGTTGAATTAAACATAAAAAAACCTTTCTAATAATTAATTAGAAAGGTTTTAATCTATTTATTCTTCTATTTCATCAGTAGAAGTTTCTTTAATTGGTTTCATTGTTGGGAATAATATAACGTCTCTTATAGATGGAGAGTTCGTTAATAACATCATAACTCTATCTATTCCTATTCCTAATCCACCTGTTGGTGGTAAACCTACCTCTAGAGCATTTACGAAGTCTTCATCCATATCACAAGCTTCGTCATCTCCTAGTTCTTTCTTTCTTAATTGATCCATAAATCTTCCTTTTTGATCTATAGGGTCATTAAGTTCTGAGAATGCATTAGCTAATTCCCACTTATTTGCAAAAGCTTCAAATCTGTCAGTTCTTCTTGGGTCTTCTACATTTCTTTTAGCTAATGGAGATACTTCAACTGGATGATGAGTTATGAATGTAGGTTGTATTAATTTATCTTCACCAAACTCTTCAAATAAAGTATTTATAACTTCTCCTCTTCTCATTCCAGGAGTTATTTCTATACCTTTTTCTTTAGCTACAGCTAAAGCTTCTTCATCAGTGTTTATAGTAGAGAAGTCTACTCCAGTGTACTCTTTAACACAATCTTCCATAGTCATTCTTCTCCATGGAGGAGTAAAGTCTATTTCAGTTCCTTGGTAGTCTACTTTCATACTTCCAGTAGCAGCCTCTGCCATATAAGCTATAACATTTTCTGCTATTTCCATCATATCAGTGTAATCTGCATATGCTTGGTATAATTCTATAGCAGTATACTCTGGGTTATGCTTTATAGACATACCTTCATTTCTAAACATTCTACCCATTTCATATACTTTATCAAATCCACCTACTATAAGTCTTTTTAAGTATAGCTCATTAGCTATTCTTAAGTACATAGGTATATCTAAAGTATTATGGTGAGTTATGAATGGTCTAGCATTAGCTCCACCAGCTATAGTGTTTAATATAGGAGTTTCAACTTCTAAGAATCCTCTTTCATCTAAGTAAGATCTTAAAGCCTTCATAGCCTTAGTTCTTGTAACAAAAGCATCCTTAACTTCTGGATTAACTATTAAATCAACATATCTTTGTCTATATCTTAAATCTTGGTCTTTTAATCCATGGTATTTTTCTGGAAGTACTTGTAGAGATTTTGTTAATAATTTTACATCATTAGCTTTTATAGATATCTCTTCTTTCTTAGTCTTGAATACTTCACCTTCAATACCTATTATGTCACCTATATCATATGTAGAGAAGATAGCATATTCTTCTTCTCCTATTCTATCTAATCTTACATAACACTGTATTCTTCCTTCTTGATCTTGTATATCTATAAATCCAGCTTTCCCTTGGATTCTTTTGCTCATTATACGACCAGCTAACTTTACAACTTTTCCTTCGAAAGCTTCAAAGTTATTTTTTATATCTGCAGAGTAATTAGTTCTGTCATATCTACTTACGTGGAATGGATCTCTACCCATTTCTTGTAATTTAGCTAACTTATCTCTTCTTACTTTAAGTACTTCAGTAAGCTCTTCTTTAGCTTGATCATTAACATTTTGTTGATCATTATTCATTTGTCTACCTCCAGATTATCTTCTTATTTCTAATATCTCGAACTTAGCAACTCCATCAGGAACTTGAACGTCTACTACTTCTCCTTTAGCTCTACCTAAAAGAGCTTTTCCTACAGGTGATTCGTTTGATATTTTTCCTTCATATGGATCAGCTTCAGCAGAACCAACGATTGTATATTCTACTTGCTCTCCAAATTCAATATCATTAACTTTTACTATTGATCCTATAGTAACTATGTTTGAGTCTATCTTAGATTCATCTATTATAACTGCTTTTCTTAGCATGTTTTCAAGCTTTATTATTCTTTCTTCCATTTGAGCTTGTTCATTCTTAGCTTCATCATATTCAGCATTTTCTGATATATCTCCAAAAGATATAGCTACTTTTATTCTTTCAGCAACTTCTCTTCTTCTAACTGACTTTAAAAATTCTACCTCATCTTCTAATTTCTTGTGTCCTTCTTGAGTTAGTAATATTTCTTTATTATCTTCCATAACCCCTACAACTCCTTCTCTTTGATTTTTATTTAACATTAAATAAAATTTATTTTATATCTTAATCATTTATGCGCTATATTATAAATTACTATCACCCTTATGTCAAGGAGTGGCCTAAGTAGTAACTTAGCTTGTTTACAACTTCTTCGCAACTTTCTATTTTATTAATTTCATCTCTTAATCTAGCTGACCCTCTAAGACCTTTTAAGTACCACGCAATATGTTTTCTCATTTCTCTCACAGCTATATATTCCCCATGTTCTTCTACTGCTAACTTTAAATGTTTTAAAGCTGTATTTATTTTTTCATCACTCGTAGGCCCTGGTAAAATTTCACCAGTTTGCATATAGTGATTTATTCTTTTAAATATCCATGGGTTACCTTGAGCACCTCTCCCTATCATTATAGCATCACAATTAGTTTTATTTATCATATTTATAGCATCTTCTACTTCAAATACATCTCCATTACCTATAACAGGTATGTTTATATTTTCTTTTATCTTTGCTATTATATCCCAATCAGCCTTACCTGAGTAATATTGTTCCCTTGTTCTTCCATGTATAGCCAATGCACTTATACCTGATGCTTCTGCTATCTTTGCAATCTCAACTGCATTAATACTATTGTCATCCCAGCCTTTTCTTATTTTTAATGTAACAGGTTTTTTAGATTTTTCTACAACAGCCTTTAATACCGCTTCTGCTAACTTAGGATTTTTCATAAGTGCAGATCCATCTCCGTTTTTTATAACCTTCGGAGCCGGACATCCCATATTTATGTCCAAAATCTCATTAGGATATTCATTTAAAATTTCTGCCGCACCTCCCATAAATGCCGGATCTGATCCAAATATTTGTACAGCAACAGGGTGCTCCTCTTCCTCTATCTTTAACATTTTCTTAGTATTTTGATCATCATAACAAAGGGCCTTTGCATTAATCATTTCCGTATATAGCATTCCGCAATCTTGTTCTTTACATATTAATCTAAAAGGTAAATCCGTTACTCCTGCCATAGGAGATAAAAATACCTTATTATCTAATATAACATTTCCAATCTTCATATATAGTCTCCTCTTCAAATGTTGTTCATTATATATATACCCATTTTTCTACGGTATCTTATCATAAAAAAGGAACTGGATTTAAAATCCAATTCCTTGTTACTATTCTTTGTTTTTATTATAGATAATTCTTAATCCTTCTAAAGTTAAAAATTTATCTACACAATCTATACTATCAGTTTCAGATGCTATTAATGATGATAATCCACCTGTAGCAACTACCTTTACTTGTTCACTACCTAGTTCATCTTTCATCATCTTTACAATTTTGTCTACCAATCCTACATATCCGTATATTATACCTGATTGCATAGCTGAAACTGTATTTTTACAAATAGTCATTCCAGGCTTTAAAAGTTCAACTCTAGGAAGTTTCGATGCTCTTTGGAATAAAGCTTCACTTGATATTTTTATTCCAGGAGCTATTGTTCCTCCTAAATATTCTCCTTTTGCTGATATAGCACAAAACGTTGTAGCTGTTCCAAAATCTATTATTATCATAGGTGCTTTATACTTCTCTATCGCTGCAACAGCATTTACTATTCTGTCAGCTCCCACTTGTTTAGGGTTATCGTACTTAATATTTAATCCTGTTTTTATTCCAGGCCCAACTACTAATGGTTGCTTATTAAAATATTTTATACAAAAATTTTCAAGAGAATGCATAACATTAGGTACAACTGATGATATTATTATATCTTTTATTGATTTTATGTCTACATCATCATATTGAAATAAACTATTTATCAACATTCCATACTCATCCGATGTCTTCGCTTTATCAGTACTAATTCTCCAATACTTTTTAAGTTCTTTTCCCTCATATATACCTAATACCATGTTGGTATTTCCAACGTCAAATACTAAAAGCATCTACTCTAACCTTCTTTCTATTTTTTGCTTTTCTTTAGTATAATTACAACTCCAGATACAACTAAAGCTCCAATAATAGCTTCAGGTATACCATTAGTAGCAGCAATTCCTAATATTACAGCTCCAGCTGTAGATGTATCTCCGCCTATAGCTTCTACATATCTTTGTGCATATAGTATATATACCATACCTAAAACTCCAAATGTATTTATAATAGAGCCTAAAAATCCGGAGCACATCGATGCAATAGAAAGATTTTTAGTTACCTTAAATACTCCTTTATAAATATAATACGTAGCAATACCCATCAAAACTCTTGGCAGTATTGATACTATAGGATTCATAAACATAAAGTTAGTTGGGCTTGGCATTGTTATAGCTCTCATAAAACTAGTTAACCCAAAAATCAATCCTATTATTCCACCTACAATAGGCCCTTCAATTATAGAACCAATTATAACTGGTATGTGCATTATAGTTGCGTTAACAGGTCCAATAGGTATAAATCCCAATGGTGTCATAGACAACATTATAGATATAGCTGAAAGCATTCCTATTATAGCCATCTGTCTAACATTAATTTTTTTCGATACTCCTACTTGTGTTTTCATTATAAAAATACACCTCCGTTCCAGCTCTTAAAAGATGCCGGACTTTTAATTAAAATTAAAATTTGTTATTTATCTATATCATAATCAGTCAGGCTCCTAAGTTTTAAGGATGCCAGCTGCAACAAAAACAATTTTATCAATAGGAAATAACATTGTCAATAATTCTTATTTTAAAATAATTTCATTGAATGAAGGTATGTTGTTAATTGATTTTGCATTTTTAATACCATTTATTATACTCTTTTCAACTACCTCAGTAGCTAAAGAGCCTAATAGCGTTATATCAGCTTCTATTTCCCCCGTAGCTATTGTAAATATTGTATCCCCATCATGAGGAGTATGAATAGGGAAAATAGCCTTTGCATACCCATTGTGAGACATTTGAGATATTTTTTTACACTGAGCTTTAGTTAGATTAGCATTAGTAGCAACTATTCCAATGGTCGTATTATCAATATTAAATCCACCCTTATTTACACCTTGTTTCATAAGTTCATATGTGTTTAAAAAACCATCTTTATCATCATTTAAAACTCCAGCTATAACTTTTCCATCTTCATATACATCTCCAAAAGCATTTACAGCCACTAGAGCAGCTACAACTAATCCATTCTCCAACTTAATAGAATAGCTTCCTATACCTCCCTTAGTACAGTAATTGCTACCTTTTATTTTACCAACAGTAGCTCCACACCCTGCTCCAAAATTACCTTGCTTTAGTTCTGTACTATTAGCCTTCTGACAAGCTTTATATCCCATTTCTATATCAGGTCTACATTTTGAATCCCCGACACCTAAATCAAATAAAACAGCTCCAGCTACTATAGGCACTTTAGCTACTCCTACATCAAATCCAATATTTTTTTCCTCTAGATATCTGCTTACACCACAAGTGGACTCTAATCCAAAGGCTGATCCTCCAGATAAAACTACTGCATGTACCTTCTGAATCATATTAATAGGATCTAACAAATCAGTTTCTCTTGTACCAGGAGCTGATCCTCTAACATCTACCCCACATACAGCTCCATCTTCGCATATGACAACTGTACATCCAGTCAAGCCATCTTCATTTTCAACTTGTCCTACTTTAATGCCTTTTACATCTAAAATATTTCTAAACATATCCATGTTCACCCCTTATAGAAACCTCTCCAGACATTATTTCTTTTATATTTCCATCTTTGTCTTCTACAACTAAATTGCCATGTTTATTTATATCGATACATTTAACTTTTGCTTTTTCATTGTTTGTTATAGTATAAATATCTTTTCCTACAATTGCTGAATATTTTCTACAGATATCTAAAGTTTTATTTTTATCATTGTTTTTTATATACTCCATATAAATATTTTCAAACTCAAATATAATATTTCTAATTATGCTTACCCTAGAAATATCATATCCTTCTTTGTGAATTGAGGTTGCAATATTAACTATATCTTCTGGAAATTCTAATGTTTTTACATTTATTCCAATTCCTAATACTATATAATTCACTCTTTCAATTTCCGCTGATAATTCAGTTAATATACCACATACTTTTTTACCATTTATAATAATATCATTAGGCCATTTTATACTCGATTCTATACCTAATTTATTTAAAGCTTTCACTATACTAGCACCTGCAATAAGTGTTATAAAAGGTGCATCCATTGGAGATATATTTGGCTTTAATATAATACTCATCCATATTCCATCATATTTTTTTGAATGCCATTTTTTTCCTAATCTTCCTCTTCCCCCTAGTTGCTCTTCACTTATAACAATAGTTCCATCTACCTTATCATTAGCTATAGATTTTGCATAATTATTTGTAGAATCTATAGTATCAAAATGTATTATATCGCTACCTATAAAATCTACTTTCAATTCATGAAGTATGTTTTCTTTGCTAAGAACATCATTAGGAGATTCTTTCAACCTATATCCTTTTCTATTTACAGATTCAATATGATAACCTTGTTCTTTTAATACATTTATATGTTTCCATACTGCGGTTCTAGATATACCTAATCGTTTAGACATCGCTTCCCCCGATATAAACTCCAAACCATTATCTAATAACATATTAATAACTTTTTCTCTCAACAACAACACCTCTATCTTAATAATAATTAAAGGAAAGGCTAGGGGTTACCCTAGCCTTTGATTTTTATTACTCATTTATTTGATCATCATTTTGATCTTTATCGTTATTTACCTCTTTAGGTAATTCAGTTTTATTTTCATTAACTTCAACATCTACAACTTCATCTTGCTCTGTAACTTCTTGAGTAGTTGCAGTTTCAATTATAGGTTCTAAAGTTAATTCTTTATTGAATGCTTTCATAAATTGATCAGCATCTAAAGTTTCATGTACTAATAAAGCTTGAGCTACATATTCTAATCTATCCATATTGTCTTCTAAAAGCTTCTTAGTTCTTCTATAAGATGCATCTACTATATGTTTTATCTCAGTATCAATTTCAGATGCTACTTCTTCAGAATAGTTTCTCTTGCTTCCTATGCTATTTCCTAAGAATACTTCTTCTTCGCCATCTCCGAAAGTCATAGGTCCAAGTTTAGTACTCATTCCATACTTAGTAACCATCTGTCTAGCTGTAGCTGAAACTCTTTCTAAGTCATTTGAAGCTCCTGTAGATATATCATCTAAAGTTAACTCTTCTGCAACTCTACCACCAAGTAAAACAACTATATTTTCTTTCATTTCATTCTTAGTAGCATAGAATTTATCTTCTACTGGAAGTTGCATTGTAAATCCTCCAGCTCTACCTCTTGGAACTATTGTTACCTGATGAACTGGACTTACATGTTCAAGAACATGAGCACAAACTGCATGACCTGCCTCATGGTATGCTGTAAGCTTTCTTTCAGGTTCACTTATAACTCTAGATTTTTTAGCAACACCTGCTATTACTTTAGTTATAGCTTCTTCTATAGTATCCATTTGTATTTTCTTTTCTCTTTTTCTAGCTGTAAGTATAGCAGCTTCATTCATTAAGTTTTCTATATCTGCTGGAGTAAATCCAGGAGTTCTTCTTGCTAAAACATCTACTTTAACATCATCTGCTAAAGGCTTATTCTTAGAATGAACTTTGAATATAGCTTCTCTACCCTTAACATCTGGTGCACCTACTACTACCTGTCTATCAAATCTACCTGGTCTTAAAAGTGCAGGGTCTAGTATATCTGGTCTATTTGTTGCTGCCATTATTATTATTCCTTGGTTAACACCAAAACCATCCATCTCCACTAATAATTGGTTAAGAGTTTGTTCTCTTTCATCATGTCCTCCACCAAGACCTGCTCCTCTTTTTCTACCAACTGCATCTATCTCATCGATAAATATTATAGCTGGAGCATTTTTCTTAGCATCCTCAAATAATGATCTAACTCTTGAAGCTCCAACCCCAACGAACATTTCAACGAAATCTGAACCACTTATGCTAAAGAAAGGTACTCCTGCCTCTCCTGCAACTGCTCTTGATAAATATGTTTTACCTGTTCCTGGAGGCCCAACCATTAATATACCTTTAGGTATTCTTGCCCCTAAATCAATATACTTTTTCGGATTTTTCAAGAAATCAACAACTTCTTGTAAGTCCTCTTTTTCTTCATTAAGCCCTGCTACATCCTTAAATGTAACTCTTGTTTTTTCATCATCCTTATGAACTTTAGCTTTTGATTTACCGAAGTTCATAACTTTTCCGCCTCCACCTTGAGACTGATTCATAAATACAAACCATAATATCAGTACAAAGAACAGCATAAATAGCGATGGTAAAATATCAAAGAACCAAGGAGTTGTTGGCTTTGGTGCTCCAGTTAGCTGTAATTTACCTTCATTTGCTTGCTTTAACAATTCATTTGAAAGCTGCTGTGATTGAATTTCTTCTGGTATGTATGTTTTAAACTTTTTGTTAGTACTCTTTATCGTTCCTTCTAGAACTGTGTCTTCTACAATCTTTATGCTAGATATGTTTTCTTTCATCAGTTCTCTATAGACGCTTGAAAACTTCATTTCTTCTACTTTTTCTGTAGGACTACCTGAGAACTGCACTATACCCACGATAATTATAAATATAAGTAGATAGAAACCTGCTCCCTTTAAAATTTTATTCAAAAGAAGCCCTCCTTTCGTAAGTTGTTTTAATTTATAGTTTCTTAAAGGTAATCTTTAAGACTTCTTTTGTATTTGCATCAATTTTATAATTTTCACTAATTTTATAATCTCCAACACAAACTACTTCATTATCATCTACCACTACAGGAATTCTACTTCTATTTTCCCTTGGTATTTTTAAATCTATGAATAAACTTTTTAACTTCTTGCTTCCTGCTGCAAGTTTAATTTTATCCCCAGATTTTCTATTTCTTACAAATATCCCTCCTTTAAATTTATCTAAATCAAACCCTTTAGAGGCTTTATCGACTTTCATACTATTAAACCTATCAATACTTATTACTTTAGTTTCTACAAATACACCTAATTCTTTTATTTTAATTACACCTTCCTTAGGTACTTTATAGCAAAATTCTATTTCTTCATAAGTTATTTCTTTATTTGTAAGTAATATATTGTTTTTGTTTCTATAAACAAATAGACCTCTTGGTAAAACTATTTTCTTATTTATTTTGGTATCTTCTTCTAATTCTATTATATCTTCTATATGTTTTTGATCTACGAAATTAGTATCTCCTAAAATATACTTAATAGAATTTCTAATTATTCTACTTTTTATTGCTTTGTGTAAATCGATATACTTATCTAATGAAATTTCAACTTCCTCGTTATTGTTTAACTTGGCAACCTCATTAAACTTATTAATACCCTCTTGTTCAATATATTCACTATCTAATTTTAAATTATTACCCATTCTGCATATAGATTCAACAACATTATTATTAAAATTTTCTTGCATGTATGGAATTAATTCTAGTCTTATTTTATTTCTAGTATATATATTCTCTAAATTTGTACTATCTATTCTTGGATTTAACTCATGTTCATCACAATATTTTTCTATACTACTTCTTTCAATATCAAGAATAGGTCTTATTATCGTATCATCTCTTTTATATTCTATGCCTCTTAGACCTTGAAGACCTGTACCTCTCATCATTCGCATAAGAATAGTTTCTGCTTGATCATTTAAATTATGACCAATAGCAATTTTATTAGATTTCGTTTTTTGTTTTATTTCATAAAACATTTCATATCTTAACTTTCTTGCTCCCTCTTCAATTGATAAACCATTTTCCTTGCAATATGCAGGAACATTTATTGATTTCACGAAAAGCTTAACACCTAAACTATCACATAATCTAGATATGTACATTACATCCTTTTGGGCTTCAATACCTCTTATTTGATGATTTAAGTGAGCTGCATATATAGATATATCGTACTCACTCTCGAGTTGTTTTAACACGTGTAACAAAGACACTGAATCTGGTCCTCCAGAAAGACCCAATACAATCTTATCACCTTTTTGTAACAAATTATATTTATCTATAGTACTTCGTACTCTATCTACTATCATAAATCATACCTCTTATACTTAGTTTTTTAACTCAAGTATACTTTCTATAAAAACTTCTCAAATCCTTGTATAAATTATTTTATTTTAAAACCTTGTTAAGTAATATAATACCAAATAAATTAATTCAGGGGTAGTTTTTTTATATACATTTAATTTACCTTATATAAAATTATTATGACCCTAATATATTTTAAATAATATCATACAATAACAATATAAAATATAATTTATAAACAAGGAGCATCTATCATGAAAAAATTTATATCAACCATAGTTATATTGTCTATATTTATTTCTTTTACGACAACCATCGCTTATTGTTTACAAAATCCTGAATTTACAGGCAAAACAATTTACCTTACATTTGATGATGGTCCAAATAAAAACACCACTGAAATATTAGATTTATTGAAAAAATATAATATGAAAGCAACATTTTTTTTACTAGAGGATAGAATTAATGCATATCCCGAAATAGTGATGCGAATTTTCAACGAAGGTCACTCTATAGGATTGCATGGACAAAGCCATGAAAAAACTGTCTTTTATGCTAGCAATTCATCTGCTTTATCAGAAATTAATAATACAAATCATACCCTTAAGGAATTAATAGGATGCGATATAAAATTAGTTAGAGTTCCTTACGGTAGTAAACCCCACTTGACAGAAACTCAATATAACAGTTTAGTAAATTATGGTTATAAAGTATGGGATTGGAATATAGATAGCACAGACACATGTAAAAATACAAATGTCAATTCAATAATCTCTAATACATTAAGCAACTTAAGTTTATCTAAAAGCTCTGTTATATTGTTTCACGATAAACAAGTTACAGTAAAAGCACTACCTAATATTCTAACACACTTACAAAGCAATGGATATGAATGCAAATCTATAAATAAAAATCAAACTCCTATGAATTGGTGGAATAAATCTTTTTATTAACTAAAAAGCTGACTAATGATGTTTTAATTTTAGTCAGCTTTTTTTTAGTCATTTTTTTTAATCTCTATGTGTATTTTATTTACTCCCTCAAACAATCCTACAATTTCCATATCATAATCTATGTCTATATTTATCATTTCGTCGGTTTTAAATATATTCAATTTATTAGTATTTGTCTTTATATTAAATATACCTTGAGGTGTTTTATAGTTAGTAAAGGTCTCTTTTCCTAATATAAATTTCATAGTTGAGTTAATAGCTCCAAATCTTTTTATAAAAATTCCATCAGTCGATATTTTTATAGTAGTCGTAACATGTGCTGAATTTTGTTCTAATTCTTCTTTATAGACTATATACGTTTCTTCGTTTTTTTCATACATACTTCCAAAAGAGCTAACTTCTATACAGTCCTCATTTCCAAACTTATCATATTGTTTTGTATTCATATATATACTAACGTCTATCATTTTAACCTCCATAATAATATAAACTTTAGGTAATATGTCTCCTAAAGTTTATATTTTTGTTAATATTTTTGTATTTCAACCTGATCTATATCTTCTATCTCTCTATTTAAAAATTCTTTTCCTATCGTTGCAAATCTTTCTGGTATATCAGATACGTAGTATTTATAATAAGATTTATCTACGGAATTTTTGTTTAGTAGATCATTCTTAGTTAAAACATCTTTTAAGTCTTTAGCTGTTTCTCTTGCTGGGTTTACTAGTTTTATTTTACCTTCAACAACCTCATTTATAGTTTTCTTCAAAAGAGGATAATGCGTGCATCCTAAAACTAATGAATCTATATTTAAAGTTTGAAGTTCTTCTAAATATTTTTGAGCTGTCAATTTTGCTATCTCAGTATTTGCCCAACCTTCTTCTACTATCGGTACAAATAATGGACATGCTTTGCCTATTATTTTAATTTCATTATCTATTTTTTTTATCTCTGTTTCATAAGCTTTTGAATTAATAGTTCCTTCTGTCCCTATTACTCCAACTAATTTGTTTTTAGTTGTATATGCTGCAGTTCTTGCTCCAGCTTCAATCACACCTATTATAGGAATATCATATTTTTCTTGAGCTAGCGCTAATGTTCTTGCTGTTGCTGTATTGCAAGCTATAACTATTGCTTTAACATTTTTAGATATTAAGAAATTTATAGCTTGAAAAGTATACTTTATTACGGTTTCTTTTGATCTCGATCCATAAGGTACCCTTGCTGTATCTCCAAAGTACACTATGTTTTCATTTGGTAATATACTTGTTATTTCTTTTAAAACAGTTAATCCACCTAATCCAGAATCAAAAACTCCAATTGGATTGTTATTCATATAATATACACCTTCTTTACTGTCTACCTTCAATAGCTAATTGTATTAAATTGTCTATAAGGCCAGTATATTGTATTCCTGTAGCATCCCAAAGTTTTGGATACATACTTATATTTGTAAAGCCTGGTAAAGTATTTATTTCATTTATATATATTTCACTTGTTTTATTGTTTATAAAGAAATCTACTCTAGAAAGCCCTCTTCCATCTATAGCTTTAAATGCATCTACAGCCATTTGTCTTATTTCTTCCATTTCATTTTCATTTAACTTAGCAGGTATTTCTAATTTAGAAACTCCATTTATATATTTATCTTCATAGTCATAGAAATCTTTTGCTGGTATTATTTCTCCAGCTATAGATGCTTTTACATCATCATTTCCTAGAACGGCTACTTCTATTTCCCTAGCATTTATGCCTTGTTCTAAAACTATTCTTCTGTCATATTTCAAAGCTTCTTTTATTCCATTTAATAGTTCGTCTCTATTGAACACTTTAGATATTCCTACACTCGAACCCATATTAGCAGGTTTAACAAATATAGGATATTTTAATTCACATTCTATTTTATCTAGTTCTTTTGATTCATTCAACTTAAAACTCCATTTATCTGTGTAGGTATATTTTACCTGTGGCAATCCTATTTGTGAAAATATTTTTTTACATACAAGCTTATCCATCCCTACGCTAGATGCTAAAACTCCACATCCAACATATGGTATGCTACTAATTTCAAATAACCCTTGTATCTTTCCATCTTCTCCATATGGTCCATGCAATACAGGGAATAAAACATCTATTTTTTTGAAACTACCATCTTTAAATTCTAATCCTACTTTAGAATTTCCATTAGGTAGTAAATTTATTTTAACATCATTATCAGCTAATTGTTCCCACTTACCATTAGCTATATTTTCTTCTGACCCTTTATAGTAAAGCCATTTACCTTCTTTTGTTATTCCAATTGTATGGATATTATATTTTTCTTTGTTTATATGCTTAAATATAGATGAAGCTGAAATTCTAGAAACATCATGTTCTCCAGATTTTCCACCGAAAATTAATGCTACACTTAATTTTTCCATCTTGTTCACCCTTCTATCGCAATTCTATTTTTTATAATTATATGCGTTTTTATTATCTAAGTGATTATTATAGTGCATTTGACAAAAAAAATAAAGGAGTAACAACTCCTTTATTTTTAATATTTGATTATTTTGCAAATACATGGTTTCCTATTCTTTTATATGGATCTAGAGTTTTTATCCAACTACAAGTGGATATATCCGGATTCCAAAAATATATTGCACCACTAGTAGGGTCACTTCCATATAAGGCCTCTCTAGCTGCTTTATAAGCACTATCTGTAGGTTCTTTATATATTTCTCCATTGTTAACTACTGAAAAGGCATTTTTTTGGTATATAACCTCTTTTATATCAGTTGGAAACCTAGGATCTAAAACCCTATTTATTACAACAGCTGCTACAGCAACTTGTCCTTCATAGCTTTCTCCTCTAGCCTCACTTGATACTAATTTGGATAATAAATACAATTCATCATTCGTAATGCTTATCACTTCTTTAGCTTCTCTTTCCTCTTCTTTATTATCACTATTAGATTTTTCAATATAACCTAATTCACTCAATTGTATATCATTACCTGCAAATATAGTATTTTGATTGATACTGAAAAATAATACTATAGTAAATATTGATAAAAAAAGTTTGGTGTGATACTTCATAATTTTATATTCCACTCCTTTAATTACTTACTTTAATTCATCTTTTATAGACTCTAAAATTTCTAATAATTTAAACTTCATTTTTCTGTTTGAAGCTTTCTCTGAGTTCTCACCTGATATTAAATCATATTCTTCTTCTGTTAATATATCTTTTAATTTTTCATCTGTTTCTTTATCTATAACTCCATTATTTTCATCTACAAAACATAGTGGCGGAAACATTACACACCACCAATTTTGACCTTCTCCATCACCAATTATAATTCTTATTGATTTATACTCACCAGCAGGTAACACTATATTTGAATATTGTTTAGCAGGAAAATTACTGTATTCAAGATTAACCTTTACTTCATAATTATACCCATTTTCCTCAATAATATTTTTAGATATATTTGTTATATTTTCATTTTCTTTTAATATTATTTCTTCACTTTCCTCAATACTTTTAGAATTTTTTAATAATGGTTGAAGATATTTTATAACTTCATCTCTAACTTTTAATTTTAATTCTTGATCTTCTTTACTATCACTATTTGCTAAAACATGAAATCTTATTAATTTATCTTTATAATTACTAGAAACTTTTTCTACTTTAGATACTTCCCCGTATATATGTATCGTAGTTATAGTAAGTATCGATACTAATAGCAAAGTTAATGTTGCTATTCTCAACTTTATTTTATTCATAATATATTCCCCCTAATATATTTTAATATCTTGATTATTTCCAAAAATTATAATTTTATTCTTAATAAAATCATATAAATAAAAAAGAGACTGTTAAAAAATTTTAACAGTCTCTTTTTTATTTATAAATGCTTATTGTGCATTGCTTTTTCTATTATAAATTGCTCTGCTTTTTCTATATGCTCTATAGCATATTTCTTTGCATCTTCATTATTTCCAGATATTATAGCTTTTAATATATTATCATGCTCTTCTACAAGATTATATGATGTATCAAAATCAGATATATAAGTTGCTCTAAATCTATGAACTTGTTCCCAAAGAGAGTTTATAATTTGACTTAATTTTTTATTTTTAGTCGCATTAAATATACATTCATGAAACTCAACGTCTTTTTTTAATAAAGTATCAATATCATCTTTTCTTTCTATACTTTGTTTAAAATCTTCTGCTATTCTCTGTAGCTTTTTAGCATCTTCTTCATGTATTCTTTCTGCGGCTAAGTATGCAGCTAAACCTTCTAAACTTGATCTTATCTCTAAAACATCGATAATATCCTTTAGAGACATATTTGCTACATATGCACCTTTCCTCGGCAACATAACTACTAAACCTTCTAACTCTAATTTTCTTATAGCCTCTCTTATAGGTGTTCTACTAACCCCTAATTGTTCTGCTAATTGAACTTCCATAAGTCTTTGCCCTGGTTTTAAATTACCTTCTAAAATAGCTTCCCTTAAATTTTCAAAAACTACATCTCTTAAAGGCTTGTAGTTATCTAAATTCAACTTTGTTAAACTATCCATCAATTTCAACTCCTTTATTGCTACTATTAACTAGATATACTTGATTGTAATTTAATAGTAACTCCTCTTTAGCCTTTATTGCATATTCTTTATTATCAAATAAACCAAAAACTGTAGGTCCACTTCCACTCATCATAGATCCTAATGCTTTGTTTTTTATCATAATATCTTCTATTTGTTTAATTTCTTTATGTTTTAAGGTTGTAACTTCTTCTAAAACATTAACCATGTTTTGAGAGATAAATTCCAAATCTTTATTCTTTAAAGCATCTATAAGTTTTTTATTATTTGGTCTCTTTTTTAATTCTTTAATATCTAAAGCTTGATATACTTCTTTTGTAGATACAAAAATATCTGGTTTACAAATTAATATATTTATATCTTCACTCAAACCATCTATATTTGTTAATTCTTCCCCTATACCTTTTGCCAATGCACTTCCACCTTCTATACAAAAAGGAACATCTGCACCCAATTTCAATCCTATTTCTTCAAGTTCTTTTTCACTTAAATTTAGTTGCCATATCCTGTTTAATCCCACTAAAACAGCTGCTGCATTTGAGCTTCCACCAGCCATTCCTGCTGCCACAGGTATATTTTTTTGTATAGAAATTTCAACACCTTTTTTTATATTAAATTTATCCTTTAAAATCTTTGCAGCTTTATAAACAATATTATCTTCATTTAAAGGTATATCTACACTATCACTTTTTATATTGATTAACTCTTCTTCTATTTCAGTTATTTTTAAATTATCATATAGGTCTATCGTTTGCATTATCATTTCCACTATATGATACCCATCATCCCTTTTCCCAAGTACATCTATTGATAGGTTTATCTTAGCTCTGCTCTTTAAATCTATAGAGTTCATACTCTCCTCCTCATTGTACTCAAACGGCCATAAATATTTATAGTATACATTATACTACAAAAAATAAAATAATAGGGAGTATAATTCCCTATTATCTTATTTTATATAAAATTTAAGCTTCTACTTTAGCTTTTTTCTCTATTATTAAACATTGTCCCGTAGCTAGCTGCTCATCTGCTTTTATTTCATTTATCTCTGCTATATCATCTATAGTTGTATTATATTTTTTAGCTATATTCCATAATTTATCACCTTCTCTAGCTATATATAAAGTTATGCTAGGTCTTTGAGATAAATCTATTGGTCCTTGATCTTCACCTTTAACTATAAAGCTATCTTTCTTCTTATCTAATACTTCACAGTATCTTCTTACTTTAACAGTCACATCTATTTGATCCCTATTTAAATCAAACTCTACTCTATCTATAGTTACATTATTAAATGCATTAGTACTTTCTCTTATATTATCTATTTCTATATCATGAGTAAATGGAATTTCTTCCGTTAATCTATATACAGGTCTCAATCCTTCTACTGGAGTATATAAAATATCTACTGAAACTATTCCTTCTACTATATTTCTGTCCCCTTCAAAGAATGCACTTTCAACTATTATATTAGAATCAACACTAACTATTTCTTTTATTTGTATATCATCACTATTATTTTTTATAGTATCTCTTATATTAAAAAATTCACTTCCACTATTTATAACTTTATTAAGTTCAACATTTCTACTTTCAAACTTAAGGTTTCTATCAGGTGAGTATGCATCTTGAAGAACTTCTCTTGTAACATCTTCTGATACTTTAACTTTTGCTCTTGCTGTACAATCAACTTCTAAAGCTCCAGTATTCGTCTCTTCATTTCTCTTAAATACATAATTTAAGTCAACTATCTCAACCATAGCTTCTTCTTTCATACCTTCACATACACCTGGAACTTCTATAAATTGAGTAAAATCTAATCCTACTCTATCTAATTCTACTAGCTCTCCTTCATACGTATATGCTACTGGATTTAAATCTAAAACTCCACCAACTATAACCTTATTATCTGATACTCTAGTCTCTTTTAATTTTATTTTTGGTCCAATTGAAACTATACTAGCTAAATCTTCTATACTCATATTTATAGTATCTCTTATAACACTTTCTGATTTTTCTATCCCTACTATATCTTCATATTGAACTTCTTTTCTATGTTTTTGAACACTCTCTATTTGAGAAACATCCTTTATTATATCTATAGTATTTTTTTCAAATAAGCTACCTCTTATGTTTAAAAGTGCTCCTACTCTTATTTTTCTTTCATTTACTACTGTGCAGTCAATATGTTCTACATCATAGAAAAGCATATTTTCCATATCTGCAACTATATTATCTTTTTCAACCACTTCATTTATTTCTATTCTGCCTTCTATATTTGATATAGTGTTTTTATCTTCTGTTAAATAAATTACATTGTAATTAAAGTTCCCTCTAAGTATTATCTTGCCATCTAGAACTTCTTGTTTCTTTACAGCTATGTACCCTTCTGTTTTTATTATTTCATAAACATCTTCCTTTTTATCAGATACAACAGCTTCTGTCTCTATAAAAGTTTGAAATCTACCAAAGTCTATCCTGTTATCAACTTGTAAAATATCTTTTATTAGATTCATATGTTACCCTCCTAAATTAAATATAACTATCACACTATATTTATATTTAGGAAACAAAAAAAAAATTACACCTATTTTCAATAGGTATAATTTTTTAACTTACATTTAATTTATTTGTCTCTTTAATTACTTTCAATGTTACATTATCAGTCAATAAATCTGAGTAACTGTATGATACTCTAGAGTATCCATTATCCTCATCATCTAACTTAACAACAAATATACTTGGATATACTTTTTCTAGTACTCCTTTTTTCGTAACTATTTGCTTTCTTCCTTTATTGGCTTTTAATACAATCTTTTTCCCGAGGTGCTTCTCTAAAGTCTGTCTTATTTTATTTAAAGTTTGAACAGTGGCCATTACATCACCTTCTTTAACATTATATGTTCTCGCATTGTAATGTTACCACAATTAACTTTCTTTGTCAAACCTAAACTAAATATTTTATATATTTTTGAGTAAAAAGTCAATACTGTTTTTTTTATTATTTTTAATTTATAATTTATAGTCTTAATTTTTCATTGTTTAATAGGTACTATAAATAGCCACCGGCATAGTTAATCTAAACTTGCCTCTAGTCTCTATTCCTCCAACACCTTTTATACCTGTAACCGTGTGACTTAGTATTTCCTCTAAAGGAACAACTTTATCTATTCTAGAACAAGCAATCTTTTCAACTACCAATAATGGATCTAGAGCATGTATCATTACTCGGCTTGGTGAACTTGCAAAATTTGCCCCTGCTTTTATTATTTCCTCATAGTTTGATTGGCATGCTCCCGCAAATATAACTAAACTGTCTAATGATGGATCATATTTTCTAGCTTCTCTAACTGTTTTTATAAAATTACCTGTATTTCTATAATTTTTTATATCTTTAAGACTTCCTTTATTATTTACTATAGCATCATGGCCTGTTATTACTAATATAGATGGATTGTGTTGTTCTAATAATGATCTAACTTCTTTATATTGCAAGCTTTCAGGTATTGCCTTTCCAACTGCCGGTATTCCTAATTTAGTATATACATCTAGACAAATTTTTAAATACTCAGGATCTCCATCTATATGAAGCACCTTTCCCGGCATACCATATGAATTTTGAACCTGATTTTGACCTTGTACTTGTTTTTGATAGTTTGAAGATTTTTGGGTTGCTCTATTTAATCTTTTATTTCTTTCTTTAGTTTTTCTTATACTTTTATATAAAATGTTTTCTACATTTCTATCTATTAGTTCATCTGTTATATCAGAAAAATTTATTTTTTCTAAATCATCTATAGTAGAGTCTGCAATAATTCTATATGCAATACCTTTTAATATAGCTATCTTTTTATTATTTTCATCTATTTCAAAACCTATTATTCTAAATACAATATCTTTGTCGTAGGATTTTCTTGCTACAGCGTCTCCTATCTTCATAATATAGATGTCCTCCTAACAAAATTGGTGTTCTTATTTTATATTATGAGTATCGACAAATATTGTTCCTAACTTCCTCAAATTATTCCATATTGATAATTTTAAATTAATTTTTTACATTATATAATTTTTGTTATTGTAATTGTAAAATATAAATGTTATCATTAATTTAAACAAATGCTTATTTATATAAGCAAATATTTATTAATGGTGATAATCAATGACTGATAGAGAAAAAGAAATTTTAGATATTTTAATAGAGGATCCTATGGTCTCTCAACAAACTTTAGCAGATATGCTTAATATTACTCGCTCATCTGTAGCAGTACACATAACAAATTTAATGAAAAAAGGGCATATAAAAGGAAAAGGTTATATTATAAGTAAAAGCAATTTTGTTACCATTATAGGAGGTTCTAATATAGATATTCAAGGTTCTCCTAATAATACTCTTACTATGTTTGATTCTAACCCTGGAAATGTAGACATATCATTAGGAGGCGTTGGTAGAAATATATGTGAAAACATAGCTAAGCTTGGTTTGAATACAAAGCTTTTATCTGCAGTTGGAAATGATATATACGGAAATAAAATTTTATCAGAATGTAAACAATTAAATATAGATACTTCTGACTGCTACATATCAGATGCATATCATACATCAATGTATTTATCTATATTAAACAGTGAATATGATATGCAATTAGCCATATCACATATGGATATTATAGAAAAAATAGATATTGATTATATAGTATCTAAACACAATTCCATTAGAGATTCTCTTGCTATTGTCTTAGATACCAATTTATCTTTTGAAGTTATAGACTACATAACTAGAACTTATACAAATATACCTATATTTGTAGATACAGTTTCTACACAAAAAAGTCTTAAAATAAAGGATATAATAGGAAAATTCAATACCATAAAACCAAATAAATTAGAAGCTGAAATATTATCAGGCATACAAATAGAAAATGAAAATGATTTAAATAGATGTGCTGAATATTTCTTATCTACAGGTGTTAAAAATGTATTCATAACATTAGGTCAAAATGGTGTTTTTTGTGCTAATGAAAATGAATCATTACTACTACCAGGGGTTAAAGTAGATGCAGTAAATGCTACAGGGGCTGGAGATGCATTTATATCCGCTTTAGTTTATAGCTACTTAAATAACTTCAATTTAAAAGATACAGCTAAATTTTCAACAGCTGCTTCAATACTTACATTGCTACACAAAAATACTATTAATCCAAGTATGTCTGTTGATAGTGTTGAAAAAATATTAAAGGAGATGATTTAATATGTTAGAAAAATACTTACACATCCACCCAGAGGTTAAAAAAGCTTTATCTGAAGGTCAACCAGTAGTTGCTTTAGAGTCTACAATAATATCTCATGGTATGCCTTATCCTAAAAATATAGAGATGGCGAAAAATGTAAGTAAAATAATAAGAGAAAATGGAGCTATTCCTGCTACTATAGCTATACTAGATGGAATTTTAAAAGTTGGTCTTTCAACTGAAGAAATAGAGTTCTTAGGAACTAACACAGACGTCGTTAAAGCTAGTAGAAGAGACTTGCCATTCATTATATCTAAAAAACTAAATGGAGCTACTACAGTGGCTACTACGATGATATTAGCAAACTTAGCTGGCATTAAAGTATTCGCTACAGGTGGTATCGGTGGGGTTCATAGGGGAGCACAAGAAACATTTGATATATCTGCTGATTTACAAGAATTAGCAAATACAAATGTTGCAGTTATATGTGCTGGTGCTAAATCTATACTAGATATAGGTCTTACATTGGAGTATTTAGAAACTAACGGAGTTCCAGTTATTGGATTCAATACTGAAGAATTCCCTGCATTCTATACTAGAAAAAGTGGATTTGGAGTAGATTATAAGGTAAATTCTTCTATGGAAGTTGCCACTGCTTTAAAAGCTAAATGGGATTTAGAATTAAAAGGCGGTATGGTTATAGGGAACCCAATACCAGAAAAATTTGAAATGGATTATGATACTATTACTAATGCTATACAAACAGCTTTAAAAGAAGCTGAACAGAATAATATAATAGGTAAAAAAGTTACTCCTTTCTTACTAGATAAAGTGAAAACTATAACTGCTGGTAAGAGTTTAGATGCTAATATAGAATTGGTTTATAACAATGCTAAAGTGGCAGCTCAAATAGCTACAGATTTAGCTAGCTTAAAATAAAGAATAAAAAAAGGAGCTTTCGCTCCTTTTTTTTATTCTTCTTTTAAATTAGGGATTACTTTTTTTACTTCTTCCACTTGATGCCACGTCTTTTCGATGTCGTTATCCTTAACGTAATCCTTTAAAGAATTCATTGAACTGAATTCTTTTGTAGATAGATTATCATCTTCATCAATGAATTTTAGTAAAAACATTTTATCTCCTTATTTTCCACAACATTTTTTGAATTTTTTACCACTTCCACATGGACAAGGCTCATTTCTTCCTATCTTGTCATCTTTAACTACAGTTTTAGTAGCTTTGAAAGCTTTTTGTAATTCTTTTTTCTTATCTTCTGTTAATATGTTGTTCCATCCTTCTAAGTTATATAACCAATGAGCTTCAACAGATACCATGTTATAGTATAACTTTTCCCAATCTATTTCTAACTTAACTTCTGTATCAGCTTCTATAGTTTCTAATTTATCTTCTGTTAAGTCTTCTTTTAAACTTTCGCTTATTCCATCTATGAATCCCATCATGTACTCTAAAGATGTATTGTGAGCTGTAGCTAAGTCGCTAACTTTTCCTTCTATAACTTCTTTTTTGTTATTTAATATTTCATTGTATATTTCTGTTTCTTTTTGTAAGTATTCTTCCCAGAACTTAACTTCTTCTTCTTGGCTATTGTGGTTTTCACTTAATGATCTCCATGTAGTATATAAACTCATTTTAACTTCCTCCTATTCATGACTATGTCATGGTTTAATTTATAAATAATTAACTCTTATATTATATCACAATTAAATAATTCTTTTAATACTTTTATAGCGTAGTCTTGATCTATAAAAAATGGGCTACTTGCAATAGTTATAACCTTCGCCCTATCTATATATTCCTTTATTTTACCAACTCTTAAATCATAAGACATATAATCCATATCTTTTGAAAATATATCTAAATCTATATCTAAGACTATTTCGCCTTCAACCTCAACTTCAAAGCTATAAGTACTATCTATTATAATAGCTTCTGAAAATATTTTATGATATAAAGCAGGCTTTATAAAATTACCTACATTCAAAACATAGTTAGTGTATCTAAATACATCACTTATATCATTTATATTAACCTCATAATTTTCAGGTTCTCTCATATCTTTATGTTGATCTATATGAACTAGTTTACATCCTTTACTAAACATACCTTTATTTAAGCTTTTTATCCAAAAGTAAAAGGCATGATTATGATTGTCAAATATATATATATCTTTATTTTTATAATTAAGTTTAACTATATTTTTCAATCCTATAGCATTAATTTCATCTTCAAAATCAATTTCGCTAAAGACTACTTCATTTCCTACTTTTACATCGTTTAAATTACCTTCTATAAGCTTAGGAACATATATTTTCTTATTAGTTCTATCACTGTGTGAAAATATGTTATTTCCTAAAGGTTCTTCTATATAAAATCCATTATATTTGTTCATATATTTAAACCTCGAACAAGTTCCATGGATATTTACTTGGTGGCTCACATATAAATTCCATTTTCTCTTTTGTCGTAGGATGATTTATCTCTATTTTATAAGACCACAAAGCTATCTGGTCTCCCTTTTTATTTATATCTTGTCCATATCTTTGATCTCCAAATAAAGGATGTTTTCTACTTGCAAACTGTACTCTTATTTGATGAGATCTACCTGTTTTTAAATCTACTTCAACTATGCTAAAATTATCTTTTTTATCTAAAGTTTCATAGCTCAATTCTGCATCTTTAGCTTCTTTATGGCCTTTATTTACAACACTTACCATATTAGTTTTTTTATTTTTATAAAGATAGTCTTTTAGTGTGTCATCGTCCTTTTTCATATTTCCATTTAAAACTGCTCTATATGTCTTTTTAAAAGTTTTATTTCTAACTTGTTCTGATAATCTAGAAGCAGCTTTAGACGTTTTAGCAAAAACCATAACTCCACCTACTGGTCTATCTAGTCTGTGAATAAGACCGATAAATACATTTCCAGGCTTGTTATACTTAACTTTTACATAGTCTTTTAATAAGTTAACCATATCTTTATCGTTAGTATCGTCACCTTGAGATAATATATTTACAGGTTTTTCTACTACAAGTAAATGATTATCTTCATATATGACTTTTATCATTATTTAGACTCCCATCTTCCAAATATTCCACATGGAAGTACTTTTCCATCTTTAGATGTAGGTATCCCTATTTCTCCACCATATATATTTCCACCATTAGCATGTTTAGCAACAGTAGCATCTAATATATGTTCAAGAATTATTGGAGATAATCCTGTTGTATATGAATTTATTAAGAAGAATAAAGGTTTATCTGATAATACTTTCGTACATAACTCTACTAATCCATATAACTTTTCTTCTATTTGCCATACTTCACCTTTTGGCCCTCTTCCATATGAAGGTGGATCCATTATTATAGCATCGTATTTATTTCCTCTTCTTATTTCTCTTTCAACAAACTTTACAACATCGTCTACTATAAACCTTACTTTTCTATCTTGAAGTCCAGATGTCTGTAAGTTCTCTTTAGCCCAATTTACCATACCTTTAGATGCATCTACGTGACATACTTCTGCTCCAGCTGCTGCACAAGCTACCGTAGCACCACCAGTATATGCAAATAAATTCAATACTTTTACAGGTCTTCCAGCATTTTTTATTTTATCCATTGACCAATCCCAGTTAGCTGCTTGCTCGGGGAATAATCCTGTATGCTTAAATCCAGTTGGGCTTATATTAAACTTTAAGTTTTTATAACTTACAGTCCATTTTTGAGGATATTTCTTTTTGTGTTCCCACTCTCCTCCACCTTTACTACTTCTATGGTAATGTCCATGAGGATTTTTCCATAATCCTTTTTCTTCTGCTATTGGCCACATAACCTGAGGATCTGGTCTTCTTAATACGACATTTCCCCAACGCTCTAATTTTTCTCCGTTACCCATATCTATAAGTTCATAATCTTTCCATTTATCAGCTAATAATAACATTGATTTCCTCCTAAAAATTTAATCTCAATTTATGTATTATACCATATTATTACTTCATATTTTGAGTATTTTAAATACTTTCTATTCTTATTAATAAATTTTGGTAATACTATTGTATAATAGTATTGTAATCAAAAATTCAATGTAAATTCAGGAGGGGTTTTTATGGCAAATCAAAGGGTTTTAGATGCATTAAACAATCAAGTTCAGATGGAATTTTTCTCTGAATACTTCTATATGTCAATGGAAGCATACTTTGTAGATAATAATTTAGATGGTTTCGCAAATTTCTTTAACGTACAAGCTAGAGAAGAAAGAGATCATGCTTATAAATTTTTTAACTACATAAGTAGAGCAGGTGGAAAAGTAGTTTTACAAGCTATAGAACAACCTAAATCAGACTTTGAAAGTCCTTTAGAAGTTTTTGAATTAGCTTTAGAACATGAAAAACTTATAAGCAATTCTATACATCAGTTGGCTGATATTGCTATGGATGAAAGGGACCACACTACTTCATCTTTCTTAAGATGGTTTATTGATGAACAATCAGAAGAAGAGGAAAGTATGGAAAAGGTAGTTAAAAAGTTAAGATTACTAAAAAACGATCCTGCTGGACTTTTAATGATTGATCAAGAATTAGCTCAAAGAGCTTATGTTGCTCCAACTCAAAATGCATAAATTTTAAAATAAATAAAAGCCATTTATATAATTTATATAAATGGCTTTTATCATTATTAGTTTATATCGTAAGTTTCATTTCCTGTAAATACTTTATTTATATCTTTTTGAAGTATTACTTTTCCATTTGCTATTAATTTAAATTTACTTAATTCCCAATCATCACTTACCGTAGTCATATTATCTTTTCTAACCCAAAACTTAGCTATATTATTTGTATCAATTTTCACATTATCTTTTGTCTTTAGTAAATAGTTATCAATTTGATTTCTTTCAAAATCATTACCTGCATTATCTAATATCCATTCATTTTTAACTCCATCTTTTGTTTCAAAACCAAAGTAAACATAATCATCTGTTCCTGCATATTTGTTATCAGCTGTATTTAACACTACATTAAATTCACTCGCCATATTGCTAGTTTCATCTGTAGATTCATCCTTAGATACCTCATCTATAAATCTATATAAAAAGCCTGCTGTACATACTTGAGAATTTTTTATAGCTTCTCTTCCTGAGTAATCCCAATCTTCCCAACTATGGCTCATAGTTGAATGGCTATAATATAAATTCTTAGCTATTTTAGCATATGAGATTGAATTTTGAGTCATCCATTCATCATAATTTTGAGTTTTAACTGCATCCTTATATATTCCTGCAGTTGTATCACATCCAACAGTGTTTAATGCATAATTTTCTTTTCTTTCTTCTACAAATGTTTCATATTTAACATGCCCAGGACTATCAACTGCAGTTACATTAGATGCATGATATGGAGTATTTAAATCCCCTAGATAATGTAATCCTTGACCTAATAAAAATGTTGCTTCTTTATAATTACCTTTCTCCCACTCATTTTGAGCTAGAGTTGTAAACTTTCTTACTTGTGTTTCTGCTGTATCATATATAGGTGATGCAGCATACCATTTATTATCTATAGTAAAATTATTTCCTGTATCTGGATCAAAAAAGTGATCTTGATATAAATCATATGCATTTGGGTCATAGTCCGGATAAGTTGATCCTACTTTTAAGTCTTTCATATACTTATTTAATATTTCTAAGTTTTTCTTATGTACATCTGATTCATTTTTATTTAAATCATTATTAAGCATAGTTAACCCATGTTCTGCTATTAATGCATGTGTACCTGTTCCGTTCTTTTTACCATCCCATGCATAAGATGTCCCTCCCATAAGAGTGCATAACCCTAACACACAAAGTGTATTAGCTGCTTTTTTTATAAACTTTATTTTCATCAATGTGCCTCCCTAATGAATTATATGAAAAATTTTTATTTTCACTTTTTATATTTTATATAATAATATCATCCAAGGTTTTAAAAATCATAACTATGCACTAAGATGGGTTTATTTCGCACTATGTTTTAATTTTTTCATAATTTCATCTTACACGCTTACTAATCCCATTCGTTCTATTATCTAAGCAAATCGTGTTTTTTCATTATAAAACTTAACTACTGCTTACATAATATCTACTACTTGACTCTCTTTAAATTTTATTCCTTCCTACTGACGCACAAAAAGATGTGTCTGAACGTTCAGACACATCTTTTAATTTTTCTAAATATAATTTTTATGCTATTCAACTATATTATAAACAGCTAATCCATCTCTGTTTATTTCTTTTTTATTTACTTCTACTAAAGCCTTTAATGTATCTAGCGATGTCATTACTTCTGTTGAGAACTCTGTTGCAGTTCTTCTTATCTTAAATCCATCTCTAGTTGAATCATTTCCTTTTGTAGGAGTATTTATAACTATATCAACTTGCTTGTTTCTTATAACATCTAATATATTTGGTCTAGCTTCTTCAACTCTATTTACTATTTGAGCTTCTATTCCATTTTCTTTTAATGATTTAGCTGTTCCTTCAGTAGCAACAAATGTGTACCCTAACTTATTCATATCTTTAGCTATTTCCATAAATTCATCTTTATCATAGTTATTTACAGTAGCTAATACTACACCTCTTTTATTAGACATTTTCTTACCAGCACCTATAAATCCTTTAAATAAAGCTTCTTCTAAAGTTTCTCCAACTCCTAAAACTTCTCCTGTTGATTTCATTTCAGGCCCTAAGCTTACATCTACTTTTGAAAGCTTTGACATTGAGAATACTGGAACTTTAACAGATATTAATTTAGGCTCTTTATAAACCCCTGTTCCGTATCCTAAATCTTTTAATTTACATCCTAACATACATTTTGTAGCTAAATCTATTATAGGAACTTTGCTTACCTTACTTATATACGGAACTGTTCTACTTGCTCTTGGGTTTACTTCTATTATATATAGTTCTCCATGGAACTCTATAAATTGTATGTTAACCATTCCTAATACATTTAACTCTAAAGCTATTTTTTTAGTATATTCTAATATTTTAGCTTTTATTTCATCACATATATTTTGACTTGGATACATTGTTATACTATCCCCAGAGTGAACTCCTGCTCTTTCTAAGTGTTCCATTATTCCTGGTATTAATATATCTTCTCCATCGCATATAGCATCTACTTCTATTTCTCTACCAGTTAAGTATTTATCTATAAGTACTGGATTTTTTGTATCTCTTAAGAATGCATCTTTTAAATATTGAGTTAACTTTTTCTCGTCATAAGTTATTTCCATACCTTGACCACCAAGTACATAAGAAGGTCTAACAAGTACTGGGTAACCTAGTTTTTTAGCTTCTTCAACACCTTCATTAACTGACCATATAGCTTTCCCTTTAGGTCTATTTATACTTAGTTTTTCTAATAAATCATCAAATTTTTCTCTGTCTTCTGCTGCATCTATATCCGAACAACTTGTTCCTAATATCTTTATTTTCTTCTCATCTAAGAACTTAGCTAACTTTATAGCTGTTTGCCCTCCGAATTGTAGTATAACTCCATCTGGATTTTCTTTTTCTATTATATTCAATACTTCTTCTTCAGTTAGTGGTTCGAAGTATAATTTATCAGATGTATCAAAATCTGTACTTACTGTTTCTGGATTGTTATTTACTATTATAGTTTCTATTCCTTGTGCTCTTAATGATTTAACACAATGAACTGAGCAATAATCAAACTCTATACCTTGGCCTATTCTTATTGGTCCTGATCCTAATACTATAACTTTCTTCTTATCACTTACTACAACTTCATCATATTGTTCATAAGTTGAGTAGTAGTATGGAGATAATGCATCAAATTCTCCTCCGCAAGTATCAACCATTTTATAAGATGGATTTAAATTGTATAAGCTTCTTAGTTCATAAACTTTAGCTGGGCTTATTTTCATTAAATCTGCTATACCTTTATCTGAGAATCCTTTTTTCTTAAGTTCTAATAAATATTCCTTGTTTAAATCCTCTATATGCATCCCTTTTAATTTTTCTTCTTGTTCTACTATCCACTTAAATTTATTTATAAACCACTTATCTACTCCAGTGATTTGTTCTATCATTTCTAATTTATAGCCTCTTCTTATCATCTCAGCTAAGTCGAATAATCTTTCATCATCTGGAACTACTACTCTTTTCTTTAATTCTTCTATGCTTCTATCTTCCGATGCTTTATGAATTAAAGAATATTTTCCTATTTCTAAAGATCTTATTCCTTTAAGTATAGCTGCTTCAAAGTTACTTCCTATACTCATGATTTCTCCTGTAGCCATCATCTTTGTACCTAATTTTCTATTAGCTTGTTTAAATTTATCAAATGGCCACTTAGGTATTTTTACAACTACATAATCAAGAGTAGGTTCGAAACATGCATAAGTTTTCTTTGTAACTGCATTTTGAATTTCATCTAATGTATACCCTAGAGCAATCTTTGCTGCAACCTTAGCTATTGGATATCCTGTAGCTTTAGATGCAAGAGCAGATGATCTTGAAACTCTTGGATTTATTTCTATTATTGCATATTCTAAGCTATGTGGATTTAAAGCTATCTGAACATTACATCCACCTTTAACTTCTATAGCATTTATTATATCTATAGATGCTTTTCTTAACATTTGGTATTCTTTATCACTTAAAGTTTGACTAGGTGCAACAACTATACTATCTCCAGTATGAACTCCCACAGGATCTATGTTTTCCATGTTACATACTGTTATACAGTTTCCATTTCCATCTCTCATTACTTCGTATTCTATTTCTTTCCAACCTTTTATACTCTTTTCAAGTAATACTTGGCCAACTGGACTTAATTGTAATCCTTGAGTAAGTATTTCTGTTAACTCTTCTTCAGTCTCAGCTATACCTCCACCAGTTCCACCTAGTGTGTAAGCAGGTCTAACTACTACTGGATATCCTATTTTATCTGCAAATACTAATCCATCTTTTAATGTAGTTACTATGTCACTTATTACTACTGGTTGATTTATTTCTTTCATAACTTCTCTAAATAAATCTCTATCTTCACCTTTTTTAATAGATTCAATAGAAGTTCCTAAAACTCTTACATTATATTTATCAAGTATCCCGTTATCGTGAAGTTCAACAGCTAAGTTAAGTCCTGTTTGACCTCCCATTCCTGCTAGTATACTATCGGGTCTTTCTTTTTCTATTATTTTTTCTATAAATTCTATTGTTAATGGTTCTATATATATTTTATCTGCTACTTCTTCGTCCGTCATTATAGTAGCTGGGTTACTATTTATTAAAACAACCTCTATTCCTTCTTCTTTTAAAGCTTGACATGCTTGTGTTCCAGAATAATCAAACTCTGCAGCCTGACCTATTATTATTGGTCCTGATCCTAATACTAACGTCTTTTTTATACTATCTATTTTAGGCATCATCATAATCTCCTTATCTAGTTAATTTGAAAATCTATTATATTAATTTTAAGAAATTATCAAATATATAATCATTGTCTTTTGGACCCGGGCAAGCCTCTGGGTGATATTGAACACTATATATTGGTAATTCATTGTGTCTCATACCTTCTACTGTATTATCATTTAGATTTACATGTGTGATGCTCATATTTTCTGGCATCTTTGAAACATAGTATCCATGATTTTGAGATGTTATATATACTTTTCCATCTTCTAAATCTTTAACTGGATGATTTCCACCTCTGTGTCCAAACTTAAGTCTTGCCGTTTGTCCTCCTAATGTTAAGGCTAAAAGCTGATGCCCTAAGCATATTCCAGCTATAGGTTTTTTACCTATTAACTCTTTTATATTTTCTATAACATCATCTAAATCTTCAGGATCTCCTGGTCCATTAGATAAGAATATTAAATCTGGATTTTCATTTAGTATTTCCTTTGCCGTTGTAGTCGCTGGTAATACTACTAAATCACAATTTCTTGCCTTAAATGATCTTAGTATATTTTCTTTAACTCCAAAGTCCATAACTGCTACTTTTGGTCCATTTCCTTTTATATATTCTTTTTCTTTTCTCGTAACAGTTCTAACTGCTTCTGTATTGGAAAACTTCCCTATTTTCGAAACAACATCTTCTAGAGTCGCATTTTCTAAAGTTATTATTCCTTTCATGGTTCCATTGTTTCTTAGTATCTTAGTTAAAGCTCTTGTATCTATTCCTTCAAGTCCTATAACTTTGTTTTGCTTTAAGTATGTGTCTATATCCATTTCACATCTAAAATTATTTGGGCTTTCACATTTTTCTCTTACTATAAATCCTTTTACGTGAACTCCTTTTGATTCCACATCTTCTAAATTTATTCCATAATTCCCTATTAAAGGGTAAGTCATTGTTACTATTTGCCCATAGTATGATGGGTCTGTTAATACTTCTCCGTAGCCTGTCATAGAAGTATTGAATACTACTTCTCCTACACTCTCTTTTAAGTATCCAAAGGCTTTACCTTCAAATATAGTTCCATCTTCTAATATTAACTTAGCTTTCATAACTTACCTCCCCTTAAGCGTTTTCTATTTCACTTATTATATTTCTTGCTGCTTCACTTGGATTTTCTGCTTTAGTTATTGGTCTTCCAACTACTAAATAATGAGCTCCTTTATTTATTGCATCTTTTGGTGTTACAACTCTTTTTTGATCTCCATTATCAGAACTTGCTGGTCTTATTCCTGGACATACTGTAACAAATTCACTTCCACAAGCTTCTGCTATCTTATCTACTTCTTGAGCTGAACAAACTATACCGTCTATTCCAGCTTCTTTAGCTAATTTTGCTCTTTTTATTGCTAACTCACCAGTACTCATATTGCACCCTATATCTTGTAAATCTTTATCACTTAAAGAAGTTAAAACTGTAACTCCTACTATTATTGGTTTTTCTATTCCTAGTTTTTCTGCTTCTTCCTTCGCAGCATAAGCACATTGTCTCATACCTTCCATATCTGAAACATGTATAGTCATTAACCAAACATTATCTCTTACCGCAGCTCTTACTGCACTTTGCATTGTATTTGGTATATCATGAAACTTAAGATCTAGGAATATTTTTTTACCTTTTTCTTTAAGATAATCTACTGTCTTACCTCTTGTTGCTACATATTGCTCTAATCCCACTTTAAATATATCAACACTATCTTCTAGTTTATCTATTAATTCTTTAGCTTTATCAAAGTCGTTAGTATCTACTGCCACGATTAATTTGTCTTTTCCATTTATCATTTTACTCTCTCCTTTTTATATAAAGCCCCTAATATCAGAAAAATCCTTACACCTATAGAGGTGTAAGGATTCAATATTTCATAACTTATTTGTCATGAGGATATCTTTCCCAGCCTCTCTGGACTAGTTTAAAAGACTTTATTCTTTTATTTTTTATATTAAAAAAACCCCTAACTAATCCAGTTAGAGGTTATATGTATACAAATTAACTAATTATATAACCTTACTAGCCTCTCTGGACTACTTTCAAGGAACTTTTATTTTTTTGTTTAAAATAAATAATGCTTAATATCCTCTCGGGATAATTTAAAGCTTTCTCTTGTGTATAATTATTACACTTATTTATACTGATGTCAACTATTTTTGCAAACCCTATCAATCACGTACTTTGTACTAAAATACTATCCACCGTTTTTTTTAAAAGTAATAATGAAACATAACATTTACTTCCATTTTCCATCGTAATAATTCTTTGTTTTTTATCAATATTGCTAACCTTATCTTTATTTATAATATAAGACTTGTGACATCTTATAAATCTATCATCCAATACTTTCTCTAATTCTTTTAATGTCCCATTGAACTCTATATAACTATTACAGGTACTAACTCCTATGAACCTTTTTTTACAAGTTTCAAAGTACAATATATCCTCGTATTTGACTTTATTTACACTATCTAATCTATCTATAAAAAAATAATCTTCTTTTGTATCGCATATACCTTTTTTATTCGCACATAAAAGACACTCTCTGACTCTTTTCTTCACTTGTTCAAAATCACCTTTAACGATATAATCTATAGCTCCTATATGATATTTAAAAGTAAGGTGTCCCATTCCTTCATCTGATGTAATCATAATAATTATAGCATCTTTGTCTATTTCATTTATATGCTTTGCTAACTCAATGCCATTTATATCTTCTCCTATATGTATATCTAGAAAGTATACTCCCTTGTTTTTAAACTTAGTAGTATAATCTAAAATTTCTTTAGATGAATCACTAGATAATATGATTTGACCTTCTATATTTTCTATTTCTAAAATAGATTCTATAGCATTTTCAAGGCTAGATCTCTGATCTTTATTGTCTTCACATATAAATATATTCATACTAACCCCTCCTTACTTATATATATCTAATTTTTGAATAAATTCATCCTCTGCTTTTATATCAAAATATACATTATCATAGTTATTTAATATTTCCCTTAAATTGCTAAGTCCAATTCCTCTTCCTTCTCCCTTTGAAGAATATCCACTCTTAAATAACTTTGACGTATCATCTATGTTGTTTTTATATGTATTTGAAATTGTTATTGAAATTAATTTTTCTTTTTCAATAATTGAGATAGTTATCTCTGGATTTTCACATTCTAAGCTAGAATCTATGCAATTATCTAAAATAATTCCTAAAATTCTACATAAATCTAAACAATTTAAATTTATAAGTTTTATAAAATCTGGAATATATGCATTTGTAGATATTCCTTGATTTTCTGCTTTTATTAATTTTGATGCAACTAATCCTTTGACTTCCATACAATTTATATTTCCAATAGATGAAAGATTTAAATTACAGAAATCTAAATATTTACTTGAGCATTCTATATTTGAATAAAATAATTTTTTAAGACCATCCATATCATTTTCTTCTATGTATCCACACATAGATAACATTATATTTTTATAATCATGCCTAAATTTTTTCATCTCATTTGTCATATGTTCTAATTTTTCGTTATAATCATTAACTTCTATCAACCTTTTTTGATTATTTATTAACATAACTAAAAAAATAATAGATAAAAAAGTTATAAAATATAAAAATGCTAATATCCCATTCTGTTTTATTTGTAAATCATATATGCATACTACCTTCATTTGCCTTATTGTTTCAAAATATATACTTATAGATAATATACTTGTTAATATGATTAATGCCTGTATTTTAAACTTATCAAAAATACCAATTTCATCAATATTTTTTATGAATTTTTCATTTAAAAATTTAGCTATAAAAACAATAAACACATATGTAATTAAATAATATAAAATTAAATATATTCTATTATTCATTTTGTATATATTTATATCTGTAAAAAATAAAATAATGTGATAAAAAGTCATATTTACTGTTATATACAGAACTGTAGACATTAATGGTATTGTAATAGTCAACAACGTTTTCTTCGTTAGTTTATAAACTAAAATAGAATTTATTATATTCAATCCATATAATGGTGATATTTTTAAATATTTATATGATATAGCTAAAGCTGTATATATAAATAGAAAATATATAATAAGCTTAACTTTATTTCTCTTAAAATCATAAATATTTATAAAACTTAGGTAAATTCCAACACTTGTTAAAAGTATATAAAAATGAAGCATCTCACCATATACCTTTCTAGTTAATTTAACAATATTATAACATAAATTATAATATTGTTAAATTTTCTCATTTTCTGTAATTTTTTTGTAATTTTTACCAAAATTAAAGAGTAACTCTATTTATACATAGAGTTACTCTTTAATTATACGACACTTATATAATATTCTTTTCTTAATTTATCTTTAATATCTAATTTTTCATATTTAAAATCTATATCATTATGTTTACATGCTATTTCGAAATGTTTTAAAGCAATACCCATATTAACTTGATTAATCTCTTCATTTGAATCTTTTTTAAAATATATATTAAGACCTTCATTACCTTGATAAAATCTCCATGGTTGTGAATTTTTATATGATGGCGATAATCTTACACATTCTATAATATCATTCCATTTTTCATCTACTTTTTTAGCTATTTGTTTCAAAGGCTTTCTATCTATATTTTCTTCTTCTTTTCTAAATAATCCATCTTTTGACTCTGGGAATCCAAATGCTATTAACATAGCTGGTATCTCATTGTCCTCTAAATGAACAAAATCTAAAACAGATTCTTTATTAAATGTATTATCTAACCAACTTGTAGCTAAACCCATTTCTGTTAATTTTAAAATTAACTCTTCTCCTGCATATCCTACACTATCAAAATATTTAATAGTAATTTTTTCACCCTTCTTATTTTCATCAGATTCCTCAATATATTCAACTGATTCAGAAAGTTTGGCTGTCAATAAAATATAATGTGGTGCAACTATTCTATGTCTTTTTTTTATTATAAACTTTAAACTATCACCTTTTAATATAGGATAAGCCTTGATTTTTATATTTTCATCTAATCCTTCCATGTTTTCACACATATGTTTAACTTCTTCAAACATATTTATACTTAACTTTTTTTTAGAGTATTTTTTAATAGATTTTCTATAAAAAATAGCGTCATATAACTGCAATCTAACTCCTCCTATCTATCAACATAATAAATAATATTATATCAAAATATATAACCTTATACTATCTTTCATTACCCTTAAAATAGTTACATTATTTACTTTATTTTATTAAATTTTAAAATTATGGGTATTTTAAAATCATATTGTAGATATTTCAAAATAAATTTGCTTGAATAATCTATTATTTTAGAATAATACAACTTTTTTCATTTTAAAAAAGTGTTTTGTATTAATTATAAAAATGATGCTATACTTATCTTAAATAAGCATAATTTTACTTAAATGTAAATTTTTTGAGAGGATGTGACCTTAGTGAATTTAGAACAAAATTTAGAAAAATACGCTGAGTTATCAGTTAAAGTAGGAGTAAATATACAACCTGGACAAACGTTATTAGTTAGATCTCCTATTGAATGTGCTCCTTTCGTAAGAAAAGCTGTAAAAAAAGCTTACGATTTAGGTGCTAAAGAAGTATTTGTAGAGTGGTCTGATGAGGAATGTACTCTTATAAAATACTTAAATGCTCCAGAAGAGACTTTTAACGAATTCCCTACTTGGGTATCAGATCAATATGTTGATATAGCTAAAAACGGTGGAGCTTTTTTAACTGTTTATGCTCAAGATCCAGACTTATTAAAAGATGTTGATCCTCAAAGAGTAGCAAACTTCCAAAAAGCTTCTGCTCAAGCTCTTCAAGAATGGAGATCATATACTTTATCAGATAAATCAAAATGGAGTATAGTTTCTGTTCCTACAGCAAACTGGTCTAAAAAAGTATTCCCAGGAGTTTCTGAAGAAGAAGCAATAGATAAATTATGGGAAGCAATATTCCATTGTACAAGAGTTGATCAAGAAAATCCAATAGAAGCATGGAATCAACATAATAAAAACTTAAAAGTTAGAATGAAATTCTTAAACGAAAGTAAATTCAAAACTTTATACTTCAAATCTGGTAAAACAGATATAACTATGGAATTGCCTGAAGGTCATATATGGGCAAGTGGTGCTTCAAAAGATCCTAACGGAGTAAACTTTAACCCAAATATACCAACTGAAGAAGTATTTACATTACCTCATAAGTTTGGTGTTAACGGTGTTGTTGCAAGTACTAAACCTCTTGTTTATGGTGGAAATATTATAAACAACTTTACAATAACTTTTAAAGATGGAAAAATAGTAGACTTTACAGCTGAGGAAGGTTACGAAACTTTAGCTAAATTAATAGCTACTGATGAAGGATCTCATTATCTTGGAGAAGTTGCTTTAGTTCCATTTAAATCACCTATATCAGATACAAATATAGTATTCTATAATACCTTATATGATGAAAATGCATCTTGTCACTTTGCTATAGGTACAGCTTATAAAAGTTGTGTAGAAAATGGTGTTAATATACCTCAAGAAGACTTAGACGAGCATGGTATAAACTTCAGTATAACTCACGTTGATTTCATGATAGGTTCTCCTGACATGAATATAGTTGGTGAAACTACTGACGGAGAAAAAGTTCAAATATTCAAGGATGGAAACTGGGCATTCTAGTTAAACCCTTACAAAATAAATAAGCTATAGATTTAATAAAATAAATCTATAGCTTTTATAATTTCTATTAATATGAATTCTAGTATTCTTTTTCCGTCCACTCAAGAGTTTCTATATGTTTTAAAACAACCGTATCACTCATTTCAGGATGTATAGTGTCCTCATGAGCTATAGTTAAAACAGACATAGCTACTGCATATTTCACTGTATCTTTCAAAGATACATTATTCATATATCCATATCCTAACCCAGCTACAAATGAATCTCCAGCTCCTGTAACATTTACAACAGGAACATTATTAGCTTTTATTGTTCCTTCTTCATTTCCGTTATTATAATATATTCCGTCTTCATCTAAACTTATAAATACATTTTCTATTCCTAGTTCAATGAAGTGCTTTCCTGCTCTTCTTAAGTCATCTTCAGACTTTATTTCAAATCCGCACATTATTTCTGCTTCATATCTATTAGGTTTTATAGTATGAAAATATTTTATTAAGTGTTTTATATGCTTAGCTTTACAAGCAGATACTGGATCTAATATAAATTTAGTTTTACCTTTAAATGTCTTTAATATATATTCCACTATATCTGGTTTGTCTGAATCTAAAAACATATACTCAGAGTTTCTTATCATATCAGCTTTAGAATCTATAAAATCAGTAGTAAACATATCCGTTATTTTCATATCTACAACTGCCGATTCAAGTTCACCTGTATGATTTAAAACTGCCATATAAGTAGGAGTACTTTCACCTTTAATTACTAAAGATTCTCCCATATCATAGTTCATAACTTGAGAATGTTCCATCATTCTTCTTCCTGTTTCATCGTCACCTAATATAGATATAAATTTTGTATTTATTCCTACTCTTGCCATATTTTCTGCTATATTTCTGCAAACTCCTCCAAAAGAAGTTTTAACTTTTCCTGGATTTGAATCATTACATCTATAATTATTATTCGTAAATCCGAAGATATCAAATACTGATACTCCAAAAACTAAAGCATATGGTTGTTTATTATTTGCCATTTTGTTTTCGCCCTCCCATAAGAATCACTTTCATATTTTAACATATATATATATGCCTTTTCCAGACAAAAAACCACATATTTTGAGGTTTTGCAATATTTTCTAGAATATTTTTATTATTTAAAATGTATGATATCGTTTACTCGCTTTTATTTTATATATTACTTATTTTTTAAAATTTATAATTGTTATATTTCTTAATCAAAATCTATCATTTTTAGTATTTAATATTTATTTAAAAAAATACTTTAAATTAAATCTATATCATTTCAATTGTTATAGAAAATTCAGTCTGATATAATAGTTTTTTAACGAATACTATATATTCTTAGGAGGAATATACCCATGCAAAAATTGCTTAGTAAAACAAGACAAGCTATTAATGACTTTAACATGATACAAGAAGGAGATAAAATAGCTATAGGTTTATCTGGTGGAAAAGATAGTTTAACACTTCTTCATATTCTAAATAATTACAAAAAATTTTCACCTCAAAACTTTGAACTTATAGCTATAACTTTAAATCCTGGTGGAGTTGATAATTCTCCTTTATATGATTTATGTAAAGATCTAAATGTTGAGTTTCATGAAATTCAAACAAATATAAAGGAAATAATATTTGATATAAGAAAAGAAAAAAATCCATGTTCATTATGTGCAAATTTAAGACGTGGTGCTTTAAACGATAATGCAAAAAAATTAGGATGTAATAAAGTGGCCCTAGGGCATCATAAGGATGATGCTGTAGAAACTTTTATAATGTCTATGTTTTATGAAGGCAGAGTTAGCTGTTTCTCTCCAAAAACTTACCTTGATAGACAAGGTCTAACTATAATAAGACCTATGGTATATATCGATGAATACATGACAAAGAAAGCAACTAGAGATTATAACTATCCTGTTATTAAAAATCCATGTCCTGCTGATGGTCATACTAATAGACAAAACGTAAAAGAGCTTATCCAGAAACTTAATATAGATATTCCTAATGTTAAGAGAAATTTATTTAAATCTTTAAATAACTCTGATCAGTTATTTATATGGGATAAAGAAAAAATAAAGACAATTTAAAGTTTCCATAAAAAAACACTTATTCTTTAAGTGATTTTTTTATATTTTTTAATTTTTTCAAACTATGTATGCTCTTAAATATTAATATTGCCGCACTTATATATAATACAAAAACAATACTATTTTCAACCCACAGTATACCCTCATTACACATAATTACGGTAGCTATTGCATTATAAACTATATGTATTATTATGCTAGACCATATTGATTTTGTATATACAACAAATGCCCCAAGTACTATACCCAGCAACGTTGTATCAATAAATTGACGCATATTGCCATGTGCTGCTCCAAATAAAATCGCCTGTGTAATTATTGCTGAAACTAAACCTATTTTTTTCTCCAAAAAGTTTAAGTATATACCTCTAAATATAATTTCTTCATATATCGGACCGATAAGCACAACTCCTATAATAGTTATCCATGATGATTTCACCTCCATCCCAATACTATCTATCGCTTCAGTTCCCATATGTGCAAAAAAAGCATAAAAAATACATGTACTTATTGTCCCTATAATAATTTTAAGCCCCAATGAAGCTCCTATTATATTTAAAACTTCATTTTTATGTAATTTTTTTAATTTTATTTTTTCAAAAAAATCTTCTCTCCAATTTTTAAATAAACAATACAATGCTATTACTATAAAAATTTCAGCTATAAATTGCAAATTAAATATATAATTTTGTTCAAATTCCGAATCTATACTTCTTCTGAAAACTAAAGAATAAATCATTTCACAAATAAAAATTATCATTATTTTCAAAAACTCCAAACCTATTGATATAGCTATCAAATTAATTAATATTAAAAAATATCGCTTAATTTTAATAAAATAACTTTCTTTTATTAAGTTTTTGTCCATTAAGTCTCCACCTCTCTAATTAATAGTGGTAATATTTATAAAAACACACTTATATTAGCACATGTTATATCGAATTCTAACCTTTTTTATTCACTATATCGTGATTTTATATAATTAAGTTATTAAAACCCGTTAACCTTAATTAAGTTTAACGGGCCTTAAATCAATTGTATACTCTACATTGGTATAATAGTAGCTAAAACAGTTGATGCTACTGACATTATAGTTCCTATTATAGTAAATATATATAATATAATTGGTAGTATTTTATGTACTTTTTCTGTTTCAACATAATACTTAAATATACTATATAATATATATGTAGCCCATAATTTAACAAATAAATTATTTATTAAACTAACTATTATTACAGTTTGATTATCATTTAAAATACAATTGAACAATATAGCTAGTATAATATTAACTATACCTACTACTATATATCTAAAATATAAAAGATTTTTAAAATACTTTTTATCTTCTATTTCTTTTTTTTCAAAAATTTTCATAAAAATTTTACTTACTAAATATAATATATTTACATATATCAAAGCTCCTATCAATGGACCACCAATATTTATTACGCATTGGAAAATAATAAGTTCTGTTTGTCCAATTCCTGGAATTCCCATATCTGCTACTAAATCTGGTGCAATCAAATATTGAACCACACCATTAATTACACTTACAGCTATAAATACCATAAATAGATATTTTAACTTTATCGGTTCTCTTTTTTCTGTCTTTTCATCCTTTGTCCATTTAAAATACTCTTTTGGTTGTATTATTAATGTTTTTAAATTATTCATAATATCTCCTCATTAACTTAATATTTGACCTATCCTAATTTTACAAAATAGATTTTAATTTTATTAATTATATATAGCTTTTATCGGATCTAACCTCGATGCTTTATAGGCTGGTATTATCCCAAAAATAATTCCCACAATAACAGATGTTGAAGAAGCTCCTATAAATGTTCCTATTGTAACTACCGGCTTAAACGGCATAAACATTCCTGCTATTTGCGATAGTATAAATCCGATTAATATACCTAATAATCCTCCCAATAAAGTTACAAATACTGCTTCAAATAAAAACTGTAACATTATCGAATTTGGAGTTGCACCTATTGCACGTCTTATTCCTATTTCTCGCTTTCTTTCTGTAACTGATACATACATTATATTCATAACCCCAATTCCACCAACAAATAGTGATATAGCTGTTATAAGCGTAATAAACATCGTAATACTAGAAATTATTTTAGTAAATGCCTCTGTAATAGATCCAGGATTGAACACTTCATATGTACCAGATATATCTGAATGTGATTCTTCTAAAGTTGATTTAACTTCTTTTGAAACAGTATCAAAATCATATCCAGGTAGTATAAAAACATCTAAAGATGTTATAGTTTCACTATTATCCTTATTTTTCAAATCATTGATTCTGTCTAATGATGATTTTTGTACTAAATCTCCACTACTAGAAAATATACTATTCGATTTTTCTAGTACTCCAATAACTTCAAACATATTTCCATTTATATCTATTGCTTTTCCTATAGCTTCTTTCGGTTCTTCAAATAAAGTCTCTGCATTTTCATATGTTATTACTATCACATCATTATTTACATCACTTTTTTTAAAATATCTACCTTCCGATACTTTATCTGATTTTTTACTTGAGAAAATATCACTACTTTCATCATCATATGCTGATGCCATAATTGATGCTTTTTTACCTAGAAAATCCACATCAGCATAAACTCCCTCTCCCATACCTGAACTCTCTTCAGCTTTAGGTTTTTCAACCTTCTCAACCCCATTGATTTCTTTTAAATCATATATATCATTTTCTGTAAAAGGTTGCATAGCTACTATATCTTCACCATAATTATCAGGTACAAAATTCACACTAACTTTATTAGCCTTTGCTTTACCTGTAGCCTTTGAAACTTGTGCTTTAAGTCCATCACCGATAGATAAAACTACTACAACGGAACTTATTCCTATAATTATTCCTATCATTGTTAAGAAAACTCTAAGCTTATTCGCTTTTAGGCTTAAAAGAGCACTTTTAATTAAATTTTTTATACTCATATCTAACCCTCCTCCGTAAATACACCATCTCTAAGATGTATAACTTTTGTTGCATACTTTATAAGGTCAGGATCATGGGTAACCATAATTATAGTTTTACCTTCTTTGTTCAGATTTTCTAATATACTCATTATTTCATTACTAGTATTAGTATCTAATGCTCCTGTTGGCTCATCTGCAAATATTAGCTGTGGATCATTTATAAGTGCCCTTGCTATTGAAATACGTTGTTGCTGTCCTCCTGATAATTCATTTGGAAATTGATTTATTTTATCCAATAACCCTACCATTCCCAGGTTTTTTTTAACTTTTTTTAACCTTTCCTTCTTACCAAATTTATTGTCATAAAGAAGCGGTAATTCAATATTTTGACATATATTTAAATTATTTATAAGATGAAACTGTTGAAATATAAATCCTATATTTTTATTTCTAAAATGAGATCTTTCAACTTCTGTTAAGTTAGTAACATTTGTTCCGTTAAATATATACTCGCCTTCATCAAATTTATCAAGAAATCCTAATATATTTAATAGTGTAGTTTTTCCACTTCCAGACTTACCCATTATCATTACAAAATCGCCATGTTCTATATCCAGGCTTAGTGATTTTAGAACATGTAACTTATCCTTACCTATGCTATAATATTTTTGTATATTATTAAGCTGTATAAGTTTATTCAACTGATTGACCTTCTTTCATATCATCCTTAACAACTTCTACTATTTCATCTTTTTCCTTTAAGCCTGATGTTACTATTGTAAATTCACCTTTTGTTCCTTTAGTTTTAATAAATTGCTTTTCTAATTTATCATCTCTTATTAAATAAACATACTTCTTATTTTTTTCTGATTTTATTGCACTTGTAGGTATTTTTATTTCTTTATCTATTGATTTAATCTTTGCTTGTACATGATATCCATTAACTATATTTGATTGAGAATCTAAATCTATTATTACTGGATAATTAGCTATACTTGATGCTCCAGCAGTACTTTCCCCCATTGTGCTAACTTGATCTTCAGGTTCATGTGAAACTTCTTCAATTTTTCCCTTTACTGTTTTATCATTAGCTAAAATTAATACTTCTACCGGTTGATCTTTCTTTACTTTATCCAGTTCTCTTTCTGAAACCTGAGATTTTACATGTAAATCTGAACTTCTAAGTTTTAATAATGATTGATTTTCTGTTCCTGAATCTTGATTTGATATACATACGATTCCTGCAAATGGTGCATATTCATAAGAATATTTTTGTTTTTTTAATTTTGCTAGTTCTTTTTGAGCATTTTTAATTTCTGCTTCAATTGGGTTAGCCATTTCTTGTTGAATTTCTACGATCTGAGTTTCATTTACTTGATCTTTTCCATTATTAGCCTTATTTTTTTCTTTTTTAAGCTCACTTATTTGCTCTTCTAAACCTGAAATTTGATTTGACACTTCTTCATTTTTATAAGTTATAAGCAAGCTACCTTTACTTACCATCTCTCCATCATTTTTATTTATTGTATAGTTCTCACCTTTAGTTGCATCTTTAAAAAACACTTTTGATTTATTAGGTTGCACAGTTCCGTTTAAAAACGTCTTTTTCTCTTCTGGTATAACATACCTTTTTATACTTTCACTTGATTTAACTTCTTTTTCTTTGCTTTTTATTATAAAAAAACCTATTATACATGCCCAAACTATTACTATTATTACAGCTATTGCTATATGCTTTTTTTTCATTTTCTGCCTCCTAATTTTAATTTTAATTTTATATTTTATATTTTTTATTTATTAATATTTTATTTATTTGAAATCCATATTATCATATAGTTATTTTTAAGGGTAAAAAGTGGACTAAGATAGGTTTTTTATGGAGTGAAATATATACTTTCCTCATTTCACTCCATAAAAAGCTAATTTCAGTCCACTTTTTACTTTTATTATCATTTTTATGTTAGCATTTTTATAAAGTAATTCTAATTTATAAAAAAGATATAACATGCAAATCAAAGTATAGGCGCTATTATGTAATTGCACATAATAACCATGTTAACGTTTTTATAGCAATGCCAATTTATAACCCACATAATATAGTCTATTTAAATTATCTTCTAAATTAAAATTACTTTTATATTAACTATTGTTTTAGCAAATATATTTATTATGATTTAATAATTTGATCTATAGGAGGAATCTCTATTGAATGTTATTAATAAAGAAGATATTCTAATAAAACTTAATTGTTATCCTAACAATAAAGTTTTTGCAAAGGGTATATTATCTAGATGTATTTTTGAAATTATATCTGGTATGCCTTCATCAGTAAAATATCCACCATTACTAAATATCATTTTAACTTCTGACAGTTTATATATTAAAAGTTCAGATTATAACTTTTTAGATTCAGATTATAATAACGATTATATTTTTACAAAAATCCCATTATCTCAAACTGAGACTTTTGAGGTTATAAATTCTGATAATGAAAAAAAATCATCATAAAAAGCATAGAAGATACATTAGAATTAATTCCTGAAAGTTCTAATTCAATTGACTTAGCTATAAAAATTAATAACCATATAAATTCTACTTTTAAAGTTTAAATATACTGTTGTAGAGTGTTTATTTTTGACAATTTAGCAATTCAAAATTGCTAAACAAAAAAACAGTTAGCTATATTACATAGTTAACTGTTTTTTTGTATCTCTTCTACAACTACTTTACTACCATTTATAATAACGGATACTCCATTTCCTGGATGAGTGGAAGATCCAATAAAATACAAACCTTTTACACTTTTTGATCTTATATGTGGCCTAAAATACCCAACTTGATTTAAATTATGTCCAATCCCAAAGGCACAACCATTATATGCATTAAATTTTTCTTCTAAATCTTTGGGAGTTAAATACTTTTCATGAATTATATTTTTTTCAATGTCTTCCATACCTTTAATTTGTTTTATAGAGTTTATTACCTTAGCTCTAATGTTTTTTATTAATACCCTATCCCATTTTATATTTTCATAAGCCAAGTTTGGAACTCTAATCATAATATTTATAATTTCCTTTCCCTTCTCGCACATGCTATTGTCTACCTTACTAGGACAATAAATATATAAAGATGGATTTTTAGGTATTTCACCTTTAAATGGAGCCTCTATATTTTCCTTAAAATTTTTACCTCTATAAATATTATGTACTCTTAAATTTTTATATTTCTTTTTAAGTACTATATACATGATAAACGTGGAACAAGAATAATTCATTTTATCAATTTTATTTTGATTATATGAATCCTTATAAATATCTTGTTTTACTAAATTTTTTAAAGCATATGGAAAGTCAGCATTACAAACTACTATATCTGAACTATATTTTTTTCTATCTGTATTTACCCCTAAAACCTTATGTTCTTTTATAAGAATTTCATTTACTTCTGTGTTTAAATAAATATTACCCCCCATTTCTTTAAATAATTTTTGCAATGCAGTTACATAAGAATACATACCTCCTTTTATATACCACAGGCCATATAATTGAGATATTGTAGGTATCAACGTATATAAATTCGATGTTTTATATGGATTTATGCCAATATACATAGTTTGAAAAATAATAGAATCTCTTAATTTATCATCTTTTATATATTTAGATATGTACTTGTCTGCACTTGATATAGGATTCGATTCAATAGCATATTTCAAATTTTTTAAATTCACCATTTCTCTAAACTCAACCATCGGCTTTTCTAGAAATTCATCATTTGAAATTAAATATTTTTTGTAAGTATTAGAAATAAAATCTAAGTAACTTCTAGCTATGTCATTATCTATAGTTTCTAAAAATCTTATAGTTTTACTAATATCACCATAAATTTCATAAGTGGTATTATCATCATAAAATATTTTGTACATAGTATCTAGCTTAATTAAATCTATATATTTTGTATAATCTTTATTTATATAAGTAAATAATTCAGTATATATTTGTGGAGTCATAAGTATAGTTGCTGTTAAATCAAACTTGCTATCACCCTCATTTATTTGATTCACCTTGCCTCCAACTTGATTTTCTTTTTCTATTATTTCAACTTTGTATCCTTCTTTTAGTAATCGTATCCCAGTACAAAGTCCACCTATTCCAGCTCCAACTATTATAACTTTTTTCATATTTCCAATCTCCCTTCTTATTTAGATATTATTTCCATTGTCTTTCATATTTATAATTACAAATAAAAAACTTCCTTAATTTAATTAAGAAAGTTTTTTATTTATTTCATAATACTTAACAATATATAAAACAATGATTAATGCTATGTAGTCATTGTTAACAGATGATTTGTAAATATAATAGAATATATATCATTCAAAATTATAGACCTTTATATCAATCTAATTCATTCTACATTAAACCTTTATCCAAATATTTCCCAGGAAAACTTTAAATTCATTTATCTTTTTTGAACATACTATGTTATGAGGTGATTTATATGAAAAAATACAAATTTATATTTAGCTTTATAACTTTAAGCCTATTACTATTTTCAAGTATATCTTATTCTAATCCAAAAGAAGATTCTAAGTTTACTTTGATGCCTTTACCTTATTCATATGATGCACTTGAGCCTTACATAGATAAGGAAACCATGATTATTCATCATGATAAACATCATCAAGCATATGTAGATAACTTGAATAAAACATTATCTTCATATCCTAATCTATACAGTAAAACCTTAGAAGAATTATTAACTAATACCAGCTCACTGCCCAATGATATAAGACAAAATATAATAAATAATGGCGGTGGTGTTTATAATCATGATTTCTTTTGGACTATTATGGGTCCTAATAAAGATGGAAAACCTGTAGGAGAGTTATCAAAAGCTATAGAAATAAGCTTTGGCTCTTTCGATAATTTCAAACAAGAGTTTAATAAATCTGCATTATCTAGATTTGGGTCTGGATGGGCTTGGCTTGTTTCAGATTCTAAAGGAAATCTATCAATAATGTCTACTTCAAATCAAGACACACCAATTTCTCTAGGTTTAAAACCAATAATAGCAATAGATGTTTGGGAACATGCTTATTATCTTAAGTACAAAAACAAAAGAAGTGACTATATAGAAAACTGGTGGAATGTAGTTAATTGGGAACAAGCAAATAAAAACTATATAAGTAAATAAATTCAGTGTATATAAAAAGAAGTAGCATGGGCATAAACCCTAAGCTACTTCCTTTAATTTTTCTTCTTCCAATGCTATATTTTGTGCTCTTTTCTTCTCTATTTTTGCTATTACTCTATCTATTAATAATCCATTCAAAACTATAACTAACATGGAGTATACTCCTTTTTCTAGTCCAAAAGTAAATCCACCTACTATAGCTACAAAAAGATCTACTATTAAAAGTGATATTCCTATATTTAATGTTGAGTATCTATTTAAAATTTTAGCTAATATATCTGTTCCTCCTGTAGATGCATTAATAGCAAATACCATAGCTAATCCAACTGCCGTTACTAATGTTCCTAATAAAACTGCTAATAATAAATTTGTTGTTAATGCTGTAGAATGTAATATCTTATCCATAAACTCTATTACTATTGATAACATAAAACTTGCATATATAGTTTTTAATCCGAAATCTCCACCTATTAAAACAAATGCAATTGCAAATAATACTAAATTACCTAAAAATATTATAGTCCCTATAGATAAGTTAGGTAAGTAATAATTTATTATAAGCGCTAATCCACTTAATCCACCCGCAGCTATATTATTAGGTGCAAAAAAGTATTGTATACCTATAGCTACTAAAATAACTCCTATAGTAACAATTATATACTCCTTTAATCCTTTTAAAAAATCAAAATTGCTCATACTGTCATTCCTTCTTTCGTTGTCAAAGTTGTTTTTGAAAAGCACTTACTAGAATATCAAATTTCATATCATTTTAATAGCAAATTTTTTAATATTTTACATAGTTTTTTTAGCATTATATCCTTTATTTTACATTGATGTTGTTTGTTGGTAATTTTTGTGCTTTGTTACAATTATTTGACTTTCGATTATTATTTACAATTAGCGAATTTAAAACTTAAACTTATATTAGTATAATAATTAAATTTAGGGGGATATTGTATGAGTTTAGATACCAGTGTAAAAAATAAAGCTTTATCTAATTTTCTTAATGAAAATCTTAATGAACTAAAATCTAAAGGATTGTATAATAAAATCGATTCTCTTCAAAGTTCAAATGGTCCTATTATAAAAATAAATGAAAAAAATCTTATCAATTTGTCATCAAACAATTATCTTGGACTAGCTACAAATGAAAGATTAATAAATTCAAATATATATGCTACAAAAAAATATGGTGCTGGTGCTGGTGCTGTAAGAACAATAAATGGAACTCTAGAAGTTCACGATATTTTAGAAGAAACTATAGCTAAATTTAAAGGTACGGAAGCTGCTATAGCTTTTCAATCTGGATTTAATTGTAATATGGGAGCTATACAAGGTGTTATGGATAAAAATGATGCAATTTTGTCAGATGAACTTAATCACGCGTCAATAATAGATGGTTGCAAATTGTCAGGTTCGAAAGTAATTAGATTCAAACATTCTGATATGAATGATTTAAGATCTAAAGCTAAGGAAGCTAGAGAAAGTGGACAATACAAAAAAATAATGGTTATAACTGATGGAGTATTTTCTATGGATGGAGATATAGCTAAACTTCCTGAAATAGTTGAAATCGCAGAGGAATTTGATTTAATAACTTATGTTGATGATGCTCATGGTTCTGGTGTAACTGGTAAAGGTGCAGGAACTTGCAAACACTTCAGCTTATCTGATAGAGTTGATTTTCAAATAGGGACTTTATCTAAAGCTATAGGTGTTGTTGGTGGATATGTTGCAGGTTCTAGAGATTTAATAGACTGGTTAAAAGTCAGAGGTAGACCTTTCTTATTTTCAACTTCATTAACTCCAGGTGCCGCTGCCTCTTGTACAGAAGCTATCAAAATACTTATGGAAGATGATAATTTAGTTTCTAAGGTATGGGAAAATGGAAATTACCTTAAAGATGGTTTAAAATCTTTAGGTTTTAATATAGGAAATAGTGAAACACCTATAACTCCTTGTATTATAGGCGATGAAGCTAAAACTCAATTATTTAGCAAGCGATTATCAGAGGAAGGTGTTTATGCCAAATCTATAGTATTCCCAACTGTACCAAAGGGAACTGGAAGAGTTAGAAATATGCCAACAGCAGCTCATACTAAAGAAATGTTAGATAATGCTTTAGCTGTATATGAAAAAGTAGGTAAGGAATTAGAAGTTATATAAAAATATTTTATTTAATTATGTAGGGGGTAACTTTATGAAAAAAATTCTTGTAACAGGAGCTTTAGGTCAGATAGGTTCTGAGTTAACAGCTAAACTTAGAAAAGAATATGGTAAAGATAATGTTTTAGCTACTGATATACGTGTTATGGAAGGTAGCTCAGTAGTTAATGATGGTTTATTTGAAACTTTAGATGTTATGGATATGGATGCTATGGGGAAATTAGCTAAAAAACATAATGCTGATACTATAATACATTTAGCATCTCTACTTTCTGCTGTTGGAGAGCAAAAACCTCAATTTGCTTGGCAGTTAAACATGGGTGGCCTAGTAAATGCTTTAGAAGTTTCAAAAGAAACTAATGCTACATTATTTGCACCTAGCTCTATAGCTGCTTTTGGTCCTAATTCACCAAAAGACTTAACACCTCAAGATACTATTCAAAGACCTAACACTATGTATGGAGTAACTAAGGTAGCAGGAGAATTATTATCTGATTATTATTTTAACAAATTTGGAGTAGATACAAGAAGTGTAAGATTCCCCGGACTTATATCTTATGTGACACCTCCTGGTGGTGGTACTACTGATTACGCTGTTGATATATATTATGAAGCACTTAAAAATAAAAAATATGATTCATTTATAGCTCAAGGAACCAAAATGGATATGATGTATATGCCAGATGCTCTTCAAGCTGTAGTTGATTTGCTTGAAGCTGATAGTTCTAAATTAGTTCATAGAAATGCATTTAATATAACTGCTATGAATTTTTCTCCTGAAGAGATAGCGGATGAAATTAAAAAGCATATACCTGAATTTGAATTTGGATATGATGTTGATCCAGTTCGTCAATCAATAGCTCAATCTTGGCCAAACTCTATAGACCCAACTTCTGCTATAAATGAGTGGGGATTCAAATTTGAATATGATCTAAGTAAAATGACTATAGATATGTTAGAAAAATTAGTAGAAAAAGGAATAGGTAAGGAAAATTTACAAAATGCTTAATATATAATAAAAAGACTATCTCGGTATGTATCCATATAGATAGTTATCCAAGATAGTCTTTTAAATTAATTTTTTAGTTTTTTCCAATTACTATATCGATTGTCTATAACATGGAAAACTCGGTAGTAATTTTCCCATGTATCACTTACTTCATAAGATGAATTTAAATTATCACTTTTAAATACTTCATTATAGTCTGCTATGTACTGACAATAATCTTCTCTACTACTTAGATAATATCCTAAGGTAAATTCTAATACCTTTTTATCTATAAATTTATCTTCAAGTAAAGTATTACAATTATTTAAGAAAAATTCTCTACCTGTAATTTTTCTTTGTCTTACTCTGTATATATCTATTTGGTATTTTTGTTTTAATGCTTCACTCTCTAAATTATTCTCTATAATCCATGCTATAAACATACCCATATGTGTAGCTGCATGTACTTTATCTATCCCCTCTGGATAACTATCTCTATAATGCCATTCCATACAATCAATTACCATTATATCTATCCACCATACTTTCCCCTGTGTATCCAATTGCAAATATTTTAATTTCATCATCTGCCTGAATTCACTTTTAATCGCTTATATTAATTTACTTGTGTGTTCCATGTATAACCTTAAATCCTTCTTTTTTTAAAAGTTCTTCATGTTTTTCATAATTTCTACATTCTATCTTTGTACATAATGCTAAATGTACTACTTCTACATTTCTTTTTTTAAGTTGATTTATTTTATTTTCCCAATCTTCATCTTCAAATATTGTTTTTTTACAGCCACTACAATAAAAAAAACTACTTAGTACTGGTTTTTCTTCCTTGTAACACTCAAACGCATACTTAGAATCATTATAGGCGTCAAAACACCCTGTTCCACTACACTTATTAGTAAGTTTTCTACATGCCATGATAGCTATATTCATAAATCTTCTCTCCTTATGTATTAAATTTAATGTACTATTTATTTTATTACTTCTTCTTCTGTTATGATACCTGTTATTTCCTCTAAAGTGGCAAACTTATAAAACTCATCATAATTGAATTTTTCATTCTCCATTACTAAATAATTTTTATTAGAACATTCAATTATAGTTTTTTTAGTATTTCCATCTTCTAGGTTAATGGTACTTATATACCCAGTTTCTCTATTGATTCCACATAAACCTATAAAAGCTTTGTCATAAGTAAATTTTCTGATATATCTATCAGCTGCTGCACCCACTATAGCTTCAACCTCTTTATTAAATTCACCACCTATAGAAATTACTTTTATATTTCTATTCACTTTTAATTCTAACACTATTTCTATCATATTAGTGACTACTGTAATTTCTTTATTTGTTTTGTTTAACTCTTTTGCAAGTTCTAAGTTATTAGTAGATGTATCTAAAAATATTATATCTTTATCTTCTATCAACCCAATAGCTTTTAAAGCTATTGATTTTTTTTCTTCTGTATTTAAATTCTTTCTTTCGTCTACATTTTTAATATCATTATGGTTTCTCTGTGTAATAGCTCCTCCATATACTCTTTTTAGATGTCCTCTTACCTCTAACTCTTTTAAATCTTTCCTAACGCAATCTTCTGTTACATCAAATAATTTTGCTAAATCTTTAACTTTTACTCTCCCATTTTTTTTAACTATTTCTATAGTTTTTTCATATCGTTCCTCTAAAAACAACTTTTTTCACCTCACGATTTTTATTTATTATTTGTTATTATTATTTATTATTTCATATTGATTCTTTATGACTACTATATTATACTAAAAATATAATAATTAATAGATAAAATAGCGTGATAAGTTAATTCTTAGCGTGATATTTTATCTATTAAAGAATTAATCAAAATAAAAAGCACTAATCTATACAGATTAGCGCTTTTTATTTTGATTAATTCTTTCTAGCTTTTGAAATTTAATTATGCTTTTTTAACAACGCTAGACTTTAATTTCATAGCTCCAAAACCATCTATTTTACACTCTATGTCATGTCCATCTGCTGCATCTGGAACTAAACGTATGCTTTTTACTTTTGTCCCTATTTTTATAGAAGAAGAACTTCCTTTTACTTTAAGGTCTTTTACTACTGTTACAGCATCTCCGTCATTTAATACATTTCCATTTACATCTTTTATAACTACTACTTCTTCCGCTGAAGCTTCTGCACTCCACTCATGAGCACATTCTGGACAAACTAAAAGACTTCCATCTTCGTAAGTATATTCTGAGTTACATTTTGGGCAATTTGGTAAAGTTTCCATAATTTAATTTCCTCCGTTCATCTTTGTAATTCTAGTTGTTCATAGGACTATATAATATCATAGTCTTCTCATATTGACAAATATTCATATAATATAGCTATAAAACTTAGCATTTTATACAAAATATATCTTATATACATTAATTTTCACTTTATATAAAGCTATTTAAAGATATTATAGATATTTAATAAAATTATAGATATAAGTACTATATTAAATATTTTTATTATATTTTTTTCTGAAACAGATTTATTTAATCTATATCCAAGTATTCCTCCCATAACACCACCAACAAGCATTATAGGTAACATTTCTAAATTATAACTTGAAAAACCTGTAGTTGCTGCAATTGAAAAAATTTTAGCTCCTTGAGAAAAAAATATAACTAGTATAGAATTCCTTGCTGCTTCATTTGCCGACATAGAAAACAATATGGTAAATGCAGCTACATTAATTGGTCCTCCTCCTATACCTAAAAATGCAGATATAGCTCCTAATACTAAACCTAAAATTCCAATTATTAATATATTATTAATATTATAAGTTTTAACTTTTTCTTTATTTTTCATGTAAAGAAAAACTATCAACAATATTAATATCAGCATTATACTTTGAATATTGTTGATAATACTTATATTAATTCCTGTTGATAATAACAGATTCATTATTTTCTGCCCAACTATTCCCCCAATAATAGAACCTATAGCAACTACAATTGTATTCTTAGGATTTATTTTATCTTTTTTCTTTAGTTGATAAAAAACTGTAACTATAGACATTACAAATATCGTTGACGATGATAATAAATTTACAGTAGGAAGAGAATAGCTACTTAAAGCATCTAGTGCGGGTTTTATTATAACTCCCCCACCTATACCTACTGATGAACCTATTATTGTAGATATAATTGCAACAAGAAAATATAAAATTTGCATATTTTAATCCTTTCTATGGTTTTATATAATAAAACCCTTCACTTTGTTTTTTTGCAAGCTCCATTACGCCAGCTGGTACAACTTCAATAAACTCACATAACTGTGTAACACTTATATTCAACTTATTTAAGGTATTATTGCATGCAGCGAATACAACACCTTTTTCTGCAAGTTCTCTTAACGTATCATATATTTTCAAAGACTCTGCTTTTTCTTTAGTATAGTTCACTATAGCTTCTCCATGCACTAACATCTCTAATTTTACATCAGGATCTAAATTTAATAAATTTTCTATATTCCCTAATGCCATATTCCATCTGTCTAATTGATTTACATGCAATATAATTTTCATTTGGCTTTTCCCCCATCTTTATATAGTTTTATCATAAATTTTTATTCTATTTATAATTTATACCCTATAAAAAAATTAGCTAACAATAGTGTTTTTCTTTAATAGTTTTCATCATATCTTCTTTGTTTTGCTCAAACTGGATCATTCTATTTACATTAGCTCCTGATGGGTGAGGAAATCCTGTAAGTATTTGATTTTCACTTATAATGCCTTCATCTCTTAATTTATCTAAAACTTCTTCCACAGCTTTACCTAAAGGTATTAATAATATATCTCTGGAATTTTCAATCCTTTCAAGTTCATTTATAAAATTTACATAAACATATTTCATTAAAAAATCAGCTTTAATTAATTTAGGCGTATGACCTGTATAGTTTTGCTTTTTTACAAATACAGGATATGGAATTAATGAAACTGTGTGAAGTAAATAATCTTTTTCTTGAAAAAGCTCACTACAACTATTTAAATTTAATGCTTCATTAAGTTTTATTCCATCTAACATACTAATTATATTTTTTCTTAAACTACCGCTAAATCTTCCTGCAACCTTGCACTTATATTGAATCAATTCAATATCATCGCTTAATTCTAATTCTTTCCTGGCTGTTGATATAGCTGTACTCATTTGTTGGAATCCCGGAGTTATACCTATAATAAATATCTTAGCCTTAGGATTTAGATACTCATTATGTGGAGCATAGTAAATTTCAATATTACCGTCTCTTTCAATTAAAAATTTTTCTGTTAACAATTCTTCTTTTGTATACTTATCCTTTATAGGCAATTCCTTAATTATTTCTATATAATCATACAATGTCTTTTCCATGTTAAAATATTCCCTCCTCTTCAGATTAAAATGCTTTGTTATTCATTTAATTATATATTTTAAATACTATTAGTCTCAATATATAGATTTAATATTAACCAAATTCACAAAAAAAATTTTCTATATAAAAAATAAGGAAAAACTAAAAAAATGTTTTTCCTTATTTGCTTTAATTCTCTGATTTTATATTTACCCATGCATTATCATATAGTTTTTTTACATCCATAGGGAAGTCTTCATATATTTCACATCTATCCATTATTTCTTTATGCATATATGCATTAGGATTATTTCTAACCGACTCTGGTTGTTTTAATCTAGCTTCTTTATTTGGAGTTGTATATCCAATTTCATCAGCTATTCTTAATGCACTTTCCTTATCACTGACAAAGTTTATAAACTTTTCAGCACCTTCAACATTTTTAGCGTTACTAGGTATACATAAACTATCAATCCAGAAGTTTGCACCCTCTTTAGGTACTATATAAACTAAATTAGGATTTTCATCTTGAAGATTTAATCCCTCTCCCGACCAAATCATATTTATATCTGATTCTCCTGCTGGAATCATGGTAGTTCCATTATCTACACCATATATTGGATTTACTAATTTTCTTTGAGTTAGTAATAATTCCTTAGCTTCTTCAATTTCTTTTGGATTAGTTGAATTTAATGAATATCCAAGTTTTTTTAAAGCTGCTCCTATCGTATCTCTATAAGTATCAAACATAAAAATTTTGTCTTTATATTTTTCATTCCATAATATATCCCAACTATCTACTTTTTCTTTTACTACGTCTTTATTATAAATAAGTCCGACTGTTCCAAACATATATGGAACTGAATATTTGTTACCTGGATCGATTTGAAGATTTAAGTAATCTTTATCCATTTGAGATATATTAGGTATATTATCTTTGTTTAGCTCTTGAATAAGATTTTGCTTAATCATTCTTGGCATTAAAGCATCGGATACTAAAATAACATCATATTTTACTCCGCCTTTACTAATTTTTTGATACATTGTTTCCATATCATCAAAAGTTTCAACATTAACTTTTATACCGTATTTTTCCTCGAATTCTTTTATAGTTTCTTTGTCTATATTTTCTCCATAATTAAGAAAACTTATTTCTTCAGAAGAACCTTTGCTACACCCTACAAAAAATAAACCCATTGCTACAATACAAATTGATAAACTAAATAATTTAAATATTTTTTTCATATTTTAATCCTTTCTTTTATTATAAAATTATTCTAATAACCCAAACTAATATTATTGAATCTAATTATCTTTTTATTTATGATGCGACTATCCTTCTTCTAACCTAAGCTTCAACGTATCTATTATTCAGGTACTATTCTAACTTCACGTAAGTCTTCTACAGTTCTTTCTAGTATAGTTTTCATCTAGTAGACAGTAATTTTGTTGAAAGTTCCTTTACTAAGTCTGAATCTTGTTTTTCCATATGTTTATTATTTTGCATATTTATGCTTAGTTTAAACACATAATAAGCTAGATGAAATATTTTACTTCATCTAGCTTTATAATATTTATAATATATATTTAAAATAACTTTTATTCTATTTTTTATTATTCTTTAGTCATTGCCACTTATGTTGATTTATAAATTTTTAATTGACTTAAATGTAACTCACTATCAGATTCTATATTATAATTTTGATTAATAATTTAACTGTATTTTAAGTATCCATATTTTGTTATTCTTGCGTCTACTTTAAGTTTATTTTATTATGTAATATAAACCCTATGATCAAATATGATAAAAATACACTGTTTATAAACGTTATTATTATTCTTCCAATTCCAATAAATCCTTTTACTTTTAAAAAAATACTAATACACCCTACTATGATTATAAATGTACTAGATATTATGCTTAAATAAATTTTCTTTTTATTTAATTTACAATAATATACTTTATTAGCTTTATCTATATTTTTATAGATATATATAAAAATAATTAAAAATCCTATTATAGTGCTACCATGCTGAAGTATTTTATAAAATGGAATATCTATGTTAAATAGAGTAATATTTTGCCTTAGTAAATCTATGTTCTTTACAAAAAAACCTGTACTATGCGTAAAATCATCCCATAATACATGAGTACTCATTCCTATTAGACACGAATATGAAAATCTTAAAATATCTGTTTTATTTAATAATCTATTTTTACTCCTAATCATATAAATATATTTAGCTGATATAAAATTAGGAAGCGTAAGTATAAATAATTCTTGTATATATTTATAAAATAAATAATTTAATAAAAAACACATCGGTAAATTAAATAGTATAAATCCCAAAAGTGTATGTCCTAAATTACTACTTGGACTAAATAATACAAAATATATTATATCTGGAGCCATTGAACCTAATATTAAACCACTCAAATTAAAATATTTACTTTTCAACGGTAATACAATAGATGGGTGTGCAAATGTAAATGGCATAACTTATTCTCCTATCATAAATTTACTATAATAACAAATAATATGCCTTACTTGTGATACGGTTCATTATTATTTATTCTAAAAGCTCTATAAACTTGCTCTAAAAGTATCAGTTTCATCATTTGATGTGGAAATGTCATCTTAGAAAAAGATAACTTATAGTCAGCTCTTTTTAAAACGTCATCTGCTAGTCCTAAAGATCCACCTATAACAAATGTTATATGACTATTACCTCTTACAGCCAACTTACTTATAGTGTCTGCTAGCTCCTCAGATGACAAGTTCTTTCCATCTATAGCTAAAGCTATAACATAACTATTATTTTTTATCTTTGATAGAATCTTTTGACCTTCTTTATTTTTTACAATTTCCATATCCTTTTCACTCAAATTTTCAGGACACTTCTCATCATCTAGCTCTATCATATCTAATTTACAATACTTTGATAATCGCTTACTAAACTCTTCTATTCCTAATTTCAAATACTTTTCTTTAAGTTTTCCAACACTTATTACAGTTATATTCATAAACCTCTCCAATCCTTATAATCTATATATATCTGATGCATCTTCTCTTAAAAGAACATCTAACTTAAGATCCTGTCCAACTATCATATTGTTTTGAAGTAATATTCCCTTAGATGTTTCATATGCTAACTCAGGAAAATTATTTTCTTTACTTAAATGTGCTAACAATATAGATTCCGTACCTTTATTAACTAATTCTACGCAAAACTTAGCAGCTTCTTCATTTGATAAATGTCCAGTCTCTGACATAACTCTCTTCTTTAAAGCATATGGATATGAACCCATCATTAACATATTTGGGTCAAAATTAGATTCTAAAACTACTAACTTTGATTTAAAAAGATGTTTCTTTAAATTTTCAGTTATACACCCTATATCTGTCGCAATAGAAATTTTTTCTTGCTTATCATTGTAAAAGTTATAACCTACAGAATCTGCAGAGTCATGAGATGTTGAAAATGGTCTTACTATTAAATCATCTAAAGCATAAGTTTTATCATTTTCAAAAACCTTCATATTTTTATCTTTTATATCCCCTATTTTATCTTTCATTGCACACCAAGTTTTTACATTAGCAAATATAGGTATATCTAATTTTCTAGATAAAATCCCCGCTCCTTTTATATGATCTGAATGTTCATGAGTTATAAATATTGCCTTTATCGTCTTTGCATCTATATCTAAATCTTTCAAATTATTTGTTATCCTTTTACCGCTAAGGCCTGCATCTACTAGAACCTTAGTGTTTTTACATCCAATATAATGACAATTTCCGCTACTTCCACTTCCTATAGAACTGTATTCTAGCATGCGGTCACCTCTTTCTTTAATAATCATAAATTATATTATACCAAAAAAATAGAGCCTTAAATTATTTTTTAAGACTCTATTTCAAATTTACTTATATTTACCTATTATTTTATCTATATCTACTCCATTATTTTTCCATAGTTCAACGAATTGTGCTCCATTTACATTTTTAAACTTATACGTTTCATAATATTCCTTTAAAACGTCAAAAAATAACTTATCTCCTACTTCTCCTCTTATCTTATGAAACATAACAGCACCTTTAGCATAAACATTCAAACTATATTCTGTTGAGTTTTTATATTGATTTGTAGCTTTAAATATATCTTTGCTAGAATAAGATTTTGTTTGAACATTCATTGTATCCATTATCCTTTCTGATGTATCTTTTCCATATTTTTTTTCAAAATAAAGAATAGTTGAATATTCAGTTAGGGCTTCATCTATCCAAGGCTCACTTAATTCATCATTTCCAACTGTGCCATACCACCATTGATGTGCAGTTTCATGAGCTATAACATATTCTAATAAAAATTTATTTTTATTAGAATATAAATTTTTGTCTATCATTGATATATTAGGATATTCCATGCCTCCTATATAAAAATCACTTGCTATAACTGAATATGTACTATAAGGATAAGCTCCAAACATATCGCTAAATATTTCTATTGAATCTTTAGCGATTTTTGTGCTAATCTCTGAAAATTTATTATTTAAATTATAAGTTGAAATTTCTATATCCCTTGTATACTCTTTTTTTACATAAAATTTTTCACTTAAAATAAGCGCAAAATCCCTAACATTATTAGCTTCTATTGTGTGCATAGTTTTTTTCTTGTCACTCTTTAATTCACTAACCTTACCAGTACTTCCTATTTTATATTTAGATGGAGCCAATAGTGTAACTTTAAAATTATTTATATCACTGTAAAATGGATCTCCTATACTTTCATAACTCTTAGAATTCCATCCTCTATCATCATATACGCACGATATCGGGAACCAGTTAGTAATATTTATTGTATCATCTCCATATCCAAATCTTCCAGATGAGTTTGGTAACTTTATATTAAACTTCATATCTATTGAAATTTCTTCATTTGGTTTTAATGGAGTATTAAGTTTCACTTCTAGTATATCTTCTTTTTCACCCTCAATATTGTATTCTACCTTTGCATCTTTAATTAATATGTTTTGAATATTTATATACCCTTCATTAAAACCATTAGGATATGCTTGTTTCATCTGAGTTTTTTCAAATGGTGCATATTCTTGTTTTGAAAAAGCATTTGGGTATATATGAAAATATATACTTCTTAATTGTGTTTTGCTTTTATTTACGTATTTTATATTCTGATTACATATTAATCTTTTTACTTCATCTTCAAATATAACATCCATTGTATATGTATTTATATCTTTATTTTTTATGTCTGAAACTGGCTTATCAGATTCTTTATTAAAATAAACTAGACTACATAACAATAATATAGCAGCTATAAAAAATGATGTTTTTTTTCGAGCCTTTTTTCTAAAATCAATAATCAATTAAATTCCTCCCCATTTGTATTTTATGAATATTTTTTTTAATTCTCTACATTATAATTTGTAATAGATTTTATGATATAATCAATTTGAGGTGATGAAATGTTTTTTAAAGAAGTCAACGAAATAGATTTAGGTCAAACTACTATCGACAACATATTTATAGATATATTTATGCCTATGGCTAATGGATTATACGTACAAGTTTATTTGTTAGGCTATAGATATGCTTGCGATGCGACTTCTAACCCTAAGTTTAATAATAGTTCTATTGCAATGAATTTAAATATACCGTTATCTGATGTATTGTCAGCTTGGGAGTTCTGGGAAGAGAAAAAGTTAATAAAAAAACACAAAAATGATGGTAATGATGATTTTAGTTTTTCCATAGAATTTTTAGATTTGAAAAAGATATATATGGACAACCTATTAAATACAAATCATTCTATAAAATCAGATGTCAATAGTATTGTTTCAGCAGGTGAAAATCCTCAAATTAGAAAAATGTTTAATTCTATAAATCAAGTTGTTGGAAGACACCTTCAACCTGGTGAAAAAATTTCAATTTTAGATATGATGGATAAATATAATATGAGCACAGACATGATTTTATGTGCTTATGAACATGTTAAGGATAAAACAGGAACTTCAAAACCTGTAAGTTATATAGAAGGTGTTATTAGAAATTGGTATGATGCTAGTATTTATACACCTGAAGAAGTTGAAAATAGTTTTGTTGAAAGAAGTAAAAGATTCATGATGTATAAAACAGTATTTAATGAACTTGGATTCTCTAGACAACCTACAAGATCAGAAAAAGATCTTATGGATACTTGGTTTGATAAATATAAATTTGATATAGAACTTATCTTAGAAGCTTGTTCTAAATCTAAAAATATTTCTAACCCTTCAATATCTTATATTAATGGTATTGTTAAGAGTTGGAATGAGAAAAATATTAAAACATTAGAAGATTTAAGCATATCTGAAGAAGAGTTTAAGCATAAAGCCGAAGTTAAGAAAGCTAATTCAAATGCAAATAAAAATAATGTTAAGCAAGTTAAAACTAGATTCCATAATATAAATCAGACTTTTAATAAGTATAGTCCAGATGAGTTGGAAAAAATGCTTCAAGAAAGTCAAAAGGGTAAATTTAGATAACATATTTTAGGTAGGTGATTGTATGAAAGAATCAACGTTAAGAGAAATACTTACTTCTTATGAAAGAACAAGAGAAAAATCCGAGCGTGAGTTACAAGAAAGAAAAAAGAAAGTTTACTCTAGAATACCTGAAATTAAAGCCATAGATGATGAAATAGGTACAATAGGTTTAAAATTAGCTAAATTAGTGCTTCTAAATCCTAAGGATAAAGATTCTATTTTAAATGAAACTAAAATAAGAATGAACGAATTAAAACAAAAGAAAGAACTTCTTCTTTTAGATAATAAAGTTCCTCAAGGCTTTTTAAATCTTAAGCATGAATGTTCTATTTGTAAAGACACAGGATTCTTATCAAATGGTCATAAATGTAACTGTTTAAAACAAAAAATAGTAAATGAAGCTTATAATATGTCTAATTTATCTAGAGTTCTTCATAACCAAAACTTTTCAACATTTGATGGATCTATTTTTTCCACTAAAAGAGAAGATTCTTCAGGGGTATCTCCTCAAGAAAATATATTGGAGATATTATCTATATGCGAAGGTTTTGTTATAAACTTTGACAAAGATAATGATGAAAATATGCTTTTCTATGGTGATACAGGGCTTGGTAAAAGTTTTATGTCTAACTGTGTTGCAAGAGAACTTTTAGATAGAGGTTATCTAGTAATTTATCAAACCGCATTTAAAATGTTTGAGATTATCGAAGATTATAAGTTTAAAAATACAGATGAACATATAACTAAAGATAATTATGCTAATTTATTTAATTGTGATTTATTAATAATAGACGACTTAGGAACTGAGTTAACTAACTCATTTACTAATAGTGAATTATTCAATATTTTAAATACTAGACTATTATCAGGAAAGAAAACTATTATTTCTACTAATTTATCACCTATGCAACTTGGTGATATTTATACTCAAAGGATATTTTCTAGAATATTTGATAGATTTAGAATGGTTAAGTTTATAGGTAATGATTTAAGATGGGAACAAAAAATGGCTAAGTAGAAAATCTAAGTATTTTCTATCTTAGCCATTTTTTTATTTTATTTGTATTATTTTTCTATAACTTCTCCATCTTGAATTTTAATACATACATCTGCTTTTTTTGCTATTTCATTATCATGAGTTATCATAACTAATGTTTGTCCAAAGTCTTTTATGCAACCTTCTAATAAATCTATAACTTCCTCTGTTGTTTTACTATCTAGATTTCCTGTTGGCTCATCTGCAAATATTATTTTAGGTTTGTTAGCTAAAGCTCTTGCAATTGCAACCCTTTGCTGTTGACCTCCACTCAATTCATTTGGGAATTTATTAATTTTATCTTTAAGTCCTAACTTATCAATTATGTTATCTATATATTCTTTATCTATTTTTTTATCATCTATTGATATTGGAAGTATTATATTTTCATATATATTTATAACGGGTATTAAATTAAAACTTTGAAATATAAACCCAAACTCCTCACTTCTTAATTTTGATAGACTATTATCATTCAAAGTCGAAATATCTTTTCCATTTAAAAGAACTTTTCCTGATGATATATTATCTAATCCTGCTATACAGTTTAAAAGTGTACTTTTCCCACTTCCACTAGGCCCTATTATCGCTGTAAATTTGCCTTTTTCTATAGATAAATTTATATCTTTTAATGCTTGTACTTTATTTTCACCTTTTCCGTAAACCTTATCTAAATTTATTATATCTAATATATTAGTCATATAATCCCCACCTTTATTCGTTTGTATTTAAACCTTCTACTATACTCATTTTTTCTATTTTCTTTTTGCATAAAAATACCGCTATTAAACATATAATTATAGATGCTATAAAGAACTCCAAACTCTCGAATATTGGTAACTTAAATTTCGTAGCTTCACCTGTTCCTAATCCTTGTTTGTGCATTTCATTTGTAATTTTTACAAAATCATAAATACTATATGTTGCAAATGCACTAGCTATTATAGATCCAAATACAGCATACATTAAATTTTCTTTTATAATCAGGTTTTTAAGCTTTTTACTACTCATTCCTATAGCTCTTAATGTTGAAAGTTCTTTCATTCTAGTCATTATATTAGCTTTTATTATGCACAATATGTTTATAGAAGATATTAAAAGTATTAAAGCTACTATTACCAATGTTTCTTTAGTGTTTGTTTCAGTTTGTCTAATATAGTAGTTTTTATAATTATACTTACTTTCAATGTTTGAAAATGGATTATTTTTTATTATGTTTTTTATTTCATTTACAACTTTTTCATCGCTACCTTTTTCAATTTGTATATTAACTCTATTATAATTGTTTATTCCACTTATATTTTTAAAATCATCTTCATTTAATACAACTTTCATTCCATTAGAAAGACCACCTTCTTCTAGAACATATCGTCCATTTAAAATTCCAGCAACCTCTACTTTTTCATTTTTATACTCTAGTTTATTGTTTTTTATAACAGGTATTTTTATATCTATTAAGTCTCCTACTTTCATATTGTTAAGTAACTTTGTGTGTGGAGATGCATCAGAATAAAAATAATTTGTTACTAAAGCTTTTGGGTATTCCCCTTTGCTTTTATTATTTATATTTTTTCCTTCTTCAATATACTTTTCTAAATTTTTTAAACTATCATTATTTTGGCCTTCAACTTCTAAATATTCTTCTAACTTTTTATTTTCATCAGTTATTCCATTTGATTTTTTATATTTTGAGGTTAAATCCTTGGAATTTGTTAAAAAATATCCATTTAACTCTATAATTGGATTTATATTTTTTACTTCTTTTATTTTTGAAATTTTTTCTATTTCATCTTCACTGTATTTAGTAAAGTTTAAATTTGTATTATTAGAATTATGAGATAACTTTATATCACTATTCCCCATCATCATCATAGGCATGCTACTACTATCTAAATTATTATCCATAGTCTTTCCCGTAGCTATATTGTCTATAAAAAGCATACCGCCTAAACTTACAGATAATATGCATAATATCGTTCTTACTTTATTTCTCCATAAGTTTTTATAAGCCATCTCTCCTGTAAATCCAAATAGTTTTCTTATTAATTTATAATAAAATCTATTTTTTTGTCTTTTGTTAACTTTGTCACTGTTTCTAATTGCTTCTACTGGAGATATTTTCCCACTTTTATATATTGGAACTATACTAGATATAATTACAGCTATACTAGCCATTATCATAGGCTCTAATATGCTAGCTGTGCTTATATACAAATTAGCAAATTTTCCATAAATAATGAAAAATCCTACATAGGATGCTATTATTCCTAATAAAAATCCAAGTAAAATCCCTAATATTGAAACGATAAAACTTTCAATTATTATCATAAGCCTTACTTTACTTTTTGATAAACCTATTGATCTTAAGATTCCTATTTGTTTTGTCATATCTATAAGAACAATACCAAATATATTGCATATAACTAGTGTCGCTGCTATCATAGGGTATACTTTTTGTCTTATTGTATATAATGTTGTCTTTGACTCTTGATAATCATTTAATGCATCTGTCAATCCCACATTTACTCTAAATCTTAAATCATCTAACCCATACTTATTTATCATTTCATAAGCTTTCCCAAAGTTAGGTTCTGATGTATTTAAATTTAAGGTACCATTATGAGTAACCAATTTATTTGGCAAAATATCTTCATTTGAATTATCTTTTGTAAAAGCCTTTACTCCATGGTCTTCATTTTCTTCAGTAAATCCTCTTGATTTCTTATAGAATTCATCTGGCTTTTTAACTATACCAACTAATTTAAATTTTTTATCTTTACTAAATATTTGATTCTCATTATTTTTATCTACATAGTACTCTACAATTTTAAAATTAATTTCTTGATTTAAATCATCATTCAAATTCATTTCTTTTAATGCTTTTTCTTCTAGCACTATTTCATTTGTATTCTTAGGTTCATTACCTTTTATTAATTTATATCCATAAGAATCTAAAAAATCTTTACTATAAGAATTTAATTTTAATGATGTTCCATTTTTTCCTACAATTTTCCCTAAGCCCAATACATCATTAATTTCTGTTACTTCTTTATCTTTTTTTAACTTATCAACTATATCATTTTCTAAATCACTGTATTCAATATGATAGTCACTAAAATTTTTATATGCTTGTTGAATTTCAAATTTATTTTTCGTTTCTGGTATAACATTTAATGCAAAAACTAATATTACCGCTAGTGCTATACTTGTTATTAGCGCTATAGTTCTTCCTTTTTGCTCTTTCATATAAGCAATGGCTAACTTAAAACTAATCTTCAAAATATACCCTCCCCTTTACGACACACCTTTAGATTTACTCAAACCTTGCCATTATTTGTTGA
>JAVXJA010000011.1:0-64484 GCA_036648085.1 Terrisporobacter sp.
TTTACATTGGAACTGCCTCCCTATAGAGTTCCTCAAATAGGTAGAACTATATATACGTCCATTATAGATAGAACTTTATTTGTTCTTAGAAGAGCTATAATCGTAGCTATTCCTGCTGGTATTATCACTTGGTTATTTGCAAATATTTATATAGGTGATATTAGTATTTTATCATATGTATCAAATTTCTTAGATCCTCTTGGCAAACTTATTGGACTAGATGGGTTTATTTTGATGGCATTTATTCTTGGTTTTCCAGCAAATGAAATTGTAATACCAATTCTTATAATGAGCTATATGGCCACCGGTAAGATGATTGAACTTGATAATCTATCTACTTTAGGAGATTTATTAAGAAACAATGGATGGACTTATTTAACTGCTTTAAATATGATGCTATTTAGTTTGCTTCACTGGCCATGTACTACTACTCTTATGACTATAAAAAAAGAAACTAAAAGTAATAAGTGGACTTTATTAGGATTTTTAATCCCTACTTCCATAGCTTTTATAGTCTGCTTTATCACTACTATAATTTACAATTTATTTATTGTTTAATATATATTAAACATAGTGAACTTTTTAGTTCACTATGTTTATTTTAATTTATTTCATCCAAGAGCAAGTAATCATATTAAAACCTATAAAGATACTTTAATATAATTATCATTGACAGATCTATTAAACAACAGAAGAACTACTTCATAAATAAAAGCTACACCAGCTTTTATTTATGAACTTAAGCAATACATTTCATCTATCTTATTAGTTTTTTTAGATTTTTGTAATTTATTTAAAGTAAATAAGGTATATTTTAAGTTCATGTTAAATTTTATAAGGTATTTTGTAGAATTGTTTTTGATGAAAGTCACTATGTGTTGTAGTACAATTTTATTAATAAATATTTTAGGGGTGATTATTATGAATACAGCTATACCTGTAATACTATTTTCCTTAATTTCCATGGGAATAATTTATTTTTTACTTAGTGTGTGCATACAGTTCAACCGAATAAATAGTTTGAATTTACAATTGGGAATGGATGTTACTAAACTGTACTCTATTGAAGAGAATTTAGATGAAGATTTTTATCTAAGCTACTTAATAAGAAAATCAGCTATGTGTTTGTACATATTTTCTAAAAAATCTAAATATTTATAAATTATTATATCCATATTATAATTGAAAAGTTGGTTTTTGCTTTTAAATCAATTGGAAGTTAAATTCTATCACTAAAAATAAATAAAGTCTAATTTCCTAAGTATTAAAGAAAAGGTGATTATAAAATATAATCACCCATTTATTTGTTAATAAAAGTTTTTTAGTTGTTTAAGTCTACTAGGATGTCTTAACTTCCTAATAGCCTTAGCTTCAATTTGTCTTATTCTTTCTCTAGTTACCCCAAATACTTTTCCAATTTCTTCAAGAGTTTTTGGGTCATCATCATCAAGACCAAATCTCATTCTTAATACTTTTTGTTCTTGATCATTTAAACCTGTCAGTAACTCATCTATTTTTTCTCTAAGATTCTTTTGCTCTACTTCGTGAATTACTACATCGTCTAAATTAGCATCTGAAGGTATAAATTCTACTAAGCTACTATCTTCATCTTCTTTAATTGGAGTGTCTAGTGATACCACATTTTTATCTCTTTTTAAAATCTCAAGTATTTTATTAGGTTCAATATCACATACTTCAGCTAACTCATCTAAAGAAGGTTCTCTTTGTAACTCATTAGATAATTCTTGCTTTTTTCTTTTTATAAAATTAATTCTTTGATGAAGATGTACAGGTATTCTTATTGTGTTTTCACAGTCATCAATGTATCTAGTTATGCTTTGCTTAATCCACCAAGTTGCATAGGTACTAAACTTAAAACCTTTTTTGTAGTCATATTTCTCAACTGCTTTAATTAAACCAATATTTCCAGCTTGAATTAAGTCTAACATATCTACACTTTCTTTTCTGTATTTTTTAGCAATACTAACAACTAATCTGTAATTTGCATTGATAAACTTTTCCTTAGCCATTGGAATAGAGTTATTTATGTCTTTTGCCAATTCTATTTCCTCAGTTGGTGTTAGCATTTTGTATTCTTCAATTTCTTTTAAATACATCTTCATAGCATTATTGGATGTAGATGAAGTATCACCGTATACATAATTTTCATAAGTATGCTCTTTTTTAGCCCCCATATAATCTAACCCCTTCTTTATACATATTAATTCATTAAAAAAATAAGTTCAAAACATATCTAATCTATATCAACTATAATATGTTTCAGTTTTTAAAAAATACACTATAATTTTTATATCGTATAATCTATAAATATTCTGCAAAACAATATAAAAACCTTTATTTTTATGCATAAGATTTATATTTCTTATTCAAATATATCTTATTTTACAATTAACATAAAAATATTACAAAACTATTTCCCCTTACGTTTAATATTTTTATTATGTTAAGTTTTTTTACTAGTGCTTACACCCACAGTCGTCACCACATCCGCACTCATGATTATCATCACCGCATCCACATTCATGCTTATGTTCATGATGGTCATGTTCTTCTACTACTTCTTCCGCTTCAAAAAACTCTCTTTCCATTTGTTCATATGTAGGTAGAGATTTTTCTGTATCATATTCTTCGCCAGTCCAGTCAGCATACATCATTTGATCTCCGTTTGTTAATATCATTCTTCCAGCCATAGTTATATTATCAACATATTCTAAGAACTCTATTTCTTTTTGAAGTGTATCTCCTTCTAATTCAACATCATCATCTGTACATCTTATTATTAATACTGGCGCAAAGTAATCTTCTTTATCTTTTACATTTACTACTACATCAAGTACACCTTCTGCACCTTCCTCAAATTCGCTTAATGATACGTTAGTATCTATCATGTCTTGAGGAACAAATAAATCCTCGATTAAATATTTTAATACTCTTTCTTTTACTAATTCTTGTGACATTACTATTCTCCTTTCAATAACTAAACAAATTTATTGTCTAGTTTATTGTTTATAAATTATTTCCTTTATATAGTATAATACATTTAATCATTTTTCAATCATATTCCTCTCTTCTTTTACATTCCTCTTCATTTTTTTACTACAAATACCCTATTGCCTCATCTCTAGTCATAAAAAAGTGTATCCCTGTTGTTGATTCAACCCATCTATCTTCATTAAAATTTTTATAGTAAGTACTTTTGCTTTATCACATCTACAAGAATTCCATGTTGATGAACATCTTTTTCCATGGGCAGGTATCAAAAGCTGAACTAATCTGTAATTAAAGCATTTCAAAATACTTTGTGTTTTTGTCATATACTATGTTATCTAATTTTGTGTTCTCTAAGTTAGCCTCTCGTAAATCCATATTAACAAAACTATAACCTTGAAGATTTTGTCCCTGATAATCTAAGTTCATTACCACGGTCCCCCTTACTTATAATATGTGTACTATTATTAAAATAAAACTATTATATACTTTCTATATTAATCTTTTTTCTTTTGAATCCTTCATTATATGTGTATTAAATAAATATTTATCCTTAATTATTTCCTCTGCCTTACTAAATCTTACGATTTTCTTAATTTAAACACAAAAGTTTAATTTTATATTATAATTGTAAAGTATTCAATTGTACCTATTGTAAAGATTTACATTCAATTGTAACCACAGTTACAATGTTGTAATCGCATTAAATATTTAAATATAATACTATATTTACAGAGGATATTTACTTTATCATTAAATCTTTACATTAATTTACGTATATTATTATATATATAAAGTAGATAGTAATTTTAGGAGGAAATATTATGAATTGGAAAAAGAAAGTTGGCTCACTATTAATATGTATGACTTTAGTAGCAGGAAGCATTCTTCCATCTTTTGCAGATGGTGCTAGAGTTGTTACATTAGGAGTAAACAATACTACAGAACAAAAACAAAAAATATTAGATTATTTTGGTGTTAAAAAAGAAGATGTAGTAATATTAGACGTCAACAATAAAGAGGAAAGAGAATATTTAGGAGGTATTGCTACAGAAGCTCAGCTTGGAACAAAAACTTATTCTTGCGCTTATGTAGAACCTACTAATAGCGGAAGTGGAATAAATGTAAAAACAGCTAATATAACTTGGGTAACATCATCAATGGTTGCTTCAACTTTATCAACGGCTGGTCTAAAAGATGCAAACTGTGTTATAGCTGCTGTATTTCCAGTTAGTGGGACAGGTGCTTTAACAGGTGTTATGAAGGCTTTTGAAGATGCATCCGGAGAAAAATTAGATGAAGATAAAAAAGAATTAGCTTCTGAGGAATTAATAACAACTGGTGACTTAGGTGACGAAATAGGTCAAGATAAAGCAACAGGTGTTGTAAATGATGTTAAGATTGAAGTTATAAAAAATGGTACAAGTGATACAACTCAAATTGCTGATATAATCAACAATGTAACTAATAACTACAATATAACTTTAACTGATGCTCAAATTAAACAAATAACTGATTTAATGGAAAAAATAGCTGCTCAAAATTATGATTTTAACTCTATGAAACAAACACTTAATAATGTTTCAGATGTAGTTCAAGATAATTTAAAGGAACAAGGTGAAAGTGTTGGTTCTTCTGGCATTTTTGATTCTATAAAAGGTATGTTCTCATCTATTGGAGATTGGTTCTCTAACTTATTTGGTGGTGGAAGCAAAGACTTAGGTATTCTTGGAGAAACTAATGACAGTATGCTTGGAAGTGATGCTGTTATAGATGCTACTGATAAAGCTGCTGAAAATTTACCAACAAGTGAAGAAGTTGAAGGATTTTTCCAAAAGATAATCAACTGGTTTACAGATTTATTTAATAATGATGATAAATCAAATGAAAATTCTCAAGATAATAACTCAAACGTAGAAGAAAATACAGACAAAAACAATGACCAAAATAGTCAAGACACTATGAATAATAATAACGAAGAAAATAACAGTGAAGATGTAAATAATAATCAAAACACTACTGAAGAAGATAAAAATAGTAATTCTAATAATAGTTCTTTAGACGTTCAAACTGAAAGTGAAGAACACTTTGATTCAGAACCTTCAAATCAATAAAAATTCGCATTGCTCAAAATGCATTTTTTACTTTTATACAAGTGTAAATTCCTTGTAAGTAAAAGCTCTCACTATATTAACCTAGTGAGAGCTTTTTATATATTATTTACTCATTTCCCTACTTTTATTTACACAGGCACAAACACCTTTTATAACTGCACTTCTTAATTTTTCTTCTTCTAATACCTTTACGGCTTCTATTGTTGCTCCACCTGGCGAGCATACCATATCTTTTAACTCTCCTGGATGCATATCTGTCTCCAATACCATTTTAGCTGCTCCTAAAACTGCTTGAGCTGCAAATTTATATGCTTTATCTCTAGGCATACCTGCAATTACTGCTCCATCTGCTATAGCTTCAATAAACATAAAAGCATATGCAGGAGAAGAACCACTAGCACCAATTACTGCCCCAATCATATTTTCTGATACTACTTCACTTTTTCCAAAAGAATTAAAAACTGTTTTAACTAAATTTAAATCTTCTTCATTTATATTTTTATTTGGAGAAAGAGAAGTCATTCCTTCTCCTACTAATGCTGGAGTATTTGGCATAGTTCTAACTATTTTTTTATTCTTTCCTATAACATCCTCCACATCTTCAATGCTTTTCCCTGCTGCTATAGTTACTATGATTTTTTCATTACTTATGTATTCTTTCACCTCTTCTAGTACCTCATCATATATATCAGGTTTAACTGCCACTACTATTATATGAGAATTATTAACAACCTCTTTAGAGTCTTTAGTAGTTATTATACCAAACTCTTTATTTATTTTTTCTATTGTACTATCGCTTTTAGCAGAAGCTATTACCTGATCCTTTTGTACTAATTCTGATTTCAGAATTCCACCTATAATTGCTCTTGCCATATTTCCTGATCCAATAAATCCTATGTTTTTCATTATGAAAATTCCCCCTGTCTTAAATTTGCTTTACAAAATTATATTATCACTTTTTGTCAATTACAGAAACATATTTGTTATTCTTAATATAAAATTTGTATGGAAATTCACTTGCTTCTTCAGCATAATCTATGTTTTATATGCATGACAAGCTTTATCTACAGTACCCATATAAGCTTCTGTTTTAACTATTTTTGTTATTATTTTTTTATTGTCATATTCTCTTATAATATATTTATTTATGAGCTTTTTTGCTAAATTTATTCCATCACATTTGTAAAATTCTTGGTCCAAAATATCACTTCCTTAAAATTTCAATACTTTTATTTAACATTTAAGTATAATATTTATAATTACACTTATTCTTTTCAATTATTGATGTAATTATAATAATAAATTATAATAGTAATTATAAACATAAAAGGGGGCAATTCATTGAGAACATTAGGCATTATTGATATTGGATCTAATTCAATTAAATTGTTAGTTGTTAAAATAAATAATGATAAAACATATGAAGGCGTTTATAATAAAAAATTTCAAACTAGACTTACTGACTATATGTCAGAAGATAAAGATGAGCTATCTGTTGTAGGAATAAAAAACTTTTTCGGTATTATAAGTACATTTAAAGTTATTTGTACTCAATTTAATTGTGATGAAGTTATTGCCGTTGGCACAGAATCTCTAAGAAAACTAAAGAATACAAATCAACTAATTACTGATATAGAGGCTTCACTTAATATTAATATTAAGGTTTTATCACCAGATGAGGAATGTTACTATGGTTATTTATCTTCTATTCCATCAAATCTTGATAACTATCTTCATCTAGACGTGGGTGGTGGAAGTGTGGAAATTGCCCTTATAAAGGATAAAGTCCTTGTAAAATGTATCAGTATTCCTATGGGTGCTTTAAGTATAACTTATCAATTTAATCTTACTGATAAAACTACTAACAAGGAAAAAGATGTTCGATCATATATTATTCAACAGTTAGATAATGTTTCCTGGCTGAGTAAATGTAAAAACTTACCTATTATTGTAATTGGTGGTTCAGTTAAAACCATTGGTAGAATTCATAAAATGGAATATAATACCGATAAGAATATTCATGGGTATGAGTTGTATAATAAAAGTATAGAGAATTTACTTAATGAAATAAATAAAATGACAGTTGAGGAGATTCTTTCATCTACTGGTGTTTCAAAAACTAGAGGCGATATCCTTCTAGGTGCCTTATTAATAATAAATACTATATTAAACTACCTAGAGTCATCTAGTCTATATATTAGTAAATATACTATTAGAGATGGCATCCTAGCTGAGTATATAAATAATTTAAAATAGTTTTTTAGAAGTTTACAAGCACATTGATTTAAAATATCAATGTGCTTTTTGTGATTTAAATTATTTTATTTATCTTTCTACTATTTCAAATCCTGCACTTCTAATAGCTTTTTTAACCTTTTCTATATGCTCATGATTAAAGGTTTCTAAAGTCATTTTTGCATTTAACTTACCTAAATCACCTTCTGATGATAAATTAGCTGTAATTATGTTTGCATCAAATGCACTTACTATCTTACTTAACTCCGCAAGTCCACCTGGTTTGTCTAAAATATCAGTACTAAATGTATAGCGTCTTCCACTCTTTCTTAAACCTATACCAATTATTTTATGAAGAGTATTAACATCTATATTACCACCAGATATTACACATACAACGTTTTCATTTTTTCTAGGTTTATATTTTCCACTTAAGATGGCTGCCGTCGTTACAGCTCCTGAACCTTCTGCAATTATTTTTTGATTTTCCATTAAAAATAATAATGCTTCTGATATTTCATCTTCCTCTACTAGAATTACTTCGTCTACTAAATCTTTTACTATTCCAAAGGTTAAATCTCCTACTGTTTTAACAGAAATACCATCAGCAATTGATGTTGACTTAAAAGCTGTCGTAACCTTACCTTGTTTCATAGACTCATACATAGACGGTATATTAGCAGTTTGTACCCCTATAATTTTCACATTTGGATTAAGTGATTTAGCTGCCACTGCAACACCTGATATTAGACCGCCTCCACCTATTGGACATAATATTGTGTCCACATTGTAATCCATTTGCTCAAATATTTCTAAACCTATAGTTCCTTGTCCAGCCATAACATACTTATCGTTAAAAGGATGTAAGAATGTTGCTCCACTTTCTTTTTGTATTTCCACAGCCTTTGCATAAGCATCATCATAAACTAGACCTTCTAATACAACCTTTGCTCCATAACCTTTAGTTGCTGTTACTTTTGCTAAAGGTGCTGTTGCAGGCATTACTATTGTTGCTTCTATTCCATTCATTCTAGCTCCTAGAGCCACACCTTGAGCATGATTTCCTGCGCTAGAAGCTATAACACCGCTGGCTTTTTCTTTTTCAGTAAGATTTGCTATTTTATTGCAAGCACCTCTAAGTTTAAATGATCCTGTTTTTTGTAGATTTTCACATTTATAATAAACATGGGCATTTGTCATTTCACTTAACTTTACACTTTCAAGTATATCCGTTTTTTTAGCTATGTCTTTTATAGTTTTTTTTGCTTGTTGTATATCTTTTAATGTTAAATTTGTCATTTACTACACTCCTAATTGTTGTTTTTATGTATTTTCAAAAATATTTATCCCCTTGATAACAATATGTGCAATATAATTTGTTTTTATACAGTAATAGTTGCTATGTACTTTTATAAAAATACATACCATCATAAACATCAATATTTTAAAACATATTAGAAGTGTATAAATTACTTTTCTTCATATTAAAATGCTGGAACTATACTTCCTTCATATTTTTCTTCAATAAAGTCTTTTACTTCCTGACTATTTAAGGCTTTACTTAAAACTTTTATCTTTTCATTATCTTTATTATCTTCTCTAGTAGCAAGTATGTTTACATATGGTGAATCACTTTCTTCTATTACTAAAGCATCTTTTGTTGGATTTAAACCTACATTTAATGCAAAGTTAGTATTTATTACCGCAAAATCCACATCTTCTAAAGTTGATGGTACTTGTGCTGCATCTACTTCTACTATTTCTATATTTTTTGGATTTTTAGTTATATCTTTGGCAGTTATTAATTCTTTATCTGCAACTTCAATTATTCCATTTTTAGCTAATAATTGTAATGCTCTCGCTTCGTTGGTTCCATCATTTGGTACAGATATTTTAGCTCCATTTTCTATCTTATCTAGACTTTTGTGCTTCTTAGAATAAACACCTATTGGTTCTATATGAACCTTTGTAGTATATGTTAATTTTAAATCTTTTTCTGAATTCATACCTTCTAAATAAGGTATATGCTGGAAGTAATTTGCATCTAATTCTCCTTCTGCTAAAGATGTATTTGGCAACACATAATCATCAAATTCAACTATTTCTAAAGTATATCCTTCTTTTTCTAGTATTGGTTTTGTCACTTCTAGTATTTCAGTATGCGGTGTTGGAGATGCTCCAACTTTTATTATTTTATCCTCTTGTGAATTTTTTGAACATCCTACAAACAATGATGTAGATATTATCCCTACTAATGTTAAACCTACTAATTTTTTTAATTTCATTTTTAAATTCCCCCTATGTGTATTAGTTTTATTTTTAAAATTACAATTATCTAATTTTGATAAATATAATTACTTTAACTTTTTATAAGCAAAGTCACCTAAACTTTGTATTAATTGAACTAAAATTATTAATGTTATTACTACGTATATCATAACTGAGTTATCAAATCTTTGATAACCATAAGCTATAGCTACCTTACCTAAGCCTCCAGCTCCAACTGTTCCTGCCATAGCTGTACATCCTAATATTGTTATTATTGATAAAGTTATTCCAGATACAATTGAAGGCATAGCTTCTTTAATCATTACTTTAAATATAATTTGACTTTTAGTTGCTCCAAAAGATCTTGCTGCTTCTATTAATCCTTCATTCACCTCATTTAAAGCATTTTCAATAATTCTTGCTATAAATGGCGCTGCTGCCACAGTTATAGGAACTATGGCTGCTGTTTCTCCTATACCTGTTCCCACTACAAATCTTGTAAAAGGTATTAATGCAACTAAAAGTATAATAAATGGAAAACTTCTAACTATATTTACTATAAATCCTAAAATACTATATATTGTTTTGTTTGGTTTTAATCCTTTTGGCTTAGTTATTACTAATATAATTGCCATTATAAATCCTAAAACTGTAGCTATAATAGTTGGAACTACTATCATATATAAGGTTTGTAATAAAGCTTCTCCTAATATTTCTGTTAAATAAGTATACAAACTAGTTTTATTCATTTATAATCTCCTCCCATCTTACATTCTTATTGTCTAAATAACTTTTTATCTTATGTTCATGTTCCTTAGACACATTTATAATTAATGATCCTAAAATATCATCTCTATACTTTTCTAGTTTTCCACAAATAATAGAAAAATTTATATCTAATTCCCTTGCCATAGATGTAATAATCGAATCATTTGAAATTTCTTTTGGAAATAAAATTCTTATGTTAGTTCCCCTTGGTAAAACAATATCTTCTTCTCCAACTAATTTTTTCAAATTTTCAGAATTTTTTAAAAATAACTCTTCTGTTTCTCCTATTTCTAATACTTCTCCACCTTCCATTATGGCAACTCTTGAGCATATTTGTTTTATAACTTCCATTTGATGTGTAACTATTATTATCGTAATATTTAACTTTTTATTAATATCTTGAAGTAAAGTTAAAATAGATTTTGTTGTATTTGGATCTAAAGCAGATGTAGCTTCATCACATAAAAGAACTTTTGGGTTTAAAGCTAGGGCTCTAGCTATGGCCACTCTTTGTTTTTGCCCTCCACTTAAGTTTCTTGGTTTTATATTTTTCTTATCATAAATACCTACTAACTTTAAAAGTTCATCTACTCTTTTTTCCTTTTCTTTCTTCGAATAATTAAAACATTCCAAAGGTAATGCCACATTTTCAAAAACTGTTTTTCTTTCTAATAAAGAAAAATGCTGAAATATCATACCTAAATCTTTTCTTAAAAATCGTAAATCACTTTCCTTTAAGTTCTTAATTTCTTTATTATTTACTAAAATACTTCCCTCTTGGTAATCTTCTAGTCTATTTATACATCTAAGTAAAGTAGATTTACCTGCCCCACTGTGTCCTATAACTCCAAATATTTCACCTTGGTTAATCTCAATATTAATATTATTTAATACTTTCATTTTCCCATAATACTTATTTAAGTTCTTAATTGTAATCATTTCTTCTCCCCCTTATTATGTTAAAATTAGCTTTTCCTCAGCCACGTGTGGTTGAAACGCTTAATGTCGCTTCAAGCTACTGCATGCGACATATTTTATAATTATCCCGTTGATTAAAATTAAAAAAAGCCTAAGTATAAACTCAGGCTACTAGGCTAATTTATACTCATCTTTCAACTAAAAATAGTTGCTGGATTTGGCACCATGTACATATTGTACTGGTTGCCGGGCTTCATAGGGCCAGTCCCTCCGCCTCTCTTGATAAGAGTTATTTAATTTTGTTTTAGTTATGTTTTAAATAATATACTTGATATTTTAAAATGTCAACTAATTTTTTTATTTATATAAATAAATATACTTTTATTTATCTTAGTATTCATTATTTATTAGTTTTAGCTCTATCTATTCCAAGTTTTTTATCCATGTTTTTCAACATATCATTAAATGTATTTGCATCACTTTTTACTGATTTAACAGATTCATCTACTAATTTAAAAAATTCATCTTTCCCTTTAGTTAAATCTGTCTCTGTTATAGTATCTAATTTTGCTAATTTGGCATCTATATCTTTTATTAATTTTTCACCTTCTGCTATCATCTCTTCATTCATTTTCTTTAATTCTTTATCACTTGTTTTTGTATCATTTTTTAGACCGTCGATGAAAACTTGTATTTTTTCTTTACTATCTTTATAAGCCGCTTTTATATCTGCTAAATGCTTTTCATTTCCTGGATACTCTTTATCTCTATATGCTTCATTAACCGTATTTACATCAGTATACATATTGTATCCATTTAAGCTAGATATGTTTTTATCATATAATCCACTATATGATTTATAGTATTCCTCCATACCAGCGTTATCTGTTGCTTTATTTTCTGTAGTTGTTTTTTTACTGCTACATGCTACTGCACCAAATACAACTAAAAATGATAATGCTAATGCCAAAATTTTTTTCATTTTGCAGACCTCCATCTTTATTTGTTTTCTTAAAATTAGTATGTCACAATTTGTTTTTTTTATTTATTTCATTAATTTCTCCAAATTTACACAAAAAAAATTAGAGGAGAAAATATCTCCTCTAATTTATATTAAGAACTAATTTGTTCTATATATTTACAATTTACATCTATATGGTTTAAAAAAAGTAATAATCTTTCATAAATGGGATTTACCTTCTCTCCAAACTTATCTTCCAATAATCGTCCTATTTCCTCAATAGTTTTTACACCATCAATTGCTAAAAATACTGCACTACCATATTCATCTAGTTCAACCTTTTTATACATAGGAATCTTAGCTTTTAATTTTCTTAAAAACTGCTGTATCTTATGATTTTGTTTTTCAAGTAATGTAACTATACCATTCTCATTAACTTCATACTCAATTTCATCACTAATTTTATACACTATATTTAAAACTTGTTGATTAGTTTTCATTTTGCTTAACTTTAGATTTTAGTATAGGTAATGTTGTAGCTATAACTAACAGAACTAATATTACTATAGCCATCATGTTTCCTGCAGCAAATCCTGTAGGAACTTTAGGTGTTATAATTCCTGTTACTTGTAATATTATACCTACTAATCCTAGTATAGATCCCCCAGCAACTAACCCTGAAGATAAACTTATACCATTTGAAACTCTAACTTCTTTTTCTGCATTACTCTTACACATTTTTTCAACAAGTACACGTATTAACGCTCCTACTAATATTATAGAAGTTGTTGATATTGGTAAGTAGAATCCTATAGCTATAGTCATTATTGGTAAATTCAGTAAGAATAAGAATAAAGCCATAACAACACCAGCTATTATCATAACCCATGGTAAGTTTCCTGACATTATACCAGAAGTTAATGTTGACATTAAGTTAGCTTGAGGTAATGCAAATTGAGCATCTGCTCCTGTAACAGCTAGTTGAGAAGAAAGTAATAATATTGTTCCAGTAACAACAACAACACCAACTATACTAGATATTGTAAATGCGTTTTGCATTTCTTTCTTACTTCCACCTATTATATAAGTAACCTTTTGAGATTGAGTGTATCCTCCAGCCACTGCTATTGCAACAACCATAAAACATGCAAATAATAATAATGACTTATTATCAGCATTTGAAGTCCATCCCATTACAACGAATACTAATGTTAATATAACTAATGAAGCTATTGTCATACCTGATACTGGAAGGTTTGATGTTCCTATTGTACCAGTTAAACGTCCAGCAACTATTACGAATAATAAAGATAATATTAATGAAGCTATTGCACCAACTATTGCCATAGCAACACTTCCAGATATCATAAATGCAGTTATGAAAGCTATTACAACTCCAGCTAAAAGTATTATTATTTCACCTGTGCTACTTTCACCATTTCCATCTTTGTTAGCTCTTGCGTTTAAAGTTTCTTTTATAGAAACTATTATTGTTGGTATAAGCTTTATTGCTCCTATTATACCACCACAAAGCATCATTCCTGCTCCTATATATTTAACATAACTTCCAGATATTGCATTAACATCCATTTGGCTAATAGCCATAGATGCATCATTCCATACATTCATATTGTTAGCTGCCATATCAGTAAAGTAACCTATTAATGGAGCTATACCAAAGCTAGATAATATAGATCCTGCAAACATAGTTAAAGCTACTTCTAATCCAACTATGAAACCTATACCTAATAATAGAGGGTTAACTTCCATTGAGAACTTCCACTTATAGAACTTACTTCCTACAAATGTCATCGTATTGTTAACTACGTTCATAAATGATCCTGTTAAAATATTTATAATACCACTTATTACAAAACCTATTCCCATGAACTTTATTGCATCTCCACCACCTTCTGAAGCTACAAGAGTTTCAGATATAGCCATTGATTCTGGGTACATAAGCTTTCCATGTTCTTCAACTATAAGATAGTTGTAAACTAATGATGAACATCCTATACCAAATAAACATCCCCCTATACCAACTGCTACACCTTCTACGAATGTTATTTGACTTCCTATAAGTATGATTGCTGGTAATACGAAAATCATTCCACTTGCTATAGATTCTCCACCACTTGACATACCTTGGATTATATTTTTACCAAGTATACCTTTTGACTTAGCAAATACACCAATAAGCATTGAACCTATTATTGCCCCTGGTATCCCTGCTGCAACCGTTAACCCTGATTTCATACCAGAGTAAGCAGTAGAAGCTGCAAATAGAGCTGCTAATATTATACCTATTATTAATACTGCAAGGTTTGTACCTTTGTTTGACTTATCGTTTATGTATGGTACGTAATCTTTACCATGTACACCACCATAAGCATCTTTTGATAATTTCTTTTTCATGTGAAAATTTCCTTTCATGTTTATAATCTAATTAATTATAACACATATCGCCAATTTATGACATCTTAAAGCCCAAATATGAAATGTTATTTTTTTACATATTTGAAATAAGTGAATTTACTTTAATTTTTAACTTTGAAATAATAAACAAGGAGCTATATCAAAATTAATTTAATATAACTCCTTCTTTATTATTTTGTATTAACTTCTAGAATTAAGTCTTCTACATTTACTTCATTTTCTTGCATTTTATTGTCTATTAAAAACTTTTGCGTCTCTTCTAGAGCTTTTATTTCATTATCGCCTATCTCACAACTAAAATCATACCATTTATACAATTCTTTTGTTTCTTCTTCACCAAGATCTACTTCTTTAGATATTTTACTTATCATTTCATCATAATTACTTTCCATATAATTCAAAGTTTCTTTATGAATTTTCATAAATCTTTCTACTAATTCAGGATATTTTTCTGCAAAATCTTCATTAACTGCAATTACTATAATTCCATCTACTAATCCTTCTCCATCAACTACTTTTGTCTTTCCACCTTTTATAGCTTGAAGAGCAGAAGGACCTGCAACTAATGCACAATCTACACTACCACCTTCTAGGGCTGATGTTGCGTCTGGTATTGTCATATCAACAAATTCCACGTCATCTAAAGTCATATTTTCTTTTTTTAAAGCAGATACTAATATTTGATGCAATATAGTTCCCTTTGGTCCTCCAATTTTCTTTCCTTTTAAATCTTTAGCGCTCTTTATTGAATCATTATTACTTACTATCATAAATCCCTTTGGTGATTTTGAATAAGTTCCTATTATTTTTAGATTTACTCTATTAGATGCTGCTATTAATGCAGATGTACCTCCAATAGCATGACAAAAGTCTATCTCTCCTGCTGCAAGCGCTTGAGTTTGTTCAGGACCTGTAGTTAATTCTGACCAGTTAACTTTTATACTATCTCCTTCAAATTCTTTTTGAAATAATTCATCATTTTTTTCTAGTATACTTGGCACATTAAGAGGTGACTTTACATATGTAATATTCATATCTTTTGGATATTCACTTTTTTTCCCTAATGAACATCCAGTAACCATAGTTAGACATAAAACAGTTGCTGTTAAAACTCCTATTATTTTTTTAGACTTATTTAACATTTTACTTTTCCCCCAACTCTTTTAATATGATTTTTTTTAAATTTATATAATAGTCACTGTTAAGATCCCTATTATAATCTTGTGAAATTTGTAACTCCTTAATACTTTTATCCTTTTTAAAAATTATTATTTTATTTGCAATATTAAGAGCTTCTTCAATATTATGGGTAACAAATACTACACCTTTTTTAGTTTTTTCATAAATATCTATAACTTCTTTTTGCATTTTTCTTCTAGTAAAATAATCTAACGCTGCAAAAGGTTCATCCATTAGCAAAATATCTGGATTATAAGACAATGCTCTTGCAATACTTACTCTATTTGCCATTCCGCCTGAAAGCTCATTTGGATAAGCATTTTTAAATTTATCTAGCTTCATAATTTCCAAATATTTATCTAAATCTATTTCATCTTTTTTTTCACAGTGAAAACATATATTCTCGCCCACAGTAAGCCAAGGCATAAGTCTGCTTTCTTGAAATACAACACCTACCTTAGGACTTTTCTTTTTACTGTTATCATAGTAGCTTATTTCTCCACTGTCTGCATTTTCTAGATTAGATAATATTTTTAACAATGTGGTTTTTCCACAACCACTTTCTCCTAAAATCACAGTAATTTCTTCATTAGATATTTCTATTGAAAGATTGTTAAGTACAATATGAAGATCATCGCCTAGTAAATATTTCTTATTAAGATTTTTTAATATAAAACCAGATTTATGCATACTCTTTTACCTGCTTCCCTTTTGCTACTTTTTTTATAAACTTGGTGAATAAATACTCACTTATAATTCCTAAAAAACCTATAACAAAAATCCCCACCATAACTACATCCGTTCTAGACATAGCTTTGCCATCTGAAATCAAATATCCTAGACCAGAAGATGCGGCAATAAGTTCTGCACCAATTATAGCCCTAAAACTATATCCTAACCCTAAAGAAAGTCCTATAAATATATCTAAGATAGAGTTTGGTATTATTATTTTTGTAAATATTTGTTTCTTAGTAAAGTTAAAAGCTTGCCCAACTTCAATTAATTTCGGATCACAACTTCTAATTCCACTCAAAGTATTTAAAAATACGGGGAAAAATGATGCTAATATAATTATTATGATTTTCGACTTTTCTCCTATTCCAAACCACAATATAAGCATGGGAATTAAAGCTAAAGGAGGTGTATTTCTTATAAATTCCAATATTGGTTTAAAGTACTCATATAACCTTCTATTGCTTCCAAATATTACACCTAGAGGTATTGCTACCATAGAACTTATTGAAAATCCTATAATAATTCTTTTTAAACTTATATATACATTTTCATATATGGAATTGTCTTTTATCATCTTAACAAAGGTTGTAAAAACTTTAACTGGTTGCGGTAATATGAATTCATTATATATACCTAAATTGCAAACTACTTGCCATATTATTAATATTAAAATAAAAACATAATAACCCTTAATTTTTTCATGTATTTGATTTAACATTATTTTATCTCCATATCTCCTAACAAAAGATTATTTTTGTTGTTCAATTATATTATACATCCAAATAATGGAATTTCTCCACAATTTATTTTTCGCTTACACATACTTCCATGTTTTTCAGTAATATTTCTATTTTTTATAGCATTTTCTAAATTTTACAACTATACTTTTTGTACATAGTTTTATATTAGGAGGAATATATGAATAACAAAGAATTGATTGATAAATTATATAAATATAATTCATTGAATAAAGCTGAGCTTCTATATCTTTTAAATACTATTAATAACGAAGATAAAAATTATTTATGTGAAAAGGCCCTTAAAACAAGAACTAAATACTATGGCGATAAGGTTTATGTACGAGGTTTAATAGAGTTTACAAACTTTTGCAAAAATAATTGTTATTACTGTGGTATTAGATGCTCTAATAAAAATATAGAACGATATAGATTAATCTTAGATAAAATATTAGAATGTGCAGAAATTGGCTATGAACTAGGATATAAAACTTTTGTCTTACAAGGAGGAGAAGATCCTTATTTTACCGATGAAAAGATAGTTGAAATAATTAAGATATTAAAAGAAAAATATTCAGACTGCGCAATCACTTTATCCATAGGTGAAAAATCCTATGATTCTTATAAAAAATTCTTTCAAGCTGGTGCTGACAGATATTTACTTAGACATGAAACTGCAACAAAAGAACATTATGAAAAATTACATCCTGAAAACTTAAAATTAATTAATCGAATGGAATGTCTGAAGAATTTAAAAGAAATAGGATATCAAGTTGGAGCTGGATTTATGGTGGAGTCACCTTATCAAAGTAATGAAAATCTAGTAGAAGATTTATTATATTTAAAAGAATTGGAACCTCATATGATTGGTATAGGTCCTTTTATTCCTCATCATGATACTATATTTAAAAATGAACCTACTGGTACCTTAGAAAAAACTATTATTATGATAGCTTTAACTAGATTATTATTACCAAAATCATTAATCCCTGCAACTACAGCTCTAAGTACTATTAATTCTAATGGTAGAGAAGCAGGGTTCAATGCTGGTGCTAATGTAGTTATGCCAAACCTTTCTCCTACAAGCGTGCGCTCTAAATATTCTTTATATGACAATAAGATTAGTCTCGCTGATGAAGCAGCAGAGTGTAGGGATTTAATAGAAAAAAAAATAATTGCAGCTGGATTTTCTTTAGATACTTCTAGAGGCGATAATATAGCTTGGAACAGATAAACAAAAACTGATGAGTTTTTAAACTCATCAGTTTTTTATTAATTACATTTACTATATCCACATTGAAGACAAATTGCACATCCTCCAGTTGGAATTACTGCTTCATTTCCACATTCGGGACAAACAAATTTTTCACTATGTTCTTCTGTGGCTGCTAATTCAGATTTTTCTTCCTGTTTCATTTTTTCTTCTTTTTTATTTTTTTCTTCTTCTCTTTTGACTTTATCATTTAATAAAATACCACTTCTTTTACAACCTTCTCTATATATAGTTATTCCTTTTAATTTATTTTCCCAAGCCGACATATATATATCACCAACATCTTCTATAGTGGCTTCATAAGGAATATTTATTGTAGATGATATGGAAGCATCTATATATTCTTGCCAAGCCCTTTGCATTTGAATTCTTTCACTTGGTTTAAGAGTCATAGCCGTTACAAATATTTCTGGTAAATCGTCTTCATCTGTAATATCTTTTATATTCATATATTCTTTAACTATAGGTGTATATACTTTGTAATACACATCTTGTCCATGAAGAGTTTCAGTTTTTCTCGTATAAGAAATATTAAACATAGGCTCTATTCCTCCACTTATACCAAGCATGGTAGAAATAGATCCTGTCGGTGGTATTGTAAGTATTTGCGAGTTTCTTATACCATATTTTCCAACTAATTCCTTAACATCTTCATCAAGATTATTGATAAAGAAAGGCGATTTCATTATGGCATCTTTATTGTATTTTTCATAAGCTCCTTTTTCTTTTGCTAATAATGCTGATTTCTTAACTGCACTATTTAACATTCCTCTAGATATATTTTTACATAATTCTATAGACTCCTTAGAACCATATCTTATGTTTAACTTGATTAACATATCTGCAATTCCCATTACTCCTAGGCCTATTTGTCTATATTCCCCAACACTTTTTCTTTGTTGCTCTAATGGATGTAAATCTAATCCATCCTCTAAGACTTCATTTAATCCTGCAACACACTCTTTAACACAGGCTTTAAATTTAGCCATATCAAAAATAGCATTATCTGTAAAAGGTTCTACAACAAACTCTGCTAAATTCATAGACCCAAGTAAGCAACTTCCTCCTGCAGGAAGAGGCTCTTCAGCACATGGGTTAACTCCTGCATGGTTAAATTCTTTATCTTCACTTAATAGATGATTATTTTTTATATTGTCCCAAAATAACATACCAGGCTCAGCATAATCCCAGTTATTTTCTGCTAACTTCATAAATAATTTATAAGCATTTACTTCTTTTGTTATTTCTTCTTTAGTAGATTCTATAATAAATTTGCATGTATACATTTCTTTATTTTTTACTGCTCGCATAAATTCATCATTAATTCTAACGGATATATTAGCCTTTGTAACCTTTCCTAAATCAGTTTTAACGTCAATAAATTCCTCTATATCAGGGTGACTTATATCCATAGAAATCATTAAAGCTCCACGTCTTCCCTTTTGACCAATAAGTCCTGTGGTCATTGAATATAAGTCCATAAATGATACAGCTCCTGATGTGGTCTTAGCTGCATTATGTACAGGTGAACCATTTGGTCTTAAGTCAGATATATCTATACCTACTCCACCACCATATGAAAATGTTCTAGCTAAATTTTTGGCTGTTTCAAATATACTTTCTAAATTATCTTGTGGTGGTTGCAATACATAACAATTTGAATAAGTAACTTTTATGCCCTCTTTATTTAACCCTCTGTTAGCTAATATTCTTCCAGCAAATAAAAATTTACGTTCCCTAATTAATTTTCCTATCTTAGGGTTTAATCCACTTATTCTTTCAACCCAGTTGTTAAAACTTTCATCATTATACTGATATTTATTTTTCCATATTGACTTTTGTAGTTCATCCATATCCCATTTAGAAGTTCTAATTTCATTTCTTCTATCTCTATATATTATATATTTTTTAGCTATATCTTTTCTATTAGAAGACATAAGTAAATTTTCAACTTCATCTTGTATTTGTTCAACCGTTGCTTCGATTTCTTTGTTTCTAATTTTTTCTTCTATAATTATAGAAATCGTATTTGCTAAATCTCTATCAGTACCTTGTTTGCTATTTATTGAAGATTTATATACAGCATTAAAAATCTTACGTTTGTCAAATAATTCTTCAGTTCCATCTCTTTTTGCGACTTTTATCATAATTTTACTCCTAGATTAAATTTTTATAATCAATAATATTCGTATTATACCCCTGTATATTGTGTTTATAACTTTCCTTTTCTACCATATGTAGTATTTTTTATTTTTGTTGTCAAAATATATCTACTCCTCAATATCATATCTTTTTTATCTTTTCTCATAAACAATTTATTATGCGATGAATATATTAGTTTTTTTAAATTCAAATTTCATCTAGATCAAAATAAAGAAGTCATGTATAGCCATACATAACTCCTTTTAAAATTAACTCTATTTAGTTATAAATTTATTTTCTACTAAAAAATTATGTGCCACTTCTTCTGCTGTTTTTCCTTGTTCATCAACTTGATAATTTAAATTAATCATTTCTTCTTCACTTATTTGACCTTTTAATTTATTTAATACTGCTTCCAAATCCGGGTATTTTTCTAAAGTGTCTTCTCTTACAAGAGGTACGGCATAATAAGGTGGGAAAAATAACTTATCATCTTCTAGAACTTTTAAATCAAATTTTTTTAATAATCCATCTGTTGAAAATGCATCTATTACTTGTGCATCTCCTCTTTCTAAAGCTTGATATCTAAGAGATCCGTCCATTCCTTTAACCTCTTTAAATTCCATGCCGTAACATTTTTGTATACCTGGAAGTCCGTCTTCCCTATTTTGAAATTGCATAGTCGGAGAAAATACAAGATCACTAGAATATTTAGTTAAATCAGTGTATGTGTTTATATTATATTTCTTAGCAACTTGTGAATCCATAGCTAAGGTATAAGTATTATTAAATCCTACTGGTGCCAAAAGTTTTAACTTATATTCTTTTGACATAGTTTCTTTTACATGATTATATACTTCATCTTTATCTCCCTTAGCTTCTTCTTTCATTATATTCATCAATATTGTTCCTGTATAATCTACACATACATCTACATCTCCACTTGTTATAGAATTCCAAACTACACTAGTTCCCATATTTAATTTTCTCTCCACATTATAATCTGTATATTCCTCTATCAAATCTGCATAAATATTTCCTAATATTATATTTTCAGTAAAATCTTTTGAGCCTACTACTATAGTTTCTTTTTTATTAAAAATTTGACCTACAGTTGTAAATAATATAGCCACAGTTATTACTGCTGCACATATTTTAAGACCCGTGTTTTTACTTTTCTTTTTATCACTAGATGTTTTAACAGATGAATATTTACTCATAGCAGTTTTTTCTATTCTGGAGAATAAATAGTCCACAAATAAAGCAAGTATACATGCTGGTATTGCACCTGCAAGAATCATAGTATTATTTACTGTTTGCACCCCTGAAAATACTAAATAACCAAGACCACCTGCTCCTATAAATGCTGCTAAAGTCATAAGACCAACTGCAGTAACTGCAGATATTCTTATACCTGCCATTATTATAGGAAGAGCTAGAGGTAACTGTATTTTATATAAAATTTGCTTTTGGGTAAGACCTATACCTGTAGCAGATTCTATTATATTCTTATCTATTCCCAGTATTCCTGTAGTTGTATTCTTTACTATTGGAAGAAGAGAGTATAATACCACCATCATTATGGCAGGCTTACTTCCTATTCCTAAAATAGGTACTAGTAGTCCTAATAATGCCATTGAAGGTATTGCTTGAAATACATTTATTATCCCTATTATATATTTTCTAAAATTTTCCTTTTTAGATACTAAAATTCCTAAAGGTATACCAATCATTATAGATACAACTATTGCCACTACTGTAAGCTGTATGTGTTGTATTAGCAAACTGGTTATTTGAACTCTTTGATCAATTAAAAAGTTAAAAAAATTAGCCAAGGATACTCACCTCCATCTCCAAGAATTGTTCACTTAATACTGACAGTAAACTACTTCTTGTTATAAGTCCTGCCATTTTTTTATAACGTGTAACTACAGGTACATGACCTATACCTTCATTATTCATAACTTCTAATATTTCTACTAAGTTATTATCATCATAAACAAAAACTGGTTCTTTGTTCATTATTTCACTTAAATAGTGGTTTTGAATTCCATTTTGTCTAAGTTCTTTAATAGTAACAATTCCAAGGAATTTATTTTCTTTATCTACTATCAATAAACTATCCACCTTATTAGTTCTCATTATTTCCATTCCTTGAATAACTGTTCTCGATGATTTTACAGTTATAGGATTCTTTATCATTATATCCTCTGCTTTTATATACTCTGGTGCGTTCCATAATCTATCACTACCAATAAAGTTTTTAACAAAATCATTGGCTGGATTTCTAAGCAGGTTTTCTACAGTATCAAATTGTTCTATATTACCATCTTTCATTATACATATTTTATCTGCTAATTTTAAGGCTTCATCCATATCATGAGTTACAAATATTATTGTTTTTTTCAAATCTTCTTGTAATGCATATAGCCATTCTTGAAGTTGAGTACGTGTTATTGGATCTAAAGCACTAAAGGGTTCATCCATAAGTATTATTTCTGCATCTGTAGCTATTGCTCGTACTAATCCAATTCTTTGTTGCTGACCTCCACTTAACTCTGACGGATACTTATCTAAAAATTCATCTGGATTTAATCCAACCATTTTCATAAGTTCTATAGTTTTTGCATCAATTTCTTCTTCATTACTATCTTTTTTCAACTTAGGTATTAATTCGATATTCTCCCTTATATTTAAATGAGGGAAAAGTCCCACACTTTGAATTACATATCCTATTTTTCTTCTTAATTTTATTGGATTTTCTTTTGAGATTGGTTTGTCATTAATATAAATTTCTCCGCTGGTAGGCTTTATTAATTTATTTAGTAGTTTTAATGTAGTTGTTTTACCACATCCACTTGGACCGATTAAAACTACAAAACTCCCACTTTCGATTTTTAGAGATATATCATCTAATATAACTGTATCTCCAACTTTTTTAGAAACATTTCTAATTTCTATCATAATATCCCCTCCACTGTTTCATAAACAACTTTTTTAATTATTAAAAGTTGTTTCTTATTAATTATAACAAATATTTTAATTATTTACAATTAATTATTTTTCTAACATGGTTTAACAAAAAAAAACTATCAGAAATCATTCCAATAGCTCTTTTTATGTTAAATATTTTTTTATAGATTTTAAATAAATTATAAAACTCTTCTTGCATTTACCCATGTATTTACATGATAACTACTATTTATGTTATTAATAACAACTTTACCTTGGCCTGAGGCTGCATGTATTAATTGTCCTGATCCTATATATATGCCACAGTGAGTAACATCCTACCGTATCGAAAAATACTAAATCCCATGGTTGAAGATTGATTTTACTTACGATAATCCCATAGCTACCCCTAATAGACCTGCCGCTATTACTTTTTTCTCGTTTATACTCATATTTATAGAATTTACAATGAAAAATTGTAATTTCCTTCCTCCCCACAATATCTTTTTATAGTGGTTTTAATTATATTATTACATTTGCGGTATAATTTATCTATATATCGACACAAAAAAACGGACTCTAAAGTCCATCTTTTTTATTTCTCAAATTTATCTATTTCACTTAGTAATTCTTCTACTAAAGAATCACCCTTTATTTTTCTAACTATCTCACCTTTTTTAAATAAAAGACCTTCCCCATTTCCACCAGCTATACCTATATCTGCTTCTCTAGCTTCTCCTGGTCCATTAACAGCACAGCCCATAATTGCAACTGTCATGTTTTTATCTATATCTTTTATTCTTTCTTCCACTTCATTAGCAACACTTATTAAATCAATGTTACATCTTCCACAAGTTGGACAAGAAACTATTTTTATCTTATCATTTAATAAATTTAAACTTCTAAGTATGTCTTTTCCTACATGAACCTCTTCTATAGGATCTCCTGTTAAAGATATTCTTATAGTGTCTCCTATTCCATTAAGTAATAAGGTACCTATACCAATAGAAGATTTAATTGTTCCTTTTTTTATTCCGCCAGCTTCTGTTATTCCTAAGTGAAGAGGATAATCTACTTTTTTACTCATTAAAGTATAAGACTCTACAGCAGTATAAATATCTGAAGATTTCAAAGAAATAACTATATTATAAAAACCTAGCTCTTCTAATATTTTAATATGCTCCATAGCACTTTCAACTAAAGCTTCCGGTGTTGCTGAACCGTATTTTACTAATAAATGTTTTTCTAAAGATCCACCATTTACTCCGATTCTTATTTTAAGGTTTCTTTCTTTACATTTTTCTACAACTGCTTTAACTCTCTTTACACTTCCAATGTTCCCTGGATTAATTCTTATTCCATCTACACCTTCTTCTATGGCTTTAAGAGCTAGCTTATAATCAAAATGTATGTCTGCTATTAGAGGAATATTTATTCCTCTTTTTATTTCACCTAATTTTTCTGCTGCTATCATATCAGGAACTGCTACTCTAACCGCATCGCATCCTGCTTCTTCTAATCTTTTAATTTGCTCTATTGTTTTTTTAGCATCTCTAGTATCAGTATTCGCCATGGACTGAACTGATATGGGATTATCTCCACCTATTTTTATGTTTCCTAAAGATACTTCTCTAGTAAGTCTTCTATTATAACTCAAAATTTCACCTTCTATATGTTAAAATTTATATTCCTTTTGTAATAAACAAAGGTTTTAATCAAGTTTTTCATTCTAATTAGAATTTAAAAACTCCTCTAAATAGTTTTGTTATATCGTTATAAGTTATAAATACCATAAAGGCCATTAGTGCACATAAACCAATCATATTTATCATATTTTCTTTCTCTGCATTAATTTTCTTTCCACCTCTTATCCACTCAAGGAAAAGTAATACTAATCTACCTCCATCAAGTGCTGGAAATGGTATTAAGTTCATTATTCCTAAGTTCAAACTGATTATTGAACCTAAATATAATAAATTAAAGAATCCAGCTTTTGCTGCACCAGATACTAAGCTTATAACACCTACAGGACCTGCTACTGCATTAGTAAATCCTCCAGGAACTGTTCCTGTAATCATTTGTTTTAAAAATAAAAGCATTTGGGAAGTCATTTCAAACGTTGAAGTAAATGCCTCACCAATAGATTTTATAATATTTTTCTCCCTCAAAGATGTAACTCCAACTTTATATGTACCATCTTCTGCTTTTTGAGGAGTTAAATTAACTTTTATACTTTTTCCATCTCTATCTATTACCATAGATATTTCCTTACCATTAGATGAACTTATCTTATCTGTAAATTCGTCCCATGATTTTATTGGTTTACCATCAATTTCTTTAATTGTATCTCCCTTTTGTAAGCTTGCTTTCATAGCTGGACTTTTATCTACAACAGTATCTAATGTTGTAGTTGTAGATCCAATATATATAAACACTGGTATTAAAAATATTACGGCTGTTATTAAGTTAAATAATGGTCCCGCAAAAATTATACTAGCTCTTTGTAAAATAGATTTTCTACCAAAAGAACCGTCCTTATTAGATTCTTCATCTTCACCTTCCATAGCGCAATAACCGCCTATTGGTAATAACCTTAAAGAATATTTCGTTCCGTTTTTTTCTTTTGCAAAAACTTGTGGTCCCATACCTATGGCAAACTCATGTACTGTAACTCCATTTTTCTTAGCAAAAATAAAATGTCCCAATTCATGTATCATGATTATAATGCCAAATAATATCAAAGCTACTATTATTGTCATATACTCACCTTCCTATATTCATCTTTTAATTCATAATTACTTTATTAAATCCTTTAAAAATTTTCTTGTTTCTTTATCTACCTTAAGTATTTCTTCTAAAGTAGCATTTACTATGTTTTTATGATTTTTTAAAGTTATTTCTATGTAATATGGTATGTCATAGAAACCAATTTTATCATTTAAAAATTCATTTACTAATACTTCATTTGCAGAATTTAATGCAGCAGGATACGTTCCTCCTAATTTTAATGCATCAAAAGCTAATTTTAAACACGGGAAAGTTTCCATATCTACTTCTTCAAATGTTAAACTAGCTACTTTAGATAAATTCAATCTTTCAAAGTCAGTATCTAATCTCTCAGGATAAGTTAAAGCATATTGAATAGGAAGTCTCATGTCTGGGCATCCCATTTGAACTATTACAGAACTATCTTTAAATTGAACCATAGAATGAACTATACTTTGAGGATGAACTACTACATCTATATCCTCCATGTTCACATCAAATAACCATTTAGCTTCTATTACTTCTAATCCTTTATTCATGAGTGTTGATGAATCCACACTTATTTTTCTTCCCATTTGCCAATTTGGATGTTTTAATGCTTCATTTTTAGTTACATTTTTAAGTTCTTCTTTACTTTTACCCCTAAACGGACCTCCAGAAGCAGTTAATATTAACTTTTCAACATCTTCCTTATTCTCTCCATTTAAACATTGAAATATTGCACTATGTTCACTATCCACTGGAAGTATTTTAACATTATTCTTCCTAGCTTCTGACATTACTAATTCACCAGCTGTTACTAATGTTTCCTTGTTAGCAAGAGCAATTGTTTTCTTTGCTTTTATAGCTTCTATCGTAGGAACTAATCCTACCATCCCTACTACAGCAGTAAGTACTACATCCACTTCTTCTAAAGTTGATATTTTAACTAATCCTTCCATTCCAATCAATATATTTATATTAACATCCTTTGGAATCATTTCTTTTAATTTATTTGCACTTTCTTCATCATAAACTGCAACATATTTTGGATTAAATTCTAATATTTGCTTCAATAATAAATCTACACTACGATTGGCAGATATAGCAACCACTTCAAATTTATCCTTATTGTTTCTAACAACATCTAACGTTTGCGTTCCTATAGATCCTGTAGAACCTAATATAGCAACTTTCTTCATAAATATTTCCTCTCTAAACCTTAATTATTCTAGTCTATCTTATGTATTATACCACTATTAAGCTTATTTTTTACATATTTCATTAAAATTTCACATTAATAAAGGAGATTAATTTATATATTCATAAATTAATCTCCCCATTCTTTATTTAGTAAATCTTTCTATAAACTCTTTTATTATCACTTCTACATCTCCACTATCATCTACTTTTCTTATTCTTGGATGAGTTAATTCTCCTCCATGCTCAAAGTCTACAACTGATATAACTATTTCATTATCATCTTCTTCAAAATCAAATAATAATCCAATTAAATTATCCATATTTAAACTTAATTCACCAATATGTTTTATTGTATTATCATCCTCATATATATCCTCTAAATAATAATTTAATATATACTTTTGATCGTCTATAAATTCTATCTTTTCAGCACCTTCATAAGTTTTTCCTACAACAAAGTGAAGTGCATACTCTCCATTTAATAATAAATCCATATAATCTGTAGACTCATTTAAATCTACATAATCTTCTTCAAATGTTATTACATCCATGTAATCTTTATCTATTAAACATATTCTCGTCACATAGTGTGGATATTCTGCTAATAACTCCTTAACATTCTCATTATAATAATCTATAAAGTCTTCTAATTTAAATTCTTCTTTTTTAAATCTAATATCTTCCATAGTACATTTCCTTCCTTAATTTCTTACAAAATAACTTATATTTTGACAATCAATAAATTATAATATACCACAAAGCAATATTTTTTAACAGTACAAAATTTCAGAGTTTTTATATACCATATCTTTTCACAAAAAAAGCTTCAGTTAAACTGAAGCTAGCTTATTTTAAAAATAAATTTATCACACTATAAACAAAAGGTGATACTAGTATAACACTATCAAATCTATCTAATATACCACCATGTCCTGGTATTAGTTTTCCATAATCTTTTATACCTACATATCTCTTTATTGAAGATGCAAATAAATCTCCAAACTGAGCAACAACACTACCAAAAAATCCTAAGAATACTATTAACCCTAAATCAATATTAAAGAAATAACCAAAAGCTATACAAGCTAATGTACTACCTAATATTCCTCCAACACTACCTTCTATTGTCTTTTTAGGACTTACTTTAGGTATTAATTTATGTTTTCCAAATAAATAACCTGCAAAATAAGCAAAAATATCTGTCATAAACGCTATTATAAATATAAGCCATACATAAATTTTACCCATGGCAAAATCATTCATAGTAAGTACTATAAAATCGATTAAAATACCAACATAAAAAATTCCAAAGAAAGTTACCACAATATCTATTATATTTCTTTTTACTCTTAATATAGAAACTATTGAGATTAAGAATAATATAAAAATTGCAGAATAAGTCCATGATGTAGGTAATTGATAATAATTTTTAATTAATAAGTAAAAAGCAAATATATACCCTAAGTTAAATAGTGGTTTTATTTCTTTTTCTTCAAAAGCCTTATAAAACTCATGCAAGGCTATTGAGATTATTATTGCTTCCCCTATATATAAAGGAGCTCCTCCTACTATTATAAGGACAAATAATGGAACTAATAATAATCCAGCAATAATTCTTGTTCTCATAAGTATTCTCCTTATTTAATTCCACCAAATCTTCTGTCTCGCTTTTGATAAGCATATACAGCTTTTTGAAGCTGTTTTTCATTAAAGTCTGGCCAATGAATATCTGTAAAATAAAATTCAGCGTATGCAACTTCCCATAATAAGAAGTTACTTAATCTTTGTTCTCCACTAGTTCTTATAACTAAATCTGGATCTAGTGTAGATTTTGTACTTAAGTGATTAGATATTGTATCTTCATCTACTTCATCTATATTTATTTTACCATCGTTTACATCTTTTATTATATCGACTAAAGCATTTTTAATATCAAGCCTTCCTCCATAATTTAAAGCTAAATTTAAATTAACACCTGTATTATCTTTAGTTACTTCCATTGCATGTTTAAGCTCTTTTACACATACACTTGGTAAACTTTCTATATCTCCAACTGCTGTAAGTTTTACGTTGTTTTTATGCAATGAAGCTAATTCATTCCTTAGGTAAACTGAAAGTAAATTCATTAATGTATCTACTTCAACCTTAGGTCTTCTCCAGTTTTCTGTAGAAAAAGCATATAAAGTTAAATACTCTATTCCTAGTCTTTCACATTCTTTTAATACTATTCTTATAGTTTCAACTCCTGCTTTATGTCCTGCAGTTCTTGGTAAAAATTTTCCTTTTGCCCATCTTCCATTTCCATCCATAATTATGGCAATAGATTTTGGTACTCTTTTCAAATCTATATCATAAAACAAATTGTTTTCCATATTCATACTCCAATATTATTTCTGACCCCTTATATTAAGGAGCCAGAAAAGTAAGTTACAAATAGTTCTATTTGATCTTCAAGTTGAGTAATTTTAATTACTCTAGGGTAAATTAGCTTATCTTTATCCTTTCTACCTTGAAGAATAGTTACTTTATAGTTTATGTCATTTTTTTCAAAATGCTTTTTAACATCATCTAAATGAAGGCCTAAAAGCTCATAATACTTATTCAAAATTATACCGCCATTATGTCTTTTTCTTTAGCTTCTAATAATACTTCTATTTCTTTAGTATATTTATCAGTTAATTTTTGAACTTCATTTTGTGATTTTTTTAAATCATCTTCAGTTATTTCGCCATCTTTTTCTAACTTTTTAAGTTTATCGTTAGCATCTCTTCTTTCATTTCTTATTCTTACTTTAAATTCTTCAGAAGCTTTTTTAGCTTGCTTACATAAATCTTTTCTTCTCTCTTCAGTTAATGCTGGAACGTTTATTCTTATAACTTCTCCATCATTAGTAGGATTAAATCCTAAATCAGAGTTTCTTATTGCTTTTTCTATTTCTTTCATTGCACTTTTATCCCAAGGATTTATCATTAAAGTTCTTGGTTCTGGTACAGATATAGACCCAACTTGTCCTATTGGAGTTGGAGTTCCATAATAATCAACTCTTACTTTGTCTAACATTTGAGCATTAGCTCTTCCTGCTCTTATTGTAGCAAACTCATGCTTAAGAGCTTCCATTGTTTTATCCATTTGTTGTTGTAAATTTTTTTGTACTTGTTTCATTTTTACTCCTCCTTCATTAAATAAAAATTAGTTTCACTCATATCAACAATATCTATTTTGCAACCTCACATCATGTTGCTCAAAATAGTATTAATGTACTGTAGTTCCTATGTTTTCTCCGTAAACTGCTTTTAATATATTCTCTGTTGTTAATTCAAATACCTTTATTGGAATACTATTATCCATGCATAAAGATGTTGCAGTTGAATCCATTACTTTTAATTCTTTTTGTAATACTTCTATATATGATAATTCATCAAATTTCACAGCATCTGCATGAAGCATTGGATCTTTATCGTAAACTCCATCAACTTTCTTAGCAAGTAAAATTATTTCCGACTCCATCTCTGCAGCTCTAAGAGCTGCTGCTGTATCAGTTGAGAAATATGGATTTCCAGTTCCTGAACCAAAGATTACTACTCTTTCTTTTTCTAAATGTCTTACAGCTTTTCTTCTTATATAAGGTTCTGCTATTTCTTTCATTTCTATTGCAGTTTGAACTCTTGTTTGTACATCTATATTTTCTAATGCATCTTGTAGAGCCATAGCATTCATTACTGTAGCAAGCATTCCTATGTAGTCTGCTGTAGTTCTATCCATTCCTTCTGATGTTCTACCTCTCCAGAAGTTACCTCCACCTACTACCACAGCTACTTCAACACCAATTTCTTGTACTTTTTTGATAGCTACTGCTATTTCATTAACCACATCATTGTTTATTCCAAAACCTCTATCTCCAGCTAGTGCTTCACCACTAAGTTTAAGTAATACTCTTTTGTATCTAGGCTTATCCATAGAAATCCTCCTATATTATTATTTATTAATCTATATGAATTTATTATTTATCTATTTTTTAAAAAAGAGAACACGCAAGTGTTCTCTTTTGGTCAATTATTACTTAAGTTGCTTAGCAACTTCTTCAGCAAAGTTTTCTTCTTTCTTTTCTATACCTTCACCAACTTCGAATCTTACAACTCTACCAACTTTTATGTCAGAACCAACTGCTTTAGCAGTATTTTCTACTAATTTCTTTATAGTTAAATCAGAATCTTTAACAAAAGTTTGTTCTAATAAGCAAACTTCTTTTAATTCTTTTTCTAATCTACCTTTAACCATTTTTTCTACTATATTAGCAGGCTTTCCTTCGTTTAACGCTTGAGCAGTTAAAACTTCAGTTTCATGAGCTATATAATCTTGATCAACATCATCTCTTGAAACATATTTAGGATTCATAGCCGCAACTTGCATAGCTATATCTTTCCCCATAGTTAATAATCTTTCGTCTCTTGCTTCAGTTAATAATTCAACTAAAACACCTATTTTTCCAGCTCCATGTATGTATCCAGCTATTTGACCTTCAGTAGTTAATTTTTCAAATCTTCTGAAGTCTAATTTTTCTCCGATTTTAGCTATTCTATCGTTTAAAACATCTTTTAATGCTTTACCTTCAGCATGATTTTCAGCTAATAATGCTTCTATTTCAGTATTTTCTGTAGCTAATGCCATCATAGCAGCATCTTTAACGAAAACTTTAAAATCTTCGTTTTTAGCAACGAAATCTGTTTCTGAGTTTACTTCTACTATTGCAGCAACTGAATGATCAGCATTTACTTCTATAGTAACTAAACCTTCGGCAGCAACTCTATCAGCTTTCTTAGCAGCTTTTGATAAACCTTTTTCTCTTAATATATCTATTGCTTTTTCCATATTTCCTTCAGCTTCTTGTAATGCTTTTTTGCAGTCAAGCATTCCAGCGCTAGTTGTTTCTCTTAATTCTTTAACCATTTGTGCAGTTATATTAGCCATTTTATTATTCCTCCTATATATTGTAAATGGTAAGGGAAGCCCCCTTACCATTTAATTTTTTTATTGTTCTTGAGTAGTTTCCTCAACAACCTCTTCTTCAGCACCTTGTCTACCTTCTATTACAGCAGTAGCCATTGCACCAGTTATTAATTTAACAGCTCTTATAGCATCATCATTTCCTGGTATTGGGAAATCTAATTCATCTGGATCACAGTTTGTATCAACTATACCAACTACTGGTATACCTAATCTATGAGCTTCTTGTATTGCTATATTTTCTTTTCTTGGGTCTACTACGAAGATTGCTCCTGGTAATTCAGGCATATCTTTCATCCCACCTAAGTATTTTTCTAGTTTTTCTTTTTCAGCTCTTAATTTTATAACTTCTTTTTTAGGAAGAACGTTGAATACACCTTCGTTTTCCATTTTTTCTAATTCTCTTAATTTTTTGATTCTTGTTTGGATTGTTTGATTGTTAGTTAACATTCCACCTAACCATCTTTCGTTTACGTAGAACATTCCACATCTTTCAGCTTCTTCTTTTATAGCTTCTTGAGCTTGTTTCTTAGTTCCTACGAATAAGATTGGTTTTCCAGTTTCAGCTACTTCTTTAACAAATCTATAAGCTTCTTCTACTTTTTTAACTGTTTTTTGTAAATCTATTATATAGATTCCGTTTCTTTCTGTGAAGATGAATCTTGACATCTTAGGATTCCATCTTCTTGTTTGATGTCCGAAATGAACACCAGCTTCTAATAATTGTTTCATTGATATTACTGCCATTTTGTTACCTCCTTGGTTTTTACCTCCGGCATGTTCAACTTTCTAAAAAACCATTATATGGCACCTTTTAGAAATCCCATCACCGTGTGTGATATTTATATTTTATTTTTTCACCTCTGATAGTATACCATGAGAAAAAATAAATTTCAACATAATTTAAGTAATCCTTATAATTAAATTGTTAACTATTATTTTTATCTTAATCTACAAATAACATTTTTATTCTTGTTTTTAATGAAACGTCGCATAAATCTTTTTTACTTATTATTTCATTTACACCTAAAATCTCACCATCATCATTATAATATTTTATTACACCAAGCACATCACCTTTTTTAATAGGCATAGATAATTCTTTGAAAGTTACTTGTGTATTTATATTTTCATCATTTTTTTTAACTATAAATAAATCACCTTTACTCTCTAAAGTTATTTCTAGTTCATCTAATCCTTTTATATATTTTTTACCTATTAACTCTTCTTTAGTCATGACTTTCATAGTTGAAAAATTATTCTTACCATATTTGAGCATTGCCATAGCTGCTTGTAATCTTTTATTTTTATGATTAGCCCCTAGTGTTACACCTATTAATCTATTTTCTTCATTTTTATCATCTTTATTGATTTTCATAGAAAAAGCTAAACAATATCCTGCGTTACCTGTATATCCTGTTTTTATTCCATCTACTTCTTCTATAGATGAAAGTAGTGCAGAATTAGTATTATTTTTACAAAATTGTCTTTCTTCATAACTATATACTTGCATATCAGTTATGTCTGTCACTTGTTTTTCATAATTATCAAACATATACTTGCCTAATATGGCGATATCCCTAGCTGTAGAAATATTTTCTTTTGGTGGCTTTTTCGGATCTGCTAAGGAATATATGGGAAGTCCATTACAATTAACAAAACTTGTATTTTTCATTCCAATTTCTTTTGCCCTTTTGTTCATTCTTTTAACAAACTCTTCTTCACTTTTAGAAATATGTTTTGAAATACCTACAGCTGCATCATTACCCGATACTATCATTAATCCTTTCATCAGCTCAATTAAAGGAACTTTCTCACCAACTTTAAGATGATATGATGAGCCTCTAACTTTTGCTATATCTTTGTCCACTACAATTATATCACTAGGTTTTACTTCTTCATTTTCAATGGCCTCTATGGCAATTAAAAAAGTCATCATCTTACTTAAACTTGCTAATGGTCTTTTTTCATCTGGATTTTTTTCATACAGTACCCTATTTGTATCTTCATCAATTAATATGGAGGATTTGGAAAACTTGTCCACATTGGAACTTTCTCCATAAATTATAGTTGGAGTAACAATAGTTATAATGATGAAAAAGACTAATAGTATTTTTGCTCCTTTTTTCAAAATTCTCACCTTCTTGGATAATTAATTCTAAGTTATTTTTTCCTTTTAAGTTAGTTTTAGTCTAGCATTATTTACTAAGTTACCTTATCATCCTAGTTAATAAAATAGAAGTCCACATAGCATTAATAGTTACACCAAGAAATACTTCCATACATACTACAATTTTTCCAAAAAGTCCTATAACTACTACATCTCCATATCCTACTGTACAAAATGTTATAATTGAAAAATACCAAGCTTCTATATAATACTGTATGAATTGAAAAAAGGAATATGGATTCTTGTGCAAATTTATTTTAATTAATCCATAATCCAATGATTTAATTCCTATAAACATATAGATTAATGCAAAAATACTAACCACACCTATACTAATTAATAATAGTTTCAATGGCTTTTCTCCATATCCTAAAACATGCTTAGATAGGAAGTCAAAAACCTTAGTTGATAAATATTCCTTGTAACCCTTGTATTTCTCATCTTTCAAGAACTTACTAGCATAATTTCTTTCATTATAATAGTAATAACCAATATTCTCTACATCTTCTATCTGTTTTCCCTGTATACGAGCTATTCTATAATTATTTTTTCCACACAATGCATTTTCCATATTGTAATGTGTCTCTTTTAAAATGAATTTTGTATATGGAGAAAATATTACTCCATCTAATCTAGGAAAACTATCACACTTTTCTATAATAAGCTTTTGACCATTAAAATTAGCATTTTCAAATATCATTTCATTTATGTATTTTTCATTAAATATAGTTTTAAAAAAAGTACAATTTTTTAAAAAAGTTGTTTTATTAAAACTTGTATAACCTTCAAATTGAGTATTTGAAAATTCAACACTACTTTTAAATAAATAATCATCAAATATTACTCTATTAGTAAATATAACTTCATTAAACTTTAGTTTTTCATATTCATATTTTATAATTTTACTTATATTAAATTCATCTTCAAAATAAAAACCTGTAAAATCATATATCTTTCCCTTTTTTATATATGCATAAAATAATACATTCTCTCTTTTACTTTTATTTTTCTTATGAAATATGCAGTAACCTGATGAATCCCCTACTCTATCACATTTAATATTCTTGTCATTCTGAGACACCCACTTACAGTTCATTTTCACCTCCAAATTAATAATAACTAATTATATTTTTTATATTTCTATGATTAATATTCACGAACAAGAAATTTACTAGATAAATTCATTTTATCTAGTAAGACTTATATATATTTTATAAGTATACAGAATATCAAGTTGAATATTTGTAACATTTTAAATATTTTAAATATATTACTATGCTTTAAGTAAATAAGTCTATGACAAATTTGTCATAGGCACTTTTTTATTGATTTTATTTTTTATTTATAATATTAAATCTTCTCTAATCTACATAAAATAAATCTACCATATTATTAAAATAATATTTAATAAATTAAACTTACATTAGACAATTTAATTGTGCTACTATTATTATTAGGGGTAACTAGGTTCTAGTTGAAAAAGTTTTTAATTATTTTTATCAAGGAGGTAATCATGTATAACATAAACGATTATATAATTTACGGTTCTATGAGTGTTTGTAAAGTAATTGATATTATAGAAGAAGATAATAAATATAACAACTATAAAGACTATTATGTACTTCAGCCTTTATACAGTGATAAAAGTGCAATAATAAAGGTTCCTGTAGAGAATGTTAGTGTATTTATGAGACCAATCTTATCAAAGGATGATGTAATGTCCTTAATACATAATATGAATAAAATAGAAAATCTTTGGATAGATAACGATAAACAAAGAAGTAACGAGTTTAAATCAATTATAAAAAATAATATTAGTGGAGAACTAGCACAATTAATACAAAGTATTTATCAGACTAAGGAAGAAAAAACTTCTGCAGGTAAGAAAATTTCTAAATATGATGAAGAAATTATGAAGTCAGCAGAAAAATTATTAGAAGAAGAATTTGCAACTGTATTAAATATAAATGTAGAAGACGTACAAAACTTTATTTTAAGTCACATGTCAGAATAAATAAGTAATACATAGCAATTCTCAACATTTACCATTTACTTAATATGTTATTTCATATATAGTAGAACTTACAAGTGGGAACTTATATTATACATATAAGTATTACGCTAGCCCAAATAAAAAGAGATGAATTTTAATTAATTCATCTCTTTTTTCATTTATATCATTTTAAAATAATCAAATAAAGTATATCCATCTTCTGGTTCAAAACTTTCCAATCTATCCTTTGCTAGATTTATATACCAAGTTTTATCTAATTTATCCGGTATCTTTTTATTTATTATATTTTCATTGTCAATAAAAGTTCTATCTGGTGTATAACTTATTTTTTCTACATTTCCATCACTTTTCATTTTCATAATTGCATAATCAGCACTAGACATGCTGGCAAACACTCTAAGAACTTTTAAGTTTATCTTTTCTCTACCATTAACAGCATGACTATATTTACCTGTGATTTTTACACATTTCTGAAAAGCAATTAAATCATCACAATTATTAATCGTGATTTCCATGTCCACATTATTAATTAATTTTTCTTTTATTGCTTTATTAACTATTGGCAAATCATTATCTATCAAGCTTAGGCTCTTTACATAAGCACCTTTACTTTTAACACTTCCATCCTCTTTAATAAATATATAATTATTTACATCCTTCTGGATTATTTTCTTTATAAAATCATGTTCTAATTCCATCTTAGTTCTATTAGACCATTCTTTGCATATTTCCAAATATTTATCAACATCTTCTGAACTGTTAAATTTAAACATGACACCGTCTGTGTTACCTTGTATGAATTCTGCTTTATCACCAAAAAACAATTCTACTTTCTCAATTAAATCCAATAGTAGTAATTGACCATTTACACAGATAGCTATACCTTGTCTTTGATCATATAATTCATTATTAACATCTAAGCAAGCTCCGTAAGTACTATTCAAAACAAGTTTTAAAGACTTTTCTATAGGATTTTTTTCTTTTTTAAAATCAAGTCTAGTGTCTCTTATTTCTTTAAACTTGGATACCTTACTTACATTTCTACTTAAAAGATTATATTCTATCATTATTGATGGATAAAAAGAACTAACGTCTGAATTTACTATAAAATTCTCAGCTTTAAACTTCTTTCTTGCTGAATGAAGTCCTCCCCATCCAAAATCAGTATCTACACCATATACATTTACTTTTAAGTAGTTTTTAAAATCTCGATTATTATAATCTTCATACCACTGTTTTATATTATTATATTTGCTTAGTATTATACTATCTATTATTTCAAATTCTTTAGCATCATCTCTTTCATAATTGGGCTTTTTCGCGCCTAATATATATGCACTTAATTGAGCTTCCGTTTTATTAAACATACTTTCATCAAGATTAAAATATTCTATAAGACCTAACTGAGCTTCGTACTTATAATATACTTGCTCAAACACCTTGTAAGTCATCCTTACATCATGTAAACAATAAGAAGTAAGTTCATCAATTTCTTCTTTACTTGGATATCTATCTAAATCAAAGGAAACATTACTTTCCCTAATATCTTCTCCCATAAATAATTCTAGTTCTTTTAAACTTCTATAGCTTTCGTTTATTTCAAAGATATATAAAGGTATCCTATGTAAACTTCTCTCTATTTTCCAAGGGGATATATTGTGTTCTATTATTTTATCTGATATTTCACAGGGATTAAGGCCAGCAATAATAGCTTTCATTATCCATTGATCATATCCTCTTATATTATATCCTACCCATATAGAGTCTTTATTTTTGTTAAAAACCCTTAAAAATTCTTCTCTATCATTTATTATTGTGTGTTCCTTTTCACTCTTAAAATCTTTCATACAGCACATCCAAAATCCACCTTTGGATAATACTTCAAAATCTATTATTATACGTCTTCTCTCTTTTTTCATAATAACACTTCACCTTATTTACCTTTTATTCACTTTAGTTTATCACTATAGTTTAGTATATTCCCAATTTTCATTATTTTAAATATCTTATCCTTAAGAAAATTTTTATTATAACTATGCTTCCCATTATAAATCTAATTGTTGCATAAAAAAGATCTGTACATATTAAAATACAGATCTGATTTATTTGAAATTTCTTTTATATATGTTTCTTTTCTTTATATTTTATTGATATTGCAAATTCATAAGTAATAAGACCTAAAGATAACATTCCACTTAATACCCATATAAAGGTCCCTAAATATGGCATTAAACTTAAAGCTCTAATAAGCAATATACCTACAATCACTTGTAAATATGGATTTTTATCTTTAAGAGCAAGTCTTCCTAAAATTATTCCACTTATTACTGGCGATAAGTAAACTATAATAAAGTAACTTATTAAAGATATAATACCCAACGGCAACCCTATTATAGTAATAAATAATAACATAGATACAAGTGGTGTTAATATGAAAGATGCTATACCTCCTAAAACTATATGTAATGGCTCTTTTCTTATGATAAGATCACTATTAATAAAGAATTTTTTAAATATTAAATAAACCACTAATCCAACTAACATAGATGCTAGTAAAGAAATCACAGTACCAACTCCAAGAAATGTAGAAATTTGATTTTGAGTTTTTTCATTATTAATTTTAGTAAAATCAATATCATCCACAGTTACCTTAGAATTTACTACTGGATCCTTATTGGCTTTCACTTTTATCTTTCCAGTTATATCACCATTATCGGCAATTATAAACTCATTACAAGTGACATTTACATCTCCATTTACTTTACCATTAATAATTATAGTTCCTCCTGTAGCATAAAAACCTTCACAACTTCCTTTGAAGTTTATTTCTTCACCAGATAAATATAAACCTTTTGCACTTGTGTTTTTGCCAATATTTATTTTTTGTGCTCCAGAAGTAATATTTTTTATATTTTTACTATTAATATTTAATATACGAGATAATGTTCTAATATTTCCATTAACCTTTTCTGATTTTATATCAATAGTTTCACCACCTGCAATAACATCACCACCAACATTTTCTTCGATGATTATGTTATTACCACTAGAATAAATATCACCTAGTACTTCCTTTGTTATATTAATTTCCCCATTAAAACCAATATAATTTGATGCCGAGTCCACATTTTCAGCAAACCCATTGATAGAGAATAAAAATGTCATTAATAAAGTTAAAATAAATAACCCCTTTTTCTTCAATTTAATCTCCCCTTAATATTTAATTTTTATATTACATGTAATCTTTTGTATCTGTAGGTAATTCCTTTATCTTTAATTTATATTCAACTTCTTCTTTAATTATGGAATAAATTATAGCAAATAAAGGAACTCCTATTATCATCCCAATAATACCAAAGAATTTTCCTGCAACAAGTATTGAAAATAATATCCAAAATGCGGATATTCCAATTGAATCTCCAAGAATTTTAGGTCCAATTATATTACCATCTAATTGTTGTATTATAAATACTAATAACAAGAACCATAATGCTTTTACTGGTGATACAAATAAGATTATTATAAATGATGGTATTGCTCCTATAAACGGTCCAAAGAATGGAATAATATTAGTTACACCGATTATTACTGATATTAATAGAGTATAAGGCATTTTAGTTACTGAGAATATAACAAAACTTAATACACCTATAATAGCAGAGTCTATTATTTTTCCACTTAAAAATCTACCAAATGTTTGATTACTTCTATAAGTTAATTCAAATATTCTATTTGATGCTTTTTTTGAAAATAAAGCACAAGTTATTTTTCTATTTACTGCACAAAAATTTTCTTTATCAATTAATAGATAGACAGAAATAATTATCCCTAAAAGTATATTCCATATACTTGATGCTACTGACTTTAACATATTTCCTACTATAGGTAGAACTTCTTGAGCAAAGTCCATTACATATTTTATAAGCTTTTCCATCTGTTCGTTTATTAAAGCCATATATTCTGGGCTTATATTAGTTTCTTCCATTATATTTTGATATAATCTTGTTATGTTATCTACATAACCAGGTATATCATTTACAAGACCCATAATACTATCGATTAGTTGAGGTACAATAAAGTGTATTGCTAGATATCCTATTCCTATAGCTGTTAAATACGTGCATACTAAAGCTATAGCTCTTCTATGAACTAATCTTAATCCTTTAAACTTATCTCTTTTACCAAATATATCTTCTTCATAAAATCTCAATATAAAATTTAATAAATAAGCTATAGAAAAACCAATTATAAATGGTGTAAGTATTCCTACTACTAAACTAATCTTTTCACTAAAAGATCCTATTTGAGATGCAGCAAAGTAAAACATTATACTGCCACACGTTATAATAAGTGCATATACTGCAACTGTATTATATTTTGAATTCCAATTAACTTTCATATTTTTCTCCTGATAAATAATTATTTTTCATTTTAACTGTTAAAATTGAGCTATTACAGTAGCTAGAGTTGACATTGCCAAAACAAGCAATACTGCTTTTTTTAAAAATTCATTTTTACTCTTTGTATTATTTTCATTTACTTTGTTATATGTAATTATATTGTCAACTTCGTCAATAATATCTGCTTTTGCATACATAAACTTACTTAAATCTACTAGTGCATCACTGGCACTTTCATATTTTTCTTTTCTTCTTATAAGCTTCTTTACCATATTTACTAACGCAGCATTTTCATCATTAATAGCCGCACTATTCCAATCAATGCCTTTATCTATTAATTTTAGCATTTCACTTTCAGTCTTAGCGTCCCCAAAAGGCATTTTTTTAAATATAGCATCAAATAATATAATACCTAAAGTAAAGAAATCACTTTCTTTGTCTGTATAATTAATATTAAGTTGATGTGGAGATAAAAATGTAATATCTCCGTCCTTCCTTATATTAATTCCTTTATTAGCCTTTGTTATACAAAAATCATATATTTTAATATTATAATATTCATCCACAAAAATATTACTCTCATTTAATGCACCATGATATAAATCATGTATATGAGTTTCTCCTAAAGTTTTCAAAATTGTCCTAGTAATATTTACAATACTATTTAAATCCATATAATTACCTCTAATTACTTTGCTTAACTCTATTCCACAAAAATATTCGTTAACTATATAAAAACATTCTTTATTATTTACAGTATGCATACCAACATCTAATATTTTTGCTATATGAGGTGAATTTATTTCAACTAACATTGTAGATTCATCAATAAAATTAGGTAAAAAATTATCCCTAATATGCTTATTATCCCTTATAATTTGTATTAAAACAATATTATCTTCTTGTAAATCTCTTGCTTTATAAAACTTTCCAAATACTATTTTCTCGTTCATGTCTAACACTTTATATCTATCTGAAACAAAATACACAGGCACACCTCCTCTTCCCCTTAAGTCTATTTAGATTATATCAATATTTACTATAATTTTCTATGCATTAAAGGTATTTATCACAAAAAATAAGCTATCTTTATATATTTAAATATATAAAGATAGCTTATTTTGATTTTATATTAATTTTTAGTCTCTATATACACTAGAATAAATGAAAGATGTTTTACTTTTTCCATTTTTAGTTATAGTTCTATAAGTTTTAGCCCCTGGTAAACCATTATAAGTGAAATGATCTACATTTATACTTACTCCAACTTTATCTTCTGATGCTCCGTATATTGCCGCAGATACACTTCCGCCACTTCTATAACAAGAAACATAAACTGCATGATCAAAATTATTTGTAAATTTAAGATCACTGTCTCCATCATTTACCATAGCATCTCTTCCTCTTGGAGCATAATTAGATGTCTTTGAGTGATTTCTTACTTGAGTGATTTCCAACCCAGATAATAATGCCGCATTAAACATTGTTGTTGAAGTCTGACAAACTCCTCCACCTGGTGCGTCTGTATAATCCCCAGCTACTATTACAGATGCTTTTAAATATCCATTACTTAGAGTTCTCATTCCTGTAAGATCATTATATGAGAATGTCTCTCCTGGTAAAAGAATAACATTATTAACTCTACTTGCTGAAAGTCCAATATTATAAGATCTTCCAGTTTGTGAAGCATTAAATGAAGTACTAAAAGATGCTAAATTCGTATCTATTGCTTGTACATCTTTAGTAGATATTTTAGGCTGAGTTATAGTTACTTTAAGTTTAACAGGTTCATATTTTTTATTATTAATAGATTCAACTATTAACTTTTTATTGTCTGCCGTCTCAAACTTTTGTCCTGTAGTAGATGGTGTTATGTTAATTCCTGAACCTATACTTACAGTAGCATCTACAGTCTTTCTATTGATTTTCCCTGCTATTTCTTCAATAGATTTTTCTAAATTTTCTTCATTATACGAAGCTCTTATAGTATATTTCTTAACACTAGTTTTTGTGTTTATATATGATATTATATCCTTCATATACGAACCAGTTCTTGTATTATTGTAAGCTTCATCCACTAAATTCTTTGTGTTATATTCTAGGTTAATATCTTTTGTTGTTATTTCAAAATATTTATCTTTATGTTCAAGATTAATATCTTGAGGTGAATATTTAGCATTAATTTTTTCAAATGCTTCTTCTTTTGTTAAAGATGATACTTCTATCCCTTCTATGTAAACATTATCTCCAATTCTTCCATTATATAGAGAGTTTTTAGTGAAATAGTTTATGAAAAGACTAAATACGATTATTAATATAGCAACTATAATTCCTATGTTTTTATAAATCTTCTTTTTATTTTTATTCTTTCCCCCTGTATCAATTCTTTCTTTATCACTCATTCTTCCCACCTCTTTCCTCTACATGATTATATTTTAATATATACATATTAACAATATTTTCTACAAATATGTAACTTTATTGTTACAAATTTTCCATATAAAATGATTACTTTGCTTAAAATTAAAAATAGACCTTCCTTGAAGTTACTTATCAAGTAGATCTATTAAATATATTTATATATAAATTCTTCATTAATCATCAATTCTAATGTATTCTTTCTTTTCTTTCCTTCTTTATATGTGTGAACTTACCAGAATCAGCAATAAAAACAAATCCCATTTTAGTATATATTTCACTAAGTTGAAGTAATGTAACTTCACCATTTTTTATATTTTCTAAAGTTATATCCTCTATTCTTTTTTCATTTGCTACCATAAATATCACTCCTCATATAAATTCTTTAATTAATTATACTAATAAACTTGTACTAATATGCTAATTATTTTTTATAATTTTATCAAACGTTCGTTCTGTATGTTTTATTATACACGAACAGTAATTCGTTAACAAGAACATTTTTTCGATTTTTATAATTTATTTTATTTTTTTGTTCGTAGCTGTTAATATTTATGGATTTATATATTTATTACTGCTAAAATTAAATTAATCTTTAAATAAATTAATGTTTTTAACTTAACTTAGTTTGTTTAATATTATTAAAACTTAATACAAAAACTATACCTAGCAGAACATATTTTCTTATCTGTAGGGAAATTAGTTAAATTTAAGAAACTAACTTTCTTTATTAGATATTTCTATTAATAATAAAGAAAGATTTTTTTTGGAGGAAATTATCATGAAAAGAGTAGCAGTAATAAGCGCAGTATTAGATGAACCTGAAAAGTGTCAGGTGGAATTTAATAAAATATTAACTGATTATAAAAATATTATCAAAGGAAGAATGGGTATTCCCTTTGAAGATGAAGGTGTATCTGTTATAAGCGTTATTGTTATTGGAGATATGGATACAATTAATGGGCTTACTGGTAAATTAGGAAGAATACAATCTATATCAGTTAAGACAAGCGTATCAAAAAAAGAAGTTAGGGGGTAATAAGAAATGAGCTTAAATTCTACACCACAATCAGTAAGAGTTCATGTAGGACTCTTTGGTAAAAGAAATGCGGGAAAATCCAGTATAATAAATGCCATTTCTAATCAAGATGTAGCAATAGTATCAGATGTAGCTGGAACTACAACAGACCCTGTTTTTAGACCAATGGAAATCCTTCCAATAGGTCCTTGCGTTCTAATAGATACTGCTGGCTTAGATGATCTGGGGTATCTTGGTCAACTTCGAATTAATAAATCTTTAGATATTTTAGATAAAACTGATATAGGTCTTGTTATAGTTGACTCTACTTTAGGAGTTTCAAAAGAAGATTTAGAAATTATTAATTTATTAAAAGAAAAAAATATACCACATATATTAGTTTTAAATAAAATAGATGAAATTATAGATAAAAATCATATTATAAAAAACGCAAAATCTAAAGTTAACTGTCCTATCACTTGCGTATCTTCAAAAACTAAAGAAGGTATTGAAAATTTAAAAGACAATATTATAAATAGTGTTAATTATGAAAGTTCTAATTTACAATTAGTTTCTGATTTAATTGAAGAAGATGATTTTATAGTCTTAGTTATTCCTATAGATAAAGCTGCACCAAAAGGTAGGCTTATTCTTCCTCAACAACAAGTTATAAGAGATATTTTAGATAATTGTGCAACAGCCATTATGACAAAGGAAACTACTTTAAAAGAAACACTTACTAATCTTAATAAAAAACCATCCTTAGTAATAACAGATTCTCAAGTTTTTGAACAAGTATCAAGAGATACACCCATAGATATACCTTTAACATCCTTCTCCATTTTATTTGCTAGACAAAAGGGAGATTTAGACGAATTAATAAAAGGCGCTGCATCTATTGAAAATTTAAAAGACGGAGATAAAATTTTAATTGCTGAAGGCTGTACTCATCATAAACAAGATGATGACATAGGTACTTTTAAAATTCCTAATTGGTTAAAAAAATACACTAAAAAAGATTTAATATTTGAATATACTTCTGGCGTTACATTTTCAGATGATATTACAAAGTATTCATTAATAATTCATTGTGGAGCATGTATGATGAATCGAGCTGCTATGATGAGTAGAATAGAAAAAGCAAAAAATCATAATATTTCTATTGTAAATTATGGAATTTTAATAGCTTATCTAAAAGGTATTTTAGATAGAGCTACTTATCCAGTAAAATAATCCTTATCAATAATTGATGAATTTTGTCGAGTTTTATTTTTTCTATATAAACATTAATTTTTATAGTAAAATACAGTATTTTAGGTCTGTTTTTTATGCAAATATTCTTGTTTTTTATATTTGTACTATAGTATTATATTTGTAGAGGGTTATATAAAAGGGGGAGATTCAATGAAAAATGCTAATCTAAATAATCCAATAAAATTCATTGATAAAAAAGCTGAGTATGAGGATAAAAAACATAATCCAAAACTCAACGTGAAGAAATTAAATAGTAAGCAAAATATGGTTATCGAATATGAAAAGCATAAAAAAAATAAAGCTTATAAAGAAAAGAAAGACAAAATAAAAAATAGCAAAGTATATAAATCACGAAAAAATATACTCAAAGTATCTCTATGTGTATTATGTCTATTCATATTATTTTCCTTGTGGAATATGTTTTTCAAACCAGCGTTAAGTTCTTCTAATGCTGAAAGTAGTTTCAAGGTAGAAAGTCAAAACCTTTCTAAATCCGAAATATCTACATACTCTTCTATTATACAACAGTCTGTGAAAAGTACATTAGATATTAATTATAAAGTAGTCGTAAAAAGTGTACATAAAAATGGAGCTCTTATTTATGGGGAAGGTTTCTTTACAGTGCCTGAAGAAGGTGATGTTTATTATGATATAATTTTGAATAACTACAAACTTCATTCCTTAAAGGTAAATGGACAAGAATATGCAAAAAATAAATAAATTATTTAATATAAAAGGTGAACTATATAAGTTCACTTTTTTAATTTCTTTAAATATGAAATCACAATATTTATTTCTTCATTTTTCTGACATTAAGTATGTTATTTCTTTTTTTGTTAACAATAATTAATGAGAACTTATATTAATAATAGGAGTGATCCCTAATGGAAATAAAGGAATTGGACTTAGAAACCCGCAACAAAATTTACAGTCATACCAAAAGTATTTTAAGAAAATACCAGAAGGGAATTATTACAGGTAAACTTACAGCTGACAAATTTGCTAACAATATATTGTGTGATGAATATATTAACGAGATTTTAGATGAAGAATTAGTCAATGAAGAAGCCTTTAAAACTTCTTACGTAGATTATATTAATACTTTAATACACATCCAAAATGAAAACTTAGCAGTTTCTCGAAAAAGAAAAAAAGAAAAAAGTAAACCTGTACCTTCAAACGTATCCCAAACAATTAAACTTAAAAATCTTCTACATGATGAAGGGTATGACTTAGTAATTCCATTACAATACCTAAATGGTAATGACATGGATTCCATAATAAAATATATTGAGACAGGAAAGATTGAGTTAGGAAATGAAAGAATATACAATTACATACGAAAAACTAACATTAATTAAAAAGAAAAACACTACTAAATAAATTACTTTAGTAGTGTTTTTTTATAGAAGGTTTTTATATTATCCCATAGCTTTTTCTAACTTAGATAAATGCTGAATTGGGTAGTATCTTAACAATTCTCTGAATTGCTCCACTGAAAGACCTTGCGTTGTTGTATATATTTTTATTTTCTCATCCACATCTGCATTAATAAACTCTTGTTTAATTTTATCAAAATCTACAACTATCATAATAACACTCCTTATGTATTTAAATTTTACATCTAGTGTTATTTTAACCAAGAGCTTATTTTTTATTTATCTTAATTACTTCTATGAAAATGTAAGTAATCCTAAATGTTCTAATAATATTTTAAGACCTATTAATATTAATATTAATCCACCTGCAAATTCTGCTTTTGCTTTAAACTTAGTTCCAAATATATTACCAACTTTAACACCTACCATTGATAGTACAAATGTAATAATTCCTATAAATAACACTGCTGGAACTATATCAACTTGTAAAAAGGCAAATGTAACTCCTACTGCTAAAGCATCTATGCTTGTAGCTATAGCTAGCATAATCATATTTTTAAATGAAAGTACATCTTCATCTGTACCTACTGCTGCTTCAGCTAGGTTTATATCTATTTCTTCATCCTTCTCCCTAGATTCTCTTATCATATTTAATCCAATAAATCCAAGTAAAACAAATGCTATCCAATGATCTACACTTGTTATATAGTCCTTAAATTGTACACCAAGAAAGTAACCTATTAGTGGCATTAAACCTTGAAAACCACCAAAATATAACCCTACCTTTCCACATTGTTTTAATGATACTTTTTTCATAGAAAGACCCTTACATATTGACACCGCAAAAGCATCCATAGAAAGTCCTACTGCTAATATGAATAACTCTATTAAACTCATATAATTTCCTACCTTTCATTTTATAAATACATATTACTCCTTAATTCTTTGATTATTAGGTAATCCTTATATTAAAGTTAACTTTTATATAAGAAAAAATTCACTTCATAACAAATAAATTCTAATATCTTAGTAATAAAAAAAGACCCACCTATAGCCTGCGCTATAGATAAGTCTCATTATTCAAAACAAAGCCAGATAGTTAAAACTATCAGTATGTTGACTAAGTTACACTATAAAAAGTGCCAACTACTCCCTCATCAAAGTATTATTTATTATATTATATTTGTTATTTAATGTCAATATACCTATTTGGGGTGAATTTAAACATAAAATTAACATTTATTTGTGCATATTTATTATATAATTCTTAATCTTGTATATAAGAGTTATACAGGAAATTGAAAATTATATAATGTCATAGCAAATAAAAAAGAGACAAATTTAAAGTAATTACCTTTAAATTTGTCTCTTGCATTATACTATATTCTAATCATTTGTTTTGTTGGCTATTATTGTCCTTTACCTGCCATTTGTTGTTCTGCCATTTGAACTAGTTTTTTAGTCATGTATCCACCAACATAACCATTTTCTCTAGCTGTAAGGTTTCCTTTGTCAACTTGTTGATAATTTGACATACCAAGTTCGTTAGCTATCTCTAATTTCATTTGATTTAAAGCTGCTTTTGCTTCTGGAACTGCCTTAGTGTTATTGTTATTACTTGCCATGTTATTACCTCTTTTCTTTTTGATATGTGTTTCTAATACTATTATGTTACAATTGAGATTTAACATGTATGCAATTTTTGACAAAATCTTTAACAGTTGATTCCAGCTAAATAAGCAGTTGAATATGCTATTTGAAGATTAAATCCTCCAGTATATGCATCCACGTCAATTATCTCTCCTGCAAAGAAAAGATTTTGAACTAATTTCGATTCCATTGTAGATGAATTTATTTCATTAACTTTTATACCTCCAGAAGTTACTATTGCCTCTTCTATTGGTCTATATCTTCTAACTATAAAAGTAAGATTTTTTAATAGGTAAACTAAATTCAATCTTTGTTTTTTAGATATTTGATTTACCTTTAAATTCCTTGGTATTTCACTTAATTCTATAATTATAGGAATAAGTTTTTTTGGTAGTAAATCATCTAAAGAGTTTTCAAAGTCTTTATTAGTGTACTTAGTAAAATCTCTTATTATTCTTTTGTCTAGTTTTTCTTCATCTAAAGCTGGTTTTAAATCTAATATTATTTTATAGTTTTCTTTTGATGTATCCTTCATTCTACAAGAAGCAGATTTAATTATAGGTCCATCTAAACCATATTTGGTGAATTCTAACTCTCCGAAATCATCATATATTTTTTTATTTTTACTATCTAAAACACTTATTGATACATTTCTAAGAGCTAATTTTTCTAAATCTTTTACAAAACTTTCTTGAACTTCTATACCTATAAGTGAAGGTTTTGGAGAAATTATGGTATGTCCTAAGTTAGATGCAAATTTATATCCATCTCCGCTAGATCCAGTTAGAGGATAACTCATTCCACCTGTAGCTATTATTACACTGTCACATTTTATTTCTTCATCATGATTATAAATAACTTTTTCTATTTTATTATCTTTAGCTATAATTCTATTAACCTTAGCATCTAATATTACTTTAACTTTTTTATTTTTTACCATTTTTTCAAAAGCCTTTACTACATCTAAAGCTTTATCACTTTCTGGGAATACTCTTTTACCTCTTTCAGTCTTAATTTTAAGACCTAGTGATGTAAACATATTCATTGCATCATAATTTGTAAATGTATAAAATGCACTGTATAAAAACTTACTATTTGTAGGTACATTTTCAATTAGTTCTTCCACATCACAATCGTTAGTAATATTACATCTACCTTTTCCTGTGATTAATAATTTTCTTCCTAATCTATGTTGTTTTTCTAGTAGGATTACCTCTAGATCTCTATCTGCAGCTGTTGCTGCAGCCATCATTCCAGCTGGCCCTCCTCCTATTACTACTACCTTCTTCAAATAATCATCCTCTCATTAATAGGGCTTTCTATGCTAGTTTAAAAATTTTAAATAAAGCTGGTGCGCCTGCTACACCCCAAAATACTACTATTGTATATTTAATATACTCAAAAACATTCATCATATCTTCTGTTTTATTAATCATAAAAGTACTTTCTAAATATTTAAACACTAAGTAAACTGCTAATAAAGATATTAATCCTATTATAAATCTTCCTATTTTTTTTCCTATTCCATCATATTTTGATGTGCTTTTAGCAAATATGTTCTTTCTTCTATTGCTACCTTCTGTACTGAATTGTACATAAGTATCTTCAACCATATATCCTAGAACAAATCCAGTGTAAAGGCCGAACATTTTGTATAAATCTTCTCCACCAACAAAATATGTAACTACTCCAAATACTATAAGTATACCTACTAATATATAATAATTTTCACTATCATCTATATAGTCAAACAATTTTATAAATATTATACTAAGTATTATTCCAAATATCCATCCACCAATTACATCCATTGGCCAATGCACACCAAGATATAATCTAGATAAACCAGCACCTAGAATCATCACTGTACCTAAAACATATACCCACGTCTTCTTAAATATAAGCATCATACTTGTCCAAAATGTAGTACATGTTTGTGTATGTCCACTAGGGAAAGAGTATCCTGTAGCTGTTTCTATCCTTAAAGCCTCTAATCCATTACTTCCAATTGGCCTTGGCATTTTAACATAATTTTTAATAGCTCCATTAATATTTAAACTACCACTTAATGCAAACAAAACTCTTTGTCCTGATTTTTTATCAACACACCAGTATAATATGGCTGTTAAAATAGTTATTACTGGTACTTCTGTACAAACAGTAAAAAATGTAAATATTGCTGTTAATATGACATTTCTCATACTTTGAATCATCATTAATATGTCAAGTTGAAAATCCATAATTTACCACCTTTCAATAATATACTTGTCTTATATTATTCTACATAATTTTTGACGATAAATATATAATTTTGTAAAAAAAATAAAATTCATATTTAAAAAGGAGTATAAGTTAGTCTTATACTCCTTTAATATTATTATCCTAAATATCTTCTACAATACCTATATATGGTAGATTTCTATATTTTTCAGCGTAGTCGATTCCATATCCTACTATAAATTTATCTTCTATAACAAATCCCACATAATCAACTTTTATATCTGACGCTCTCCTTTGTGGTTTGTCTAATAGTGTACATAATCTTAATGATTTAGGCTTTCTAGTATTTAATGCTTTAACTAAGCTACTTAATGTTTGTCCTGAATCTATTATATCTTCTACTATAAGTACATTTTTATTTTTTATATCCACATCTAAATCTTTTATTATTTTAACTGTACCAGATGAAGTTGTTGAATTTCCATAACTCGATACACACATAAAGTCCATATTTACATCTAAATTAATTTCCCTTATTAAATCTGCACAAAATACACTTGCCCCTTTTAAGATTGCTACTACTAATAATTCTTCCCCAGCATAATCTTTTTCTATTTCCTTAGCAAGTTCTATAACTTTTTCTCTTATTTGTTCTTTAGAGTACATAACTCCATTTAACTTGTACATAATTCCCTCCTAATGTCCTTTAATCATTTTTATTATAACATATATTTTTATTTTTTAAAACATTTTCATTCGTATTTTTGCAATTCACTTCTTGATTTTGTAAAAAATTGTATTAGTACACTATTCTTTTTATTTTTATAAATAACTACATATATTAGTTTTATAATATACTATAATAATATACTAAAAAATTTGGAGGTTTAATTATGAGTGTAAATCATGGTGCTAATTTATATGACTTATCAAATAAATATGGTTTTACAAAAGATGACTTTTTAGATTTCAGCTCTAATATTAATCCATTCGGTACGTCAACTTTGGCGAAAGAATATGTGATTAACAATATTAACATGGTATCAGTTTATCCTGATCCAGATTATATAAATTTGAAAGAATCTATTTCATCTTATTGCAAATGCAATGTAAATAATATGATTCTTGGTAGCGGTGCTACAGAACTTATTTCTTCTTTTATAGCAACAATAAATCCTAAAAAAGCTGTTCTTATTTCACCAGCTTATTCTGAGTATGAAAGAGAACTTGAGAAAAACAATTGTGAAATAATAAAATATTTTTCCAAAGCTAGTAATAATTTCCAAATAGATCCTGTAGACTTAATTGATTGTATAAATGAAGATGAATTTGATTTAATTATTATTTGTAATCCTAATAATCCAACAGGATTTACTTTTTCTAAATATGAAATAGAAGTAATTTTAAAAAATACTAATGCATTTGTTATGGTAGATGAGACTTATATAGAATTTACTAATACAGATATATATTCTTCTTCATCTTTAGTAGATACTTATGATAATTTATTTGTTATAAGAGGAACTTCTAAATTTTTCTCTACTCCTGGCATTAGACTAGGATATGGATTAATAGGAAATAATGACATAAAAAATAATATAAGCAAAAACCTAGATTTATGGAATATAAATATCATTGCTTCAACTATGGGCGAAATAATGTTTAAAGATAGAGAGTATATTTCTCACTGTGTTGATGTAATTTTAAAAGAAAGAGATTATTTGACTCAGTCACTTACTTTTTTTGAGGATTTAAAAGTATTTGAAAGTAAAGGAAATTTCATTTTATGTAAAATCAAATCTAAAAAAATTACTGCTAATGAATTAAGGTCTAGATTAATTCCAAAGAAAATAATCATAAGGGACTGTGAATCATTTGATGGATTAGATGAGTATTATTTCAGGGTTTGTGTATTAAAACCAGATGACAATAGGTATCTAATCGATAACTTAAGACAGGTATTTATTTAAAAAGATAGTTATTATTTAACCTAATAAAAAGGACATCCCAAATGGGTTGTCCTTTTCATTATATCTATGCTCTTATATCTGTATTTTCAATCATTTAAATCATACTCAACTTCATTTAACTGAGTTATATAAAAGTTTCTATCCATATTTATAAGTTGATTAGTTGAAATTTTAGTTATTTTTCAAATAATTTATAATAGCATTTTTAGCAGCTTCATCTGCTAAATCATTATATACACTTTCATTACTATGAGCCTTTACTTTAACAAAGCATATATTTAACTCTTGACTCATTTTTTCCATATATCTTACATACTCTTGAGTATATTCATTTTTAGCTTGCCACTCTCCACTTGCCCAAAGAGCAATGTTTTTTAAGTCATGATATATAGCTATATTTTTATTTCCTAATTCTTTCCCTTTATCTATAGCCACTTTTACAGATTCCAGTTCACCAACAATATTCCACTGATCCCATTTATCAAAACCTGCATTAAAATATGCCTCATGACTATCATTTTCCGGATGTAGCACTACCACTCCAGAACCAAATATTTTATTTCCTCTGTCATAACTACCATCTACAAAAGCAATAAACTCGTATTCATCTTGGATTTCATTTGGATTTATATAAGATTTATATGTTTTTACTTTTGCAGTACTTCTAATTGGTTTTACACCATAACCTTCTTTAATTTTAGTACTACCTTTACTAGTTTTAGTTTTTGGTATAGATTTAACTTCAATATTTTTAATTGTTATATTTTCATCATTTATAAATGCTACTGCCTCTTCTATAGTAGGAAAACTTTTATATTTAGCACCTTTAAATCCAGTTACTTGAGCAGAGCAATCAGCCCATGTAAAGTAAACTCCCGGTGCTTTTCCCACCTTTACAGCATAATACTTCTTATTTGACATGTTAGAATTCCTTTCATTTATGTATTATAAACTCATATTATAATACCACTTCTAATAAAAATACACCAATCTTCTTAATATCTAAAAGAATTGTTCATTTTATCAAATATATAATCTGAGGCATGATTAAAATAATATCGTGTTATTTTTTCAGCATTTTCCACAGTATCATAATCTAAAGTATTATATATTTCTTTCAAAATATTATTTATTTCATCTAATTCATCTTTATAAAATTTCATATTAAAACTTTTAGTCCTATTTTTTATATAAATAAACATTTGTTTCAACAATTTAACTACATCTTCAATATACTCAATGTTTATATTTTCATATAAAAACGCCTCTTTTAATAAGAATAAACTGTATGCATTTTCAACCCCCATATCTCTAATAAAACTATACATATCGCCTTGATTTCTACCATATTTATCCATTTTATTGTATTGTTCTAGCATTTCTTCCGAAAATTCTATATCTTGGTAGTCTTGGGATAACTGCCTATATTTTTCATATGTAAGCTTATTAGTACAGGAAAAATAAATTTCATTTAATTCATCTTTATTGTATTTTTTTATCATACGCCAAGCTATGTAATATGCAATATTTGCACTTTCATCTATAGGAAATTTGTTATCTCCACTACTAATTGAAGGTATTGCTATGGTTTTGTTTCCATATTCCACTGCCATATCTATGGAGTTTTTATAACAAGAGTATAATAATTGATTCTCATCACAATCTCCACCTTCCCACAATGGTATAACAGTATGAATTATACTTTTCACAGATAAATTATAGCCTTTAGTTATAACACATTGCCCTACGTCACAGTAATTGATTTTTGATAATTTTTTCTCTAATTTATCTCCTCCAGCTTTATGAATTAATTTATCAAGTCCTAAGCTACCACTTAAACTTCTGTCCGTTGGATTAACAATTGCATCTGCATTAATATATATAACTTCATCTTTTACTATCTTTATTCTATCGTCAATTCGCTCCATTTAACTTCCCCCTTTCATCCTATAAATTTATTTACATAAGAAAACCCCACGACATCATTGGCCCTAGGTTATCTAAAGATATGTTAGATTATATATGATTGTTAACTATTCACTTAAATTATAATCGTTTTTTTTAATTTTATCATTTAAATAAGCAAAAAACTCCTTTAAAAAAGTTAGACTAGTCTAACTTTTTTAATTTATTCATCTTCTTCATTAATACCGATGCATAATTCCATCAAAGCTAAATTATAATATCTATACATTTGACCTTTACACATCTTTTTATATAAATATATTATAAATTTCATTTTTTCAACCTCCATTAATAATTATCATGTACATGATGATATAAGGTGTAATATATAATATGAGAACTTTTTATCTTAGTTACAATAAAAATTATATAAAACTAAGATTTATTGTAAAAAATGTTTAGTTTTTATTTTTTTTAGTATAATGTAAATATATAATAAAATTGAGTAAAAAAATAAAAAGGAGTAATGAAAATGGCAGATTTTAAATACGATATAGTTGAAGAAATAGGTGTTTTATGCGAAAATACAAAGGGTTGGACTAAGGAGTTAAATGTTATTAGCTGGAATGGTTCAAAACCTAAATATGACCTCAGAGATTGGGCCCCTAATCATGAAAAAATGGGTAAGGGTATCACTTTATCAGATGACGAAATTCAATCTTTAAAAGAAATACTAAATAAATTATAATTTTGATAGATATTGTTTTTACATAAATCAAGGCTATAGAAAAGTTAATGAAAACTTTTCTATAGCCTTAGTTTAGCTTGTTGCTGTTTGATTAGATGCTACACACATAGCAATTATTTCTCTAATTTCTCTATCATTTAATTTTTCTTTATTTAATTCTTCATTAACCCAAACTCCACCATTTCTTATTGTTTCCACTGGGCTATAATTACCTAACCATATCTCACTACAGACGAAATTTTCATCAATTGCTAAGGTTGATAAAATACCTTCTACTAACCTGTTTCTAGCTTCTTCTTCAAAAATTTCAAAGCATACAAATTCAAATCTTTCTTTCATATAATAAGTAATCATTTTTTCTAAGTTTTTTTCATATTCTATATTTCTTAGATGAGAATATTTTTTTTCATTTCTTTTATCATTAAAATTAATACTCCAAATAGTAATATAATCAAGATTATTATAATCTAAGATAGCTTTGCCAATATTTTTTCTTAGAACACTTTCATCCTTTGCACCTTCTTTAAAATGCTTTTTTAGTCTTACAATTAATCTATTTTCCCCACTATGTGTCCCTACTCTAACAATACGACTCATGCCTTCATATTTTTCTTTTTTATCCAAAATTATATATACACCATTGGTAAAAGGTATGTCATCTAAGTTACCAAAAGAATATTTATTCATAGAATTAAATAAAATATGAAGTTTTTCACCATAACTTGCAGTTTCTATTATCTCTTCACTTGTACTCTCTTTAAGATATTGTATTCTTTCTCCAATAGATAAATTTAGTAATGGTAAAGTAGTATTTTTTAGATATTTTAAAAAATTTTTGTAGTAATTTCTATCTGCTAATATTATAAATTCATCCTTATGTATATCTGTGTATTGATTTAATTTTTCCATTACATCTAATGCCCATAATTTGTTTTCTATTTCTGATTTATAATCTAAACATTCATTGTAACTAGCTAGATACTCTTCATCTCTAAGTAGGCCATATCTAGCAGATAAAATATAAATTTCATCTGCATTTTTCTTAGCATAATTATAAGATAGTTTAAATAATTGAACATCCTGATTTTTATCATTTCCACCTTCTAAGTAGTCCTTTTTATATTTTGTACAGGAAATCAGTGCTATTTTTTTCAAATACATCACTCCATTTATCTTTTAATAATTAATTTTTCATAATTGAAAAGTATTTTAAAAGTCGTATACATTAATTATAGTATGTTTTCTTGTTATTCGATGCTTTATTTCAAATCTAATTATTATTTTTTTAGGTTATAATTTTTTTCTTATCTAAGACTTTTTATATTTGCATAAAAAATTTTTCTATTTACTTATATTTTCTTCCATGATAGTATATACTAAATATATTTACTTTATGGAGGATATTAATGATTAAAATAATATGTGATAGTATAACAGACTTACCAAAGGAAATAATCGAAAGGTATAATATTGATATAATACCTTTAACTGTAATATTCAATGGTGTAGAATATGTAGATGGAGTAAACTTAACTAAGGATACTTTTTATAAAATGTTAAGAGAAAGTGGTGTAATGCCAAAAACTTCTCAAGCAACGTATGTACAATTTAAATCAATTTTTGAAAAATATGATAATGAAGATACTGAAATTTTATACATAGCAGGCTCATCAACTGCATCAGGAACTTATCAAAGCTCAGTTTTAGCTAAAAACGATGGACATTCAACGGTCAAATTGTTTGATAGTCAAAGTTTATCAATAGGAAGTGCTTTCTATGTTATTAAGGCTTGTGAAATGGCGGAAGAAGGTCTTTCTGCTACAGAAATAGTATCTAAGCTGGAAGAGTTACAAGGTAGTGAAGAAGTAGTATTCTCTGTTGATACTTTGGAATATTTAAAAATGGGTGGCAGAATTTCTTCTACAAAAGCTATTTTAGGAAATTTATTATCAATAAAACCTATTTTAGAAGTTAAAGATGGTCTTGTAAGTCAAAGATCTCAAGTAAGAGGTAAAAAACAAATTTACTCAACTTTAGTAAATTCTATTGTTAATAAATTTGGAGATGACTTAACTAGCAGAACAATTATTATTGGATGTGGTGATAACACAGAAGATGCACAAATACTTAAAGACGCTTTATTAAAAGTAGCTAAAGTAAAAGATGTTTACACTGTAAATATTGGTTGTGTAATTTGCTCACATTCTGGACCAGGTATAGTAGGAATATCTTGTATTTAAATTTTTAATTTCTTCTTGACTCTTCTCATAGGGCCGATTCTAAAAATTAATTAATAAAGAAAAGTGATTATAATAAATTAAAAGACGCTTATAACTATGTATTTAAATGGATTGAAAATAATAATTATGAGGTAAACGGAAATCCAAGAGAACATTATATTGATGGTATTTGGAAGAAAGTATTGATGAATGGATGACTGAACTTCAGCTTCCTATAAAATAAAATTATTTTGTAAAAGAGTTGTCTAAAGTTTATATTTAGGCAATTCTTTTTTATTTCATTATATTTATTTCATTATAATTGATATAAAGTTCACTTCTCATAAACCACCTATGTGAGAAACATTCACTATGACCAAGGGCATAAAGAAGCATTATACCATTAATCAATTGTACATTAAGTTTTCAAAAAACATTATTATTAAAAGGAAAATATGAATTTTTGTAGAAATCTATTCATAAACTATTTTTATTATAAGGAGTTTAGTATGAAATTATACGAAGTAACTAGAGAAATTTATAACCCCTGCGCTGGACAATTTTATTATGACAATAATTTTCCTCCAGAAATTGAAAGTGAAAATTTAGAAGATACCTTAAGAAGTTATCTTGGTAGCAATTTCCCTGAATATAATAAAGAAATAATTTCAGAGGATACAGTAGTATTTATTTTAAAATTACCTCGTCAAGAAAGATTTACTTTTACTGAAATTTAATAAACTACTAAAGGAGTAACAACATGAATAATATTTTTTTAACTGGAGAAGTCTGCATCGGCAAAACTACTTTACTTAATAAAGTTTTAAATTTATTAAAAATCAAGCTTAATAAAGATTTATCTTTAGGTGGATTTTATTATTTCAGAACGGTTAATAAAGAAAATAGTAAGGTCACAAAAAAATTTTATATAGTCTCTCGTATAAATGGACAACGCTATAAAATTTTAGAAGATGTTTTCATCGATAACGTTAATAATGTAACTACTTATAAAGAAAATTTTAATACTTATTCAAAAGAATTATTAGAAAATTTCAATTCTTGTGACTTAATAGCTTTAGATGAAATAGGATTTGCTGAAGCTAATGCAAGTGATTTTGTTTCAAATTTAAATTATGTTTTAGATAGCAATAAAATTGTATTTGGTATTATAAAGAAATACGACTGTGATTTTCTAGATATTATTAAAAGCAGAGACGATGTTCTTATTATAGATGTAACTACTAAAAATAGAAATCAGTTAGAAGATAATATCTGCCAATTAATATTCAATATGTTTTAAAATCTATACCTAAAATTACTTTTTCAGGTATAGATTTTTTTCTTCTAACTATTTTAAATCTTTGTAAGCTTTTACTCCGTGTAAAGTATCTGCATTTTTTATAGCTTGCACTACTGCTTTTTCCATAACATTAGCTGCTAACATTCCAACTACACTTAAATCAGCTTCCACATCTCCAGTTGACATGGCAAATATTGTATCTCCATCATATATAGAATGGGCCGGTCTCATCGTCCTACCATATCCATTGTGAGTCATAGATGCTATTTTTGTTATTTCTGATTTATCAAATTTAGCATTTGTAACTATAGCTCCTATTGTCGTGTTTCCAGAAAATAAATTAGTTCTATCATGATAATTACTTATCATTATCTTTTCAGTATCCATAAATTCATTATCTTTTATCATTCCCGCCAAGATTTTATTATTGTCTTCTGGATCTATTACATCACCTAAACAGTTCACTGCTACAATAGCTCCTACTTGTAAATCTCCAACTTGAATAGCATATGTACCAAGCCCACCTTTCATAGAAAATTCAGGACCTAAATATTTACCTACTGTAGCGCCACATCCTGCTCCTATATTTCCATTTGGACATGACCTATTATTAGCATTTTGTGCTGCTTTGTATCCCATTTCTAAATCTGGTCTAACTTTTGGACTTCCTATAACTAAGTCAAATAAGCAAGCTCCGCATACTATTGGTACTTTTGCTACTTGAACATCAAAACCTATATCTTTCTCTTCTAAATATTTCATAACTCCAGAACAAGAATCGAGACCATAAGCACTTCCTCCCGATAATACTATTGCATGAATTTGTTGAACCATATTTACTGGGTTTAATAAATCAGTTTCTCTAGTAGCAGGCGAACCACCTCTAACGTCTACACCAGAAGTAGCTCCATTTTTACATATTATTACACTGCATCCCGTTGCAGCTTCTTCATCTTGCATATGCCCTACTTTAATCCCATCAATAGCTGTAAATTCAATTTCCTTCATTTATTTATCCTCCTACAGGTAACTAGTACCTTTATTATAACAAAAATCAATAAAAAAGCGATTAGTAAATATAATCACAAACTTTTAAAGTGATATCCATTAATAGATATCACTTTTTTAATAATTATTTTTTATTTAGAACTTTTTCTGCTTTTTTTACGCTACTATAAGTTTTATATCCACCATCAATATTAGATGTATTGTATCCATATTGATTTAATATGGTACATGCAATATATCCTCTAAGACCAACTTGACAAGATACATATATTTTCCTGTCCTTTGGTATTTCATTCAATCTATCTCTTAATTGTCCCAAAGGAATATTTATGGAATTTTGTATATTACCATTTGCTACTTCATAGTCTTCACGTACATCTAATATATATTCACCTTTTTCCATTAAATGATCTACTTCATACCATTGTGTATTATCAACTATATTTTCCATAATATTAGCAGCATAATACCCTAACAAATTAACTGGATCTTTAGCAGAATTATATGGCGGTGCATAACATACTTCCGTATCTTGCAAATCATATACTGTAAATCCTGCTTTTATTGAATTTGCAATTAAATCTATACGTTTTTCCACACCTGACATCCCTACACCTTGTGCACCTAATATTTTACCTGTTTTAGGTTCAAACAACATTTTGAATGATATCTGACTTGTTCCTGGATAATACCCTGCGTTCGATATAGGATGAATGTGCACTACTTTATAATCCATACCTAACCTTTTAAGAGTTTTTTCATTATTTCCTGTTGATGCTACTGTATAATCAAATATTTTTGCTACTGATGATCCTAATGTTCCCTTATATTCCACATCTTTTCCAGATAAAATATCTGCTACTAATCTACCTTGTCTATTTGCAGGCCATGCTAAAGGTATCATAGTAGGTTTTTTATTAACAAAATCTATTACTTCTATAGCATCTCCTATAGCATAAATACTTTCATCAGAAGTTCTTAATTTACTATCTACAATGATTCCACCTTTATCATTTGTGCTTAGTCCTGCATTTTTAGCTATTGAACTTTCTGGAGCCACACCTATTGATAGTATTATCATATCAGCTTCTATTTCCCTACCACTTTTTAATGTAATTTTTTTACCCTTGTCTTTGAATTTAACCGCTTTATCATTAAGTATTAAATCTACACCATTTTCAATTAAATGACTATGAATTACACTTGCCATTTCAATATCTATAGGCTTCATAACTTGATTACCTGATTGAACTATGGTAACTTTTATACCTCTTTCATGTAAATTTTCAGCCATTTCTAAACCAATAAATCCACCACCCATTATAAGAGCTTCCTTAGGTTTATTTATATCTACATAATTTTTAATTTTATCTGTATCTGGAAGATTTCTAAGTGTAAATAAATTATCACACTCCTCTATACCTTCTATAACTGGAATTATTGGCATTGCACCTGGAGAAAGAATTAATTTATCATAACTCTCTTCATAAATATCTCCACTTTTATGATTTTTAACTTTAACCCTTTTATATTCTTTATCTATTTCAATAACTTCACTTAAATTTCTTACGTCTAAATTGAATCTTTCTTTCATTCCTTCTACAGTTTGAACCAATAAGTTCCCTCTTTCTTCTATAATCTCACCTATATAATATGGAAGACCACAGTTGGCAAAAGAAATATATTCTCCTTTTTCAAACATAATTATTTCAAAATCCTCGTTTAATCTTCTAAGTCTAGCTGCTGCAGATGCTCCTCCTGCTACACCACCAACTATTACTACTTTAGTACACATTTGATGTACCTCCTTTTAAGTATAGATACTCATTATATAATGAAACATCTGTGACAATATCACTATTTTTAATTTCACTCATTTGATTACATATGTTATACCCAACATATATATATCACTAAACAAAAGTAAAATAAGTTAATTTACTCTTAATAAAGAATTAACCAAGATATTTTTTATAATAACCTATAGAAAACAAAAAATTCTCTTAGCCTGAGCGACATGTTGGCAAAACAAGTATGTTATTACCTTAAATAATTGGACTTTATATTAAATAAATTGATTTGTCCATCCTCTAATTACAGGATTTAATCTATCAACCATAAATCCTAGATATGCAACACCATCACTTGCATTTGCAATTATTATCTTTCATGTAGTTATCAAATTTTGTCATATATATATTCATAAGTAGTGGTGAAATAACTCCACCTTGAGGACTACAAACTGTAGTTTCATATACTTCAAATTTTTCTTTGATACCGCATTCTAGGAATTGCTTTATTAGCCTACCATCACTGATATACTCATTAATAGAATTTATTATTATTTCATGGTTAATAGTATCAAAACATTTAGATAAGTCCATATCTACTACATATTCTAATCCATACTTATTCATGAACATTTCTGCTTTTGCTATCCCATGATGACATGACCTGTTCGGTCTATATCCAAAACTAGATGGATGGAATTTGGGTTCAAAGATTGGTTCTATCACATTTCTTAGTGCTTTTTATACAATTCTACCCCTTACATTAGGTATACCAAGTGGTCTTTTAGTTCCATCATCTTTGTCTATGTGTACTCTCATTACTGGTGCTCCCTTATTTGATTTAACTTCTGCAAAATATTTATATAGATTTCTTTTATCATATATCATATACTTTATCAATTAAACTATACCATTTCTTCATTCCTTGTATTTCTACTTGTTCAAATCTATCTGCAATTACAGAAGAGTACAGGATTTCTTCAGACTCACCGTTACCAGTGACGCCCTTGCTTACGGGTTATCTTCCTGTTGGTTGGGCGATAAGGTTTCTTTCAACCTATCGGCTCAGTAAACATGCTGAACGTACAAAATGGTAAATCAAGTTGATTTACCATTGTAAAATTTATATTATAAAACACTTATTAATATTGCACCTGTCGATGTATATGTGCCCATAACAGAACCTATTTCTACTATGTTTACACTTTCAAAATTATTCTCTTTAAGCATCATTTCTTTTGTTTTTAAAGCTTTTTCTGGACAATTTGCATGTGCTATTGTAAGAGTTTTTTTATTATCATTCCCTATATTATTACAAACTTTTTCCACAACTTTTTTTATAGAGTTGTTATCTCCTCTAGCCTTATCTATTGGCTTTACTTCACCTTCACCTATTTTTATTATTACTTTGAAATTTAAAGCATTAATAATTTTTCCTGCTATAGGATTTATTCTACCACCTTTTATGGCATTTTCTAAGGTTTCAAGGGAACCATAAAATACTAATTCTTTCTTTAATTTTTCTATTGTTTCAACTATTTCTTCAAAGCTCTTTCCTTCTTCTGCTAATTGTGCACTTTTTATTACTAATTGACCATGAGCTATTGATCCTGTTTCTGTATCTATTATAGCTATTTTTTTATTTTTGTTATTTTCTTCAAACATATTCTTTGCTAAATTTGCTGTTGAATATGTACCTGATAACTTTGATGCTATAGTAAGTACTATTATCTCTTCTTCACCTTCATAATTTTGCATGAATTTTTCTGGTGATGGACATGAAGTTTTAGGAAGTTCTTTAGAACCCGCCATTCTTCTATAAAATTCTTCTTTTTCAAGTTCTCCATCTATGTATGTGTCCTCTCCAAAAGAAACATTAAGAGGTATTGATGTTATATTATACTTTTGTAAGACCTCTATATTTAAATCGCAAGAACTATCTGTTATTATCTTAATTTTATTCATAACTAAACTCTCCCTTTTTTCAGTCGGTCGGTCGACCGATAACTTGTTACAGTAATTGTAACTTCAAAGATGTCTAAAGTCAACCTACTTATTTATAATATATCATCATTTATTTTGACTGTCAAACTTTATCATTTGCAAAACGTTTTTATTCATGTTTAATTTAGACATTTTTTGATATGAATATACTACCAAAATATTATTTTTTCTTATTATTATAATAATTTATATAATCATCTACCATATATTGTAATTCATCAGAACTCTGACAACTCTTATAATCTATTTCATCCTTTATATGTCCAAAGAACGACTCTTTCGTAGCATTATCCCAACAATTCCCTTTTCTAGACATAGATTGACCTAAGTTATATTTT